>JAQWJQ010000249.1 GCA_029248265.1 Planctomycetota bacterium
CAGCGGGTGCCCTTCGAACAACCGGAGGTCCTCGCTCAGATCGAGGACGCCACCGACTCCCAGCGTGAGTTCCTGGAGTCCGCCCCCCTGAGGGAGGTCTTCTCATACGCGCGGCTGCAGACCCGCAAGGCGCTGGAGGAAGACGGCATCCGGACCCTGGACGCCGAGGTCAGTCAGGAGCTACTCGACGACCCCTCCGGACACCGGCTTGACCCCATCCTCCTCCGGGGCCAGGTCCTCGCGGTCACGCAGCGCAAGGGCGCCGATGACTCCCAGTCCGGTTGGCTGGGGAGCCTCCTGACCGACGACGGATCACTCGGGTACTTCCTCGTGGCCAACGCCCCGAAGATCGAGGGGGACCCCGCGGCCCCGCAGTCCATCGGGCCGGGGGACTATGTTCGGGTCGACGGCATCTTCCACAAGGCCTACCGCGCCCCGGTCCCGGCGGCCGTCGGGTCCGGCGAACTCCGGTCATCGAGCGGGCCCCTGATCCTCGGCTTCCGCGCGACGCCGTCGACCCCGGCCATCACCGAGGACCTGGCCCGTGCGCTGCTGACCCTCGAGACGGTTCGTGACGATGAGATCGCCATGACCTTCGATGAGAGCACCTTCGACCTCCAACAGTGGGAGCTGATGGCCTTCGCGAAGATGGTGGGGGACGAGACGGACTGGGAGGCGGCCAAGGAACTCGACCAGGCGGCCCTCACGCAGATCTACGAGAACGGTGAGGAGTACCGAGGGGTCCCCTTCCGCGTCCCGGTGAGCATCAACCTCGATACGTTCTCGCGGACCGTCAATGACAACCCCCTCAGGCTCGACCGGGTCACCGAGGGTTGGATCGGCAACAACAACTGGAAGGGCTCGGTCAAGACCATCAAGTGGATCGGCCCCTTCGCTCGCCGAGACCTGCTGCGCACGAAGGGCCTCAAGGGCGCAGAGGACGCGCACCGCTACGTGGAGGCCAAGGGGTACTTCTTCCGGAACATCCTCTACACCAACCTCGCCGGCGAGCCTCGCCGGTCGCCCGTCTTCGTGCTCCATGACCTGGAGGTCTTCCAGCTCAAGGGTTCGAACCCCGTTGCGCCGATCGCCTACCTCGTGGTGGGCGCGACCATCCTGATGGTCTTCGTCATCTTCATGCTGCTGCGCGCGGATCGGCGGAAGAGCCGCCGCCTCCAGGAGGAGATGGTCCTGCGCCGCCGGAAGCGCGAGAACAAGGAGGCCGAGGCCGTCTGAGGCCGCGGCGCTCCACCGATGAACTCCGTCTCGATTTCGCTCGAGGGCCACGCCTACGAGGTCTTGGTTGGCGCCGGTGCCTCCGCGAGCGCGGGTGACCTCACCGCTGGGCGGGACCGCGTGGCCGTGCTTGCTGACCAACGCGTGGTGGCCCTCCACGGCCCCCTCCTCAAGGCTGCCCCGACCCTGGAGGTCCTCGCCGGCGAGTCGCTCAAGACCCTCGAGGGTCTCGGGCGCGTCCTGGAGTTCTGCGCGACCTCCGGTCTGTCTCGCGGCTCGGTCCTCGCAGCCTATGGCGGCGGGACGGTCGGCGACCTCGGCGGCCTCGCCGCCGCACTCTACAAGCGCGGGATCGCCGTCCTCCAGGTGCCCACCACGCTCCTGGCCCAGGTGGACGCCTCCGTCGGCGGCAAGACCGCGATCAACCTCGCCTCCGGGAAGAACCTCGCCGGGTCGTTCCATCACCCCGCCGCCGTGCTGTGCGACACCCGCCTGCTCGAGACCCTCGACGACGCGGAGCTGAGGAGCGGGCTCGGAGAGGTCATCAAGACCGCCATCATCGGCGGAGAGGAGGCGCTCGAGCTCGTGGAGCGGCGCCTGGACCGACTCTGTCAAAGAGACCCCGCCGCCCTCGCTGAGGTGGTCGAGGTCTGTGTGCGGGTGAAGGCACGAATCGTCGCCGCCGACCCAGAGGAGCGTGGAAGCCGCCGGGTCCTCAACCTCGGGCATACGTTTGCGCACGCCATCGAGCTCGCCGCCGGCTTCGGCCGCGTCCCGCACGGAGTCGCCGTCGCCGTCGGTCTGTCCCTCGCCGCCCGGGCCGCCGAGCGTTCCAGCGGCGCGCCTGCTGCCTTGACCGCCCGGACCCTGCGAGCCCTTGACCGAGCGGGCCTGCCGTCTTCCCTGGCGGACCTACGCGAGGCCTATAGCCTGCAAGGCGAGCTCTCGCCTCAGGCACTGCTGCACGGCCTCCGGCATGACAAGAAGGGAGTCGTTGGTGCGCCAGAGTTTGTGCTCGCAAGACGAGAGGGCGACGTGATCATGGGGGTTCACCTCGACGAGAACCTCCTCACCGACCTCCTCGGCTGACCGCCCGTGAACTCTGACTCCTTCGACATCGCGAACGACGGGAACCTCTTTCCGCGCGAGGACCTGCTCGAGGCTGTAGCCCGCTCGGACTGGCGCGACCGCGAGGTCCCGACCAAGGCATGGCTCATGACCGGCATCGGGATCTCGCTCGTCGCCGCAGGGACGCCCATCGCCGACGTCTTGATTCGCTCGACCACCGAGTTTGCAGCGACGAGCGCAGGGCCCTTGGCGCCCCTCCACGCCAGCCTGGCCGCCGTCGGGCGGAGTGGCGTCGGCATCGAGGCGGCGGCCTTCTTGATGTCGGCGGTGGCCCTTGGCGCCACGCTCCCCGCCCTTGGGCTCGCCCTCAGGGCGGCCGGCTTCAGCGGCCGGGTCGCCTTCACCTCTGCGCTCCTCGCGCTGATGTCGCCGCTGCTCTTGATGCACGGTCGCCTCCCCTCGGACGGCGCCGTGGTCGCCCTCGGCAGCACCCTGCTCCTGGCCGCGATCGCCGCGCCGCGGGACGCCGGTCGTAGCGGCCGAACCGGGCACATGGTCCGGGTGGGGCTCGCAGCCGGAGTGCTCCTCGCGCTGTGCGGCATGTCCCGGGCGGCCGCGGTCCAGGCCAACGAGGTCATCTTCGGGCGGTGGGTGGACTTCGCGTTGCTGGGCGGCGGGGCGTTGCTCGTGGTGCCCCTGGGCTGGGCCAGGCAAGAAGAGGAGGCCCCTCCCCCGCTCTGGCTCGTGGCCTGGCTGGTCCTGAGCGCCGTCGTCGCCGTACTCGCGGGGGCCCAGGCTGGCGCGGCCCTGGTGCCCGGCCTCGCGATCCTTATCGCGAACGCCCTGGCGCGCCGCGCGAGGCCAGATGGCGCGCTGCGATGGGCCGCCATGCTCGGCACAGTGCAGGCCGGCTTGATCGTCGCGGCGATCGCCTGGGCGCCGGCAGACACGGACAGCTTTGCTGCAACGGGCGCGGGAGACGTGGAAGTAAGCGACACGGTGGTCGTAGAGGACCTGGACACCGACGACGCTTATCTCATCCGGCGCCGTCTGGGCGCCCAGGTCCAAGACCACCTCCCGGCGGGATCCGGAGGGCGCGTGTTGGTCCTCGATGGCGACGGGGCGGCGCAATGGTCCCTCGACTCCATGACAGGCGAGGTGCGCCGACGACAGGGGACGGCAGCGGCGGGGCAGCCGGTCACGGGTGACGATGGAGACTGAACGACGCCGAGCGGACACCGCCCCTCCGCGGCGGCGACGCCTGCTGCGCAGGCTCCGCCGAACCCTGAACGCACTGGAGGAACGACAGCGCATCCAGGACCTCGGGTACGGCCTGCTCGTGGCCGCCTTCGCCATGGCGCTCCCCTCCGGGTCGCCCTATACCGCCGGAGGCGAGGCCGCCCGCCTCCTCGCCGGAACCGAGGAGGAGGTCACCCAAGGACTCCTCTACCCGCTCGGCGCAGGCCTCCTCCAGACCGTGAGCGACCTCGACGGCGCCAGCGCCATCCTCGTCCTCGCCGCGCTCTTCCTCGGCGGGGCGTTCACCCTCACCCTCGCCTTTCTCCGCGGCCTCGGGTTCCGCCGGACGGCGAGCCTCCCTGCGGCGATCGCGGCCTTCGCGACCCCTTACAGCTGGATTGGGGCGACCTCACCCATCGATTACGCGCCGGGCATGTTCGGCGCGAGCCTCCTCCTCTGGTCGCTCTTTCGACAGGAGCAGGGCATGCGGCGCGGGTACCAATGGCGCGCCATCGTCTGCTTCGGTGTGGCGTACATGCTCCACATGGAGCTGATCCTCCTCGTCCCTGCGACGGCCTGGGCGGTGGCCCAGCACCCTGCATACCGCCGCGAGGCACAGGTCACGGCCTTCTCCGTCGTGGTCGTGCTCATGATGTCCATCGCCGTCGGGCTCTCCGGGCCGGCCGAGTCTCTCAGGGTCGATCACCTCGTGTCTCGCGCGCTGGCGGGGGCCATCGGTCCGGACCCCGCCGCGTGGCTCGGGTGGCTCAAGGCCGCGCCGATCGGCTTCGGTGTCGCCCTCTTCGGGGTCTATCAGCTCATCATCGCTCAACGCAGCATCGAGGCTCGCCGAGCACCGGCCTGGATCGTGGCCTGGTGCCTGCCCTTCCTCGCGCCCATCGCCGCTGGCTCTCCCGCACTCCAACCGATCGCCCCCTACCTCATCCCCGCCGGCGCTCTTGGGGTCGCTGATTGGCTCAACCGGCAGGGGTCCTCCAGCAGAGAGGTGCGGCTCGGCCTGACCCTCGTCCTCGTCCAGGCGGGGGTGACCGTCGCGGTGCTCCTCCTCCGCTAGGCCTCAAGCGCCGCCCGCATCCGGCGCTGAATTGCGCGCACCACGGAGCGCCCGACGCGCTCCATCGTCGCCGCATCGAAATGGTCCGTGGCGTGGTCGAGCACGAACGTCGCCTGGTACTCCGCCTGCGCCTCGTCGAATCGGACGACGCGCTCCACCGCGCGCGGCACCTCCTCGACCCGGTCGCTGTGGGCGAGCACGAGGAGCTCCACGGCGTTGCGGTAGTGCACCGCCTCATCATTCTTCAGCTCGCGCAGCAACCGCCCGAAGGCCGAGGGTCCCAGGGATTGATAGAAGGGGATGTCCTCGCGGTAGCCAGCGGTGCTCATGGCCTCGTCGTACGCCAACAAGACCAGCAGCTGGAACTCGTCCTCCAGGAGGGGTTCCACGGCGCGAAAGTCGCCTCTCCGCTCCATGAGCCGCCCCCGCACGGACGCCTGATCCTCACCAGTCACCAGCGAGTAGAGGCGCAGCAGGCCCTCGGTATGTCGCTCCTCATCCCTGGCCCAGGCTTCGAGGAACGCGAGGAAGTCGGCGGACAGGCCCCGGTCACGCTCGAGGATGAAGGCTTCCAGCAGGCGCGCGTCCCATTCAGCAGCGAGGTCGATCCAGAGCCGCGGCTCGGCCGCCCTCGCCTCGGCCGGCGCGCAGGTCACCGAGTCTCGACCCAGCCCCTCAAAGAGTGCGGCCACGGACCACGACCGCTGCATGGGAACGAAGGGGGTGGTCATGCTCTGGACGGCGGCAAGGAAGAGGGCGCTCATTGCGCGAGCCTCCTCCCTGTCCCTGGGGAGGATCAGTCGTCTTCTTCGACAGAGAACGTGAGCGGGAACCCATCGACCCGCGCCTTCGCCTGCGCCAGCGCGACCTTCTTGCGGGCCACCGACTCGGGCCAAGACCCGATGAGCGCGCTCCCCGCGTGGTGGACCCTGAGCATGAGCTCGAAGGCACGGGGTGAGGGCTGCCGGAAGACCGTCACCAAGACGTCCACCACGAAGTCCATCGTCGTGTGCGGGTCGTCGTGACAGATGACCCGCCAGAGACGGCCGAGGCGCCGCTCCGCGACCGGAGCAGCCGCGGTCTCGGTGTCGGCCTCGAGCACCTCGGTGCCAACGTCGTCCTGTGCGCCCGCCATCACCCCAAGATGCATTCCGAGCACCTGGATGGGAAGGGGTGCGCAGAGCAGAAGACGAGGGACCTCTCCGAGGCGCTGCGTGCGAAGGTGAGGGGGAGACCTTGAGCGTGGACGCGACCAGGCCAGCCGCACGGGTTATTGTGGCTGCGGCGCCGCTAACGGCCCCGCCAGCCAGCCGCCCCCGCAGCATGACCGCTCATAGCCCGCAGAACACGTGACCGAAACCGAACGACTCAACGCGGAGATCGCGGGCCTCCGGGCCTCTGCTCGACAGCTCCAAGAGCGCCTGAACAGCCAGTTCTTCGGCCAAGAGGAGACCGTGGAGTTCCTCATCCTGGCGCTCATGGCAGGGGGCCATGTCCTCCTCGAGGGCGCGCCCGGGCTCGGAAAGACGACGCTCGTCCACGCGCTCGCGGACGCCGTGGACCTGAAGTTCCAGCGGCTGCAGTGCACGCCAGACCTCATGCCATCCGACGTCCTCGGCACGCGGGTCCTGCGGGTGGACGACGAATCTGGAGCGAGGTCCTTCGACTTCGAGAAGGGGCCAGTGTTCACCAATGTGCTCCTCACAGACGAGGTGAATCGTGCGACGCCTCGGACCCAGAGCGCCCTGCTCGAGGCCATGCAGGAGCGGCAGGTGACCCTGCACGGGAAGACCCTGCCCCTCGCGCCGCCCTTCTTCATGGTGGCCACCCAGAACCCGATCGAGATGGAGGGCACCTACCCCTTGCCCGAGGCGCAGCTCGACCGCTTCCTGTTCAAGCTCGAGCTTCAACTCCCCGACCACGCCAACCTGTCCACGATCTTGTCGGTGACCACTGGCGGGTCCGTGGAGGCTGCCCCGCCCTTCTTCAAGGTCGAGGAGTGGCTCCGCTTGCAGGCCTTGGTCCGCGAGGTCGCAGCGCCCTCCGACGTCGTGGAGGCTGTCGCGTCCATCATCCTCGCGACACACCCGGATCATGCGACCGCCCCGGAGGTGGTCCGTTCCCACGTCCGCTACGGGTCGAGCCTGCGCGGCGGGCAGTCCATCCTCCTCGCTGCAAAGGCGCGCGCCCTCCTCGCCGATCGGCTGAACATCAGCAAGGACGATGTGCGCGCGGTGGCCGCGCCCGCCCTGAGGCACCGCCTGATTCTCAGCTACGAGGGTGAGGCCCGTGGAGTGCGGCGTGACGACCTTGTCGAGGCCGCGGTCGAGTCGGTCCTCGGCTCCTGAACCCCCTCAGGGGTCGGTCACTTCTGCGCCTGAGCCCTCGAGCGCCTCGATTTCCCGTCGGAGCTCCGCGAGCCGCCGGTGCCCACGCAGAGCGCGGTCTACCCCCGAGCTCCCGTTCGCCACGGACGCCCAGTGGTCCGCGAGCTTGGTGAGCCACCTTGCGGCGAGGGTCGACTGACCCGCCTGGAGATGCAGCTCGGCGATGTCGCGGATGAGGAACTCGGAGAAGCCTCCCTTTTGGAACGCCCTGTTCATGTAGGTGAGCGCCTCCTCATCGCGCCCTTGCTCCTGCAAGAAGCGGCCGATGTCATGCATGGCTGCGCTCGACTCGTCGCTCCCCTCCAACGCCGCGAGCGCACGCTCCAGCGAGGCGATGGCCTCGTCGGGCCCGCCCGAGGCGAAGAGGAGCTCCGCGCGCAGGATCACCGCCTGCTCCATGCACGGGTAGAGGGTGAGGGCCTCTCCGAGGGTCCTGCTGGCCTCAGCGTCCCCGTGCACCTGCCTTGTCGTCTCCACCAGCTCCACCACGAGGCGGGCCTCCGGGGTCCCAACTTGCCAGTCGTTCGTGATGGCCTGTCCGGACGCACCGTGGCTCTTCAGGAGGCCTTCTTGGAGGCAGTGGAGCTGCGCCATGGGATCCCCTGCGCTCTCGTGCAGCCGCGCGAGCTGCTGGTAGACGCGAGGGTCCGTGGGGTGGTCGCGCCTCGCGCTCTCGAGGGCGACGCGTGCCCCGACATCGTCCCCCGTACGCAGCAGGTCCCGACTCTTGCGGAGCCAGTCAGCCACGCTCTGCTGCGGCGAACCGTAGGCAATGATCGAGCAGACCTCGAACCTTCCGGCGTGCGCCGCCCCCACCCCGATCAGGGCGGCTTCGTGGTGCCCTAACTCCACCGCCAGGCAGGGACCGGAGTCCGAGAACACGAGGTCCATGGAGCCGGGCGCGGTCAAGCTCCCGGCGTCGGGAAGGAGCGAGGTGAGCGATTGGCTCCGCAGCACCTTCCCGCCGAGATCAAGCTCGACGACACGCCTGGATCCCGAGGGACCCTCGACGCAGAGGATCGATTGATCGTCTGGAACGATCAATCGCTGAGGGATCTCGGTCAAGGGCAGCGTGACCCAGGACGCGAGCGCGCCAGGCTGGACGACGAGGGCCCGCACCGAGAGCGCGAGGGGCGCGTTCGCCCTTCCCTCCACCACCGTGACCCGGACCTTCCCCGATGGAGACGCCACGCTGGTGGCGGGGAGAACGACCGCGGCCGCATGCTGCTGATCAATGGCAGGAGCGAGGCCTGCCGTCATCGCGACGGCAGCCACAAGAGTGGCGAATCCGGTTCCCTTCATATCGATCTGCGTGGCCCTCGCGAGAGTTCGCGCGCTCACCCCCCCCGGGGTTGCGCGCCCGCAGGGTTGATCGGCAAGGAGTGACCCGGGCTGGACGGGAAAACGTCCGGGAGGCCGCGCAGCCTCCGACCGGCCCTGAATGAGGCCCTTACCGGGGCAGCCCGAGGTCCTGCAGCCGCGAGCTCAGCTCACGGCTGTAAGCCGCGGCGGCGTCCGCCGTGAGGTGGAAGGGGTTCTCAAGCACCTCCTTGGGGAAGCGCTGCAGCCCACCCGGGAGCCTGTGAGCCCGCGTGGATCCTGCGCAGAGCTCATCCATGAAGGTGTGCACTTTGGAGATGAAGGCCGCGTGCTCCTCCCTGATCGCGAGGCCCTCCCAGACCGGGCCGTCCACGAAGACGAGGTCAAAGCCGCGCTCCTCCGCGGCTCGGACCAGGCCTTCCATGGCGGCTCGATCGCGGCTCGAGGGGATGGGCCCCGCGCCCATGGCTTCGATCTCAGCCAGCACCTTCTCCGAGAAGGGCGCGATCCCGTTCGGGTAGGCGCGGGGCAGCACCGAGGTGCCCCCCGGCCGGATAGGCAGCCGGCTCCCGTCGATCTGCCAGAAGCCCTTTCGGATGCCCCCTTCGAAGCTCCGATGCTGGGCGTAGAGGGGGAAGAGCCGGGCCGCCACGAGCTGGAGCGCCTCCGCCGCGCCCAAGGCCACGTAGGGGATACGACCGGACCACCCGCCCACCGGCGCAGGGATGCTGGCGAGGGTGAAGCCGTCCGCCTCGAGCGCGAACGTCCGAGAGCCCATGACCACCAGCACGACGGACGGCGGCGTCTCTGCCCCCTCGAGCGCGCGATCGAGGAACCAGCCGGCGCCGAGGTTCAGGAAGCGCCCATAGGTGCAGTAGTTCCGCGCCTCGACACCGAGGCTCTCCTCCAGCACGGCCGTGTCCACGGCGAAGTTGCCGCTACTGTCGCCGATCGCCACGACCCCCCCCGCCGGGGCGCCGGCGCTCGCGAGGGCCCACTTCGTCGCGACCGTCCGCCCGTCGAACGTCCGCTCGCTCACGGGCGAGACCCGAATCGCCGCGGCGTTGACGCCGAGCACGAGGGCAGCGACGAGGACGAGCATCAGGCCGAGGCCCCGTGCTCCGGTGGCGTGCTCCTGCTCGCCTGCGACTCGATCGATCCCTGCCATCAGAACTGGAAGTAGAAGAACTCGACGGGCTGGCGAACGCCGAAGACCAACATCCCGAGGATGAGGGCGGCGAAGAGGAGTGCGCGCGGGAAGAGGGGCAGCCGGAGCGGCACGAGGAGGTCCCTGGTGCTGTGCTGGAAGAGCTGGATGACCACCAATGGCCACGTGAAGTAGGCCAGGCTCGCGAGGCCTGCCGCGGCGCGGTCGGTCCAAAGGAACGACTGGTGGGTCAACAGGTGCCAGAACTGGTCCACCGAGGTGCAGCGGACGACGGCCATGCCGATCAGCATGAGGGGCCAGAAGAGCACGATCCGGGTCCACTCACCCGCGAGGGACAGGGGGCGCCTGGGGTCGATTCCGCGGGCGTCCGCCCAGATGCGCTCCATCACGAGGAGTACCCCGTGGTAGCTCCCCCAGAGGATGTAGGGCCACGCGGCCCCGTGCCAGAGTCCCCCGAGCGCCATCACCACGAACATATTCCTGTATGTGGAGACTCGCCCACCACGGTTCCCGCCGAGGGGGATGTACAGGTAGTCACGCAGCCAGGTAGAGAGGCTCACGTGCCAGCGCAGCCAGAAGTCACTGGGGCCGGTCGCCAGGTACGGCAGCCGGAAGTTCAGCAGGAACTCGAAGCCCATCAACTTGGCGAGCCCGCGCGCAATGTCGGAGTAGCCTGAGAAGTCGCAGTAGATGTGGATCGTGAACCCGAGCACGGCCACGAACGGCTCCAGCCCCTGCAGGGTCTCCCACCCTTCGCCGAAGAGCGGATTGCTCACGAGCGCGGCCTGATCAGCGATGACCGTCTTCTTGAAGTAACCCCAGACCAGCAGCCAGAGGCCCGCCTGCACCTTGCTCGCCGTGACCTCTCGCGGCGACTCGATCTGCGGGAGCAGGCGCGCCGCCCGCTCGATGGGACCCGCAACCAGCTGCGGGAAGAAGCTCACGAAGAGCGCGAAGCCGAGGAAGTCTCTCGTCGCTGGCATCCGGCGCCGATACACATCGATCGTGTAGCTCAGCGTCTGGAAGGTATAGAAGCTGATGCCCACGGGGAGCAGCACCCGGAGGGTCGGCAGGTGCACCGAGAAGCCCAGGGCTGCGAGCAGCTCGGCGGTACTGTCGATGAAGAAGTCGAAGTACTTGAAGAAGCCGAGGATCCCGAGGTTGATCACCACGGAGAGCGTCACCAAGCGCTTCCGAACGCGCTCGTCGCCCGTTCGATCGAGCCGCCCGCCGATCAGGAAGTCGAGGACCGTCGAGATCCCGAGGAGCAGCAGGAAGCGCGCGTCCCAGTACCCATAGAACAGGTAACTAGCCCCGAGCAGCAGCGCGTTCTGCGACCGAAAACGCCGCGGTCCCAACCCCAGGTACACCGCGTACACCACGGCGAAGAAGAGCGGAAAGATCCAGGAGTTGAACTGCATCGAAGCGTGAGCTCGGCGGGAGGGGCCCGCCTATGGAGAGGCGCGAGCCTCCACGGTGGAGGGCCCGCGCCGCGGTTGGATCCTACAGAGGATCACAGGTCCGGTAGGGTTCAGCCTTGGAGCTTAATGGCGAGCTGGTCCAGATCGACCCCTCGGAGGTCGGACGGCGTGATACGCCCCATGTGTTCGAAGCGCTTGCGCTCCTCGGAGGAGCTCATCTCAGCAGTGGAACCCAAGGGGAGCCGCTTCGGGAAGCGCTTGACCTTGCCCGCGGTGCGCACGACCTCGGCGAGGTTCTCGGGAAGCCCCTCAGGCAGACTCTCCCGGCGCTGGAGCGCGCGGCGCGCTCGCTTGCAGACCTCCAGGGTGCTCGAGAGGTTGGTGCGGATCTTGATCAGCCGGTCCATGTCCGGATCAGGACCGTCGAGCGACCGCTTCACCTTGGCGCTCGCCACCTCAAGGACCGCGATCAGAGTGTTGAGCTTGCGCATCAGACGCTCCCGGTACTCAGGGGACTCAAGGTCTGTTTCGTTGAAGGGCTCTTCGGACATCGTCAGCGTGGTCGGGAGTGCTTGGTGCGCACGGGACCATTCCCGACGCACACAAATCTACCCTGCCCCCGAGCCTGGGTCGCAAGACCATCGAGACGGCTTTCTAATCCCTCCACGGGCCGCCCATTGCCTCGAACCGGGATCTGTCCCGGCGTGGGGTGGAAGGCGCTTGGCCCTGCCCAAGTGGCCCGACCTGTCCACGAGGTCGAGCTGAGAAGCACCCCGCGAGCGCGCCCGCGGAGGACGGACTCAGGGAGGGGCGGGACCTGCCGCGAACCTGGGAGCGAACCCGGAAGCGAACCCGGAAGCGAAGCCTGGAGGGGACCGCTGAAGGGCACCTCAAGGGAGGGCTCTGAGCGTGGTGTCAGAACGCCGACTGAACGATGCTCGCGAGGCCCGTCACCTTCACGCGACCGGCCACGACAAATCGGACCCCGCCGAACTCGCCGAAGCCCACCTCCCAATCGCCAAGTGAGGTGACCCGGAGGTCGCCCGGCGTGGCGCTAACGATGGTCTGCTGGGCCGAGTGCGCGAAGCTGATGGTCTGCAGTCCGTCCGTGGCGATCAAGCGCACCCAAGGCCCGGGCTGCAGGATCGAGGAGTTGGTCAACGAGGGCTGGCTCGGGATCGTCAAGAGCTCTCCGCCGTACAGCTCGTAGCCCGGCGGGAAGACGTCCGGAACGAAGACCTCCGCGCCGACCTGAGCCGCGAGCCCAGAGTTGAGGTCCAGCGCTTGAGCCGGGAACGAACGCTCACGGAGGTTGAGGTCGGACGTGTCCCCGCCATAGGTGAACGTCTCGAAGACCGACTCGATGATGGGCTGTTGGGACCCATCAAACTCACGCCAGGCCAGGACAAACCCGGTCGTCGGGTCGATGTCGGCCTCGAAGTGCCCAGGCCGCTCGCCGAGGCTCACGAAGCGCACGAACTCCACGCGCTCGCACTGAATCCCTGCCACAGGCTGCGGGGCTGAGAGCACGTTGATCGAGTAGCTTCCGCAGGCCTGCTGCAGGCTCCAAACGCGGAAGTCGCGCATCTGCCAATGGAAGCGCGCGGCGTTCTCATGGACCAGCGGGAAGCTCAGGGGGTCGGTGTCAGGGAGGAGTGAGACCGAATCCAGGAGCTCCACCGCGAAGGCGCCGGAACCATTGGCTCCGACATCCTCGAGGACCTCCATCACGTTCTGGTCCCGAACCACCCGGACCCTGCGCGTCCCCCTGAACGCGGTGTTGTCCTTTGACCGCTCCACGAGGTTCATGAACGGCGGAAGAGATCCGCTGGAGGACTCCGAGATCGCGGGCGGGTCTCCCTGATCCGGGCCAGCAGGGCCGACGCCACAGGCGGTCAGGCCCAGCGAAAGGACCCCGAACGAGAGCAGGCCGAGGGCCAAGCGCTGGAAACTCACCGCGCCCCCCCTGGGTACTCGCCCGTCAGTGATGCCAGGAAGGCACGGTCCAACGCCGAGGCGCTCACCGCGTCCAGGGACTGCACCCGGACGATGTTCAGCGGCGGGTTGGCAGAGGCCGACTCGCCGAGGGGCCCAACCAGCCTCGCAGTGGCGACCAGGAGCGCCGCGGCGCTGACCGCGACCGCGAACCGACGGATCACCCGCCTCCGGAACGGCGACGCGGCCACAACGCCAGAACTTGGATCGAGCACCCGCCCGTCCAGCTCCGAGGGGGCGACCTTACGGTCCAGCCGGCCGGCCATGCTCCGGACCATGCCTTCTGCCGACGCTTCGACGCGCTCCTCGACCAGCCGTTCGAGGACCGCGGGGGCCCCGACGCCCTTCAGGTTGGCTTCGACTTGACCCTCGACCAGGCCAGCGAGCTCCTCAGGCGCGGGGTGCGCCTGCAGGCCAGTGACGAGCCCCGCGGCGCGATCCTGCCTGAACCCAGCCTCGAGGCTCGCGACGACGCGCCCATCCAGCTCCTCAGGAGCCTGCAGACGCGGGAGTGAACGGAGGGCGCGCAGGTGCCCCTCGGCCGACCTCAACGCCGACAGCTGCCCCTGGGTGGGGCGCTCATCAGCTCCGCCACCGAAGGCAGACGCCCCAGCTCCGGACGGAGCGAAGAGTTCGCAGAGCCAAGCCTCGGGCAACACCGGCTCTAGGCGGCTGTCCTGGGGATCGGGAGAGGAAGACATGGAGAGGTGAGGCGCGACAGAAGCGAGATCGGCAGGACCAGGCAGACTTCAGCGCCCTTCTTCGTGAATGAAGTGACGATCGACGATTGGAGTGAGCTCACGGTCCAGGGCGGCGTGAGCGCGAGAGAGTCTGGACTTGACGGTTCCGAGGGAGATCATCAGCGTCTCGGCAATCTCGTCATAGCTGAGGCTCTCCAGGTAACGGAGAACGACGATCGTCCGCATCTTGGGCGAGAGCCTATCGATGGCCCTCTGAATGTCCTGCTCGAGCTCGTGGCGAGAGGCGAAGGCGGTGGGCGCCTCGGTCCGCTCGTCTTCCACGTCAAATCCGCCGCCATCCCGACCTGCGGGAGACTGCAGCCCCTCAAGGGAGACCTGGAACCGAGCCGCGGCCCGTCGCTTGATATCGATGCTCGCGTTGACCGCGATCCGGTAGACCCAGCTCGAGAAGCGCGACTCGAAGCGGAAGGCGCCGATCTTGCGGTGCACGATCCCGAAGGTCTCCTGCGACGCGTCCAGCGCGTCCGTCGCGTTTCCAGTGACCCGGAAGCAGACGTTGAAGACCCGATCCTTGTAGCGCTCGTAGACCTGACGAAAGGCCCCGCCGAAGCCCTCGCCCAGCGAGCGCTGGCACTGAAGGATCAGATCGTGATCAGGGTCGTTCTTGAGCGGTCCAGACATGCTTACACCAAGCTTAGACGCTCGCGGCGCTCTGAGGGTTCCAGGTCGATGAGCTCCTTTGAGGTCCTTTCAAGCTAGGCCCGGGCGCGTCAGCCGCCTTGAAACCCGGGCGTCGCATGACACCGAGTCGGCGCCGACCTGAATTCGGCCTGCCCCGGCGCTGCAACCGGCGTCAGAGCGCCGCCAGGGGGACTCAGACCGCGAATCCACGGGCGGGGCAGACCGTCCGCCTTGCGCCAGAGCCAGAGGCGGTCCGGGGCCGGCGCAGACTCCGAGGGCGTCCAGTGGTGAGAATCTGCGCCGGGGCGGCGCGGCGCTCAGCCGCCGATCAGGGCGATTGGATCGATGGTCTCGTAGGTGGAGCCGAGCGCGGCGCTGCAGTCGGACACGCAGAATGTGTCCCAGCCCTGAAGGCAATCTGCCTCGATGATCTGGTGGAGCATGATCGGCCCGTTACCGCCGACCACCGCAGAGCGCTGGAAGCAGATCGAGCCCGGCACCCAGTTGCTCGGGATGCTCGGGGAGGCACTCCCCGGAATCGGCTGGCGGACGCTGCCGCCCCCCTGACTGGCCTGGAGCGAAGACTGAGCCACGCTGGTCCGACGCATCAGCGGGACCCCACCGACCGAGGAGACGTCCACCTTGGCGGCCGCTGAATAGGACTGCGAGACGGTGTCCCCTGCCGCTACGAAGAAGGTGACCTCGCCGGCCGCCTCGAGGAAGTTGGGCGGGATCGGCAACTCGGCGCAGATCAGCTGACCTCCACTGGAGGTGATCTGACTGGTGTAGGTCATCAACGAGGAGAAGCGCGCCAGCGGCACGCTGACGACCTGACCTCCCCGAAGTGCTCCAAGCCGAACGAACGATTGGCCGAGAGCTCCGGCGGGCTCGTAAATCACCAACACCAGCAGGGCTGCGCTCTCCTCACCGCGCGCGGTGAGGTTGGCGCTGACCTCCTCGATGAGGGGCACGGAGTAGAAGTCCAGCGGGTCGGACTGCCGGGCCACCTCTTCCCCATCCGTGAAGCCGTCGTCGTCCGAGTCGTCGAAGAACGGGAAGGTCCCGAGGACCCTCTCCTGATCGTCGGACAGGCCGTCGCCGTCGTAGTCCACCAGACCCGTGGTCGCGCTGAGCTCCGTGACGGGCACGCCGGCCGCTTCGACCGGGTTGAGGACCGACTCCGTGGCAGCCATCAGCAGGACCCCAGCACCAAGCGCGGACCCGACACCGACCCACCTGGGGGTGACGCCCAGGCTCTCAGAGGCGGCCTCACGCGCCGCTCGGCTCGGATGGGTGCTGGCGTGACGTAGATTCATACGGAAGCGGCGCGGGCCGTTGCGGGGACGTTTCCCCACGTGCCTTTAGGCTCACTGAGCCCCCAGGATACAGCAAGAGCGATTTTTTTGGACGCTTGCCCCAGGGGCTACAGGGCGCCGTGAGGGCGAATTCTGCCCCCAGAATGTCGACCACTCCCATTCAGGTGGGGTGCCTGTGGCGCGATGGACCCCACGGGCGCTAAGCTCTCGCCCCCTAAAACGGGCGCCCGTAGCTCAGCTGGATAGAGCGTTCGCCTCCGGAGCGAAAGGTCACAGGTTCGAATCCTGTCGGGCGTACCACCCCACCCACGCCGATCTCCCCTCCCACCGGGATCGGCCGCGCGGAACCAGCGGGGGGGGGCAGATCTCACCTCAGGCAGGATCTCACCGGTCGAATCGGAGGCCTTCACGACCGTCCGGCGGCAAGGCGGAGCCCCCGTGGAGGAGTCTCGCCTCGACGTCAGGGCGCCGGAGAAGCTCCGCGGCCACCCTCCTGGCCCCCACCTGCTGGCCGAGCGCATTCCAGTGGATGTCGGTCCCACCGACCCACGCGTCGCGGCCCTCAGCCTTGAGTTGCGGCGACAGGTCCGTGACGCGACCGCCCGCCCCCTCCACGGCCTCCACCAACCGGCTGACGAGGCGGTCCGGCGAGTAGCCCGGGAAGCGAGCAGGGTCGACCTGGATCCCGAACCCCGGGCACATGTCCACGGCCGAGGGAACGACCACGAAGTGCAGGGGCACGTCACGCGACACGGCGAGGTTGACCATGGACTGAAGGATCGCAGTCATCAGCTCCAGCTTCGCCGTCACAGCAGGCGAATCGGGACGGATCGCGACGTCGGCGTCGTACACGTCTTCGAACAGGGAGACGACCTCGAGGTCGTGGCGCACGAAGAACTCGTTGTACTGGGCCGCGAGCGCCGCGAGGTACAGGTCCATCGTCCCGACCGGCACCGAGTCCACCGCCTGCCGGTCGGGCGCTTCTCTCCAGAAGCGCACGAGCCGCTGGAGGCCGAAGCCGCTCGCCCGCTCGGCGCGGCGAGCGAATTCGTCCACCAGCCGCACTCCAATCCTTGGGGAGCAGCGGAGGAGAACGCCGGGGGGGTCCTGCGCGAAGAGCTTGTTGCGGGCGAGATCCCCAACGTCATTGTGGGCGCACAGCACGCACACGATGACGTCCGGGGCCACCGTGTCGATCTCTCGCTCCAGGAGCATCAACGACTGATCGGGTCCGTAGCCCGAGCGCCCCGCATTCAGGCCCTCGACATCACAGCCCAGCCGTCCCCCCAGTTCGTCCGCCAGTCGACGCACGAAGGTGGCCTCCAGCGGCACGTTCTCCGCCATCACGAACGAGTCGCCCAGGACGAGCACACGGCGGCCTGTGGCCTCGCCGTTGCCACCTCGGAACCCGTCCAGGCCCACCTCCACCAGCACCCGAGCGCGATCCCCCTCACCGAGGCGCGAGGGCTCCATGGGCTGGATTCGGCGCGAACCCGGGATGGTGTCGTGGAGGAGCTCTTGGTCAAGGCCGTAGACCTGTCCGAGGACCGGGAAGAAGCGATCCACGGACAGCTCGATCCCCAGCAGGGTCAGCGCCACGGCGCTGACCGAGAGCGACGCGCGGCGCCAGACGGCGGCCCCTCTGCCCGAACTCCCTTCGTCGCCCATCACGCCGGAAACAGCGCCTCGATCCGCTGTGCCATGTCGTCGTCCAGGGCGACCTCGGCGGCCTGGAGGTTGGACTCAACCTGAGCCGTGGAGGTGGCGCCGGTGATCACGCTGGTGACCGCATCGTTCCGCAGGATCCAGGCGAGGGCGAGCTGCGCGGGGGTGATCCCGGCCTCGCGGGCCAGCGCACTGAAGGCCCGGAGGCGTGGCCGCACATCGCCCACGAGCTTGTCGTTCAACCACTCGGTCTCCGCGCCCCGACTTCCGGGCGGGAGACCGTCGTCGTACTTGCCGGTGAGCAGCCCGCCGGCCAGGGGGCTCCAGACCACCAGGCCCATTCCAAGGCGCCGGGCTGCGGGGAGCACGGAGGCTTCGATCCCGCGCTCGAGCAAGCTGTACTGCGGCTGCTCCACCAAGGGCGGATAGAACCCGCGCCGGTCGCACAGGTCGTGTGCGCCATCGAGCAGGTCCGCCGCCCAGACGCTCGTGCCCCAGTAGTGCACTTTCCCCTGGTGGACGAGGTCGTCCATGGCTCGCACCGTCTCCTCGAGAGGCGTCTCCGGGTCCGAGCGATGGCAGAAGTAGAGGTCCAGGTAGTCCGTTCCGATCCGCCGCAGCGAGGCCTCACAGCTCTCGATGATGTGCTTGCGCGACAAGCCCCGCTGGTTCGGACCGTCCCCCATCCGACCGAACACCTTCGAGGAGAGGACGAGCGACGACCTGTCGAGGCCCTGGATCGCCGCGCCCGCGACCTGCTCCGCTGCACCAGCAGAGTAGACGTCTGCGAGGTCAATGAAGTTGACGCCGCCGTCGACGGCACGCCGCAGGATCCTGGACGAGGCTTCCGCCCCGACGCTCCCACCGAACGTGAGCCACCCGCCGATCGAGACGCTGCTGATCCTGAGGCCTGTGCGGCCCATCTTCCGATAATTCATGGATGGCTCTCCTGCCGAGGAGACCGTACACGACACAGCGCCATGGAGGACCGCCTGTCGGCTAGGCTCATGGAGCCTTGAACACCGCCTCCGACGACCCCATTCAGCCGAAGCGAGAGCCTGAGCGGCCCTCCATGGAGCAGATCCGAGCCGGGCATGAGGCCGTCCGCCGCGCGAATCGCCGGGAGGTGGTCGAGGACTATGTGGAGGCGATCGACGACCTGAATCAGAGCGTGGGAGAGGCCCGGGTACGTGACCTCGCCACGGGGTTCGGGATCAGCCACGTGGCGGTGTGCTCCGTCATCGAGCGCCTGCGCCGGGACGGCCTGGTGAGCTCGAGCCAACAACAGGCCATCGAGCTCACCGAGGAGGGCCGACAGATCGCCGACCGCTCCCGGGCAAGGCACGGCGCGGTGCTCGAGTTTCTGCGCGCGCTGGGGCTCCCCGAAGAAGTTGCCGAGGCGGACGCAGAGGGCATGGAGCACCACGTGGGCCCCGAGACCCTCGAGGCGTTCCAGCGCTTCGCGGCCAGGAACGCCGGTGAGACGCGAGCCGACGAACCCGCGCCCGCACCAAGCCCACTCGCCGAGGATGCGGCACCGCGCTTCGCGCGGGTTCGAGTCGCCCACGCCAACGAACTCACTGAGGACTACGTCGAGGCCATCGACGACCTCGTCCGAGAGCGGGGCGAAGCTCGCGTCGGTTGGTTAGCGGAGCGCTTCGGTGTCGCCCAGGTGACCGTCACCCGGGTCGTGGCACGACTCCGCCGCCACGGGCTCATTGTCAGCCCCCCCCGCCAGCCCCTCGCTCTCTCCGACGGTGGCCGCGCCCTCGCGGCGTCATCCCGGGAGCGGCACCAGGTCGTGCTCCACTTCCTGCTCTCCCTGGGGATCCCCCGTGAAGCGGCGGAGATCGACGCCGAGGGCGTGGAGCACCATGTCAGCGGACGGACGCTGGCTCGCTTCGCCGAGTTGACCGGCCCTGACGCTCCCGCAGGGGACCTTTGATCTCATATTGAGACAAATCTCCCCCGCGGGGGCACAGCGCCCAGTTCTAATAGCAACGGTTACAACGCTGTGGATATGGTCTGCCCGCAGCCGGCTCGCACGCAGGCTCCCCCATGGCTCACCCCAAACTCCTCCTGTGCCTCTCGGCGCTCGCGCTGTCCTGCTCCGGCAGCGACCCGGCCAGCGCTGACCGCCAGCCCCGCGTGGTCTGCACCACGGCGATGATCGGCGATCTCGCCAGGGAGGTCGCCGGGGACACCGCGAGCGTCACGACGCTCTTCGGCCCGGACATGGACCCGCACCTGTTCCGCCCCACACGCGACGACGTGAAGGTGCTCATGGGCGCGGACCTCGTCCTCTACAACGGCCTCCACCTGGAGGGCTACCTGACCGAGGCGTTGGAGCGCGTGGGCGCCTCAGGCGTGGAGGTCGTCGCGGTGGCGGAGCAGGTCCTCCTCGAGGACGAGCTGATCTCAGACGGGGCGGCCCCTGACCCCCACGTCTGGATGGACCCGAGCATCTGGTCGAGGGTGCCGGCGCTCATCGCCGGTGAACTCACCGAGCGGCGTCCTGACGACGCCACGGCCCTCAGCGCTCGAGCGACCACCATGACCGCTCGGCTGACAAGGGCGGACCAACGCTTTGAAGCCTCCTTCGCCGAGTTACCCCGGGCCCACCGGGTGCTGCTGACGGCCCACGACGCCTTCCAATACTTCGGTCGCCGATACGACCTTGAAGTACGCGGAATCCAGGGGGTCTCGACGACCAGCGAGGCCTCGCTGAGCCACATCGAAGCGCTCGTCGAGATCGTGGTCGAACGCCAGATCCCCGCCGTCTTCTTCGAGTCGACGGTCTCCGAGCGCAGCGTGAAGGCCCTCGTCGAGGGAGCCCGGGCCCTGGGCCAGGATCTCCAGATCGGCGGCGTCCTCCATGCAGACGCGCCTGGGAGCGCGGAGACCTACGAGGGCATGCTCGCATCCAACGTGAAGACCATCCTCGGCGCGCTCAGCGTCGGCTTCGCGGACGCTGAGGTCACCCGATGATCCTCCGCCGCGGCCAAGACGAGGTCCCGCTCGCGCTGCGGTCACTCTCCGTGGCATACCGCGGCGTCCCCGCCCTGTGGGATATCTCCTGGGAAGCCCGCAAGGGCGCCATGACCGCCATCGTCGGACCGAACGGCGCCGGCAAGTCGAGCCTCTTGAATGCCGCCATCGGCGCCCTTCAGCCGATCTCCGGGGAGGCCCTCTTCTGGGGCCAACCCTTCCAGCATGCGCGCGCCCGGGTGGCCTACGTACCCCAGCGTGAGTCTGTGGACTGGGACTTCCCCGTGACCGCGCTAGAGGTCGTCGAGATGGGATCGGCGCGCCAGCTTGACTGGGTCCTTCCTCGCTGGATCCGCCGCGACGGGGCTCACCGAAGCCACGCCTCCGAGGCCCGCGCTTGCCTTGAAGAGTTGGGGCTAGGCGCCTTCGCTGACCGACCGATCGGACAACTCTCCGGCGGCCAGCAGCAGCGCGTCTTCCTTGCGCGTGCCCTCGCCCAACACGCAGATCTGCTGCTCCTCGATGAGCCCTTCGCCGGCGTCGACGCGGAGACAGAGGACGCCCTGTTCCAGCGCCTCCGCCGTCTCTGCGCGGACGGCACCACCGTGATCGCCGTCCACCACGACCTCGCGAGTGCGCGATCGCGCTTCGATGATGCCATGCTCCTCGCAGGCGCCGTGATCGCCACCGGGCCTGCGAGAGAAGCCCTCTCGGAGGACAACGTCCGGCGCGCCTTCGAGACGGCCGGCCACGCCTCGCACCAGCTGGTCTGAGGCGCCGGGGCACCGCGAAGTGATCCAGGGTTCGCCTATCTGGATAGCGTGCTGTCCCCCGCGGCTGAGCGCGACGATGACGTCCACGGACGGCGCGGGTCAACTCCACGCGTGGCTCGAGGTCCTCTCGTTCGGCGGCGGCTACAACACAAACGTGGTCCTGGCCGGCACCATCCTCCTCGGCGTCAGCGCAGGAGCCGTGGGGTCGTTCGCGATGCTCAAGGGCAGGGCGCTCGTGGCAGACGCCATCAGCCACGCATCCCTCGTCGGGGTCGCCCTGGCTTTCCTCCTCCACGCCGCGATTGGCCTCGAAGAGCGGAGCATGCCGCTCCTGATGCTCGGCGCCTCGACCTCAGCCGCGGGCGCCGTGCTCTCCATCGAGTGGATCGCGAAGCACACCCGCCTGAGCGCAGAGACGGCAGTCGCCACCGTCTCGAGCGCCTCGTTCGGAGCCGGGATCGTCGCCCTCTCTGCGGCTCGACGCGCGGGAGGGGCAGACCGCGCAGGCCTCGACGACCTCATCTTTGGCTCCACGGCGTCCATGACCAGCGCGGACGCCCTCTTGATGGCGGCCCTCGCCACCACAGCCCTCGGCGCCACCCTCGTTCTGTACAGGGTGCTGACCGCGGTGGCCTTCAATGAACGCTTCGCTCGCTCCAGGGGCCTCCCAGTGCGGCTGCTGGACGCCACCCTCGCGGCGCTCGTGGGCGCCGTGGCCATGGCCGGGCTACAGGCCGTAGGCATGCTTCTGGTGGCCGCGCTGCTGGTGGCGCCCGCGGCCACAGCGCGCCTCTGGACGATCCGCGTTGGCCCCATGCTGCTGGTCGCCGTCGCCGTCGGCGCAGGCGCCGCGTGGACCGGCGCCTCCCTCTCGGCCGTGACGCCCAACGCTCCCGCAGGGCCGCTGATCATTCTCTCCACGGCCGTCGCCTTCGCCGTGAGCCTGCTCCTCGCGCCGGAACGCGGCGTGCTCTCCGGCTGGCTACGCCACCGCCGGGTCTCCGCCGCGGCGCGACGACTGGCAGCGAACCGAGCGACCACGAGCTCCCTGCAGCGCGGAGAGGAGGGGGCATGAACGCCACCGACAACGCACCCGCCGGTGCGATCCCCCAGGGCCTCCACGAGTTCTTGAGCCTCGACATGATGCCCCTGATAGCGGTCACGGCTTCCGCAGCCACGCTGGCCCTGCTCGGGTCGTTCCTCGTCCTCCGTCGGCAGGCCATGCTGGGCGACGCCATTGCGCACTCGGTCCTGCCAGGGCTCGTGGTGGCCTTCCTCTTGACCGGGTCCAGGGCAGCGGGCCCGATGTTCCTGGGGGCCGCCCTCGCCGCCGCTTGCTCCGGCGCCGCCATCGGCGTCATCACGCGCTACGGTCGCGTTGAACGGAGCGCCGCCATCGGGCTGGTCTACACGACCATGTTCGCTCTCGGCGTCCTCCTCCTGGAGCTCAACGGCGGCGCCAACGTGGACCTCGACGTGGACTGCGTGCTCAGCGGACAGCTCGAGCTGATGTTCTGGAGCGCGCCGACCACCTGGTCCGCGCTCTTCGCCGAGGGGGCACTGGCCGGCCTCCCCGTTCAGCCACTTCGATTGCTCGGGCTGCTATTCCTCTCGTGCGCGACCGTCACCCTCGGCTGGCCCCTTCTCCGCGCCGTGGCGTTCGACCCGGCCTTCGCGCGCTCGAGGGGCCTGCGACCGGCCTCGATCACCGCGGGGCTGATGGCCCTCACGATCCTCGCCATCGTCCTGAGCTTTGACGCGGTCGGCTCCATCCTGGCGGTCGCGCTCCTGACCTGCCCTCCCGCCACGGCCCGGCTACTGACCGACCGCATGCGGAGCTACGTCTTGCTCTCCGTTGGGCTCGGCGCCGCCGCCGGCGTGCTCGGCTACCTGCTCGCGACGCAGGCCGCCCCGCTGCTGCTCGGCGCCTCCGTGGACGCGAGCGGCACCGTCGCGGCGCTCTCCGGGGTCGGGCTCGCGCTGGCCGCAGCACACACCGCACGGACCCGCGCCTCCGGGCACGCCCCCTCTCCAACTGACCTATGATCAGGGGGTGTGTGGTCGATATGCACTGACCGTCGCGCCCGACGTGCTCGCGGCGCTCTTCTCGCTGAGCAGCTCCAAGGGAACCGCCAACGACCCCACGGAGGTGCCGGCGAGGTTCAACCTCGCGCCCTCCCAGGAGGCCCAGGTTGTGGTCCGCGCTGAGGATGCTCGAGGCTGCGCGCTGTCCCACATGCGCTGGGGCCTGGTGCCCTCCTGGGCCAGGGACTCGAAGATCGCGCATCGGACGATCAACGCCCGCTCCGAGACCGCCGCCGAGAAGCCCTCGTTTCGGTCCGCCTTCAAGCGCCGAAGGTGCCTCGTCCCCGCCAGCTGGTTCTACGAGTGGCGGCGCGAGGCGGGCACCAAGGTCCCCTATCGCATCCGGCGGTCCGACCGCCGCCCGCTCGCCTTCGCCGGCTTGTGGGAGCGGTGGGAGGGCACGAGCGCCGAGCCGCCGCGGGTCTCATTCACCATCCTGACCACCAACGCGAATGAGGATGTGGCAGCCCTCCACGACCGCATGCCGTGCCTGATCGAGCCGGAGGACTTCGACCGATGGCTGACCCCCGAGGTGGACGATCCCGGGGCCACAAGCCGGCTGCTCGCTCCCGCCCCCGCCGGCCTGCTCACCCTCGATCGCGTCAGTTCTCGGCTGAACAGCGTGCGGAATGAGGGGCCTGGGCTGATGACACCAGACACGCTGTTCTGAGCGCCACAACCTCACCACCCTCGGCGCCAGCGAGACCCCCTCCTCGACCGCACAACCGCCTTGGCGCGCCGCGCTAGTCCAGGACCTGAGCGCGCCCCTGGCACATGGGGTTGAGCGTCGACACGGACCTCGAGCCTCGGAGTGGTCTCCCGTGAACCGTCCGACAAGGTCGGCCTGAGGCCGGGCCTCTGGCCCGCGCAGAAGGCGACCAAGAGGTGGGACCAGATCGACCGGGCGGGTGGCCCGAGGGCCGACCCCGCGCTCCGACACCGCCCGGCGGGCGGCTAGCGCGCCGGCGTGGTGAAGGTCGGTCGAGACGTGCCAGGCGGCCCCTGGAGCATCCGCTTCGCCTCAGCCAATTGTGCGGCGCCGAGCTCAACTCCTCGACGAAGCCGGACGTAGTGGATCGAACGACCCTCCTGGATCCAACGCTCCTCATACGCCGTCTTGAAGGCCAAGAGTTCGGTGAGCTCCGGAGCGAAGCGGCCTGGCGCTGCGCCGTGCACGTCCGCGCAGCTGTCCTCGACGACCATCCCCGCCAGCGGCCCATCCCTGAGCGTGTTCTCGAAGAACTCGGGGCTGTCCGTCTTCACGTGCACGAGCCCGCCCTCCGTGAGCATGCTCTGATAGAGCCTCAGGTAGTGCGGCGACGTGAGCCGCTTGGTACCCCGCTTGTCGCTGTTCTGCGGGTCGGAGAAGGTCAGCCACACCTCGCCCACTTCTCCAGGAGCGAAGAAGTGATCCAACCACTGGATGCGGGCGCGGAGGAAGGCGCCGTTGAGGAGCTCTCCCACATGCGCGGCCTTGGCGCCGCGCCAGAAGCGGTGCCCCTTGAGATCAACGCCGACGACGTTGGTGGAGGGGAAGCGCCGGGCCAGCTCGACCGCGAACATGCCCTGCCCGCAGCCAAGCTCCAGCGTCAGCGGCGCCCTCTGGACGAACACCCGCTCACACCACTCGCCGCACAGGTACTTCGTCCCGGCGGCGATCTCGGCCAGGTCCGGCTCGTGGACCCGCTCCATGTCCTGGTTCTCCCGCCAGCGGTCTCGCTTCGTCCTGCTTCGCATGGGCCAAGAGGATGGCGCTTTGCTCGCAGGTCGCAAGCCCCTTCCCAGCGCGCTGCCGTCGCTCTCACGAGAGAGGGGGTGAACGCCCTGCGTCCACCCCCCTCATCCCCCGTCATGGACCGCCCCGGCGGGGACGGACGCCTCGCTCAGAGCGTCAGGGTGATCTCCACACCGTCCGTGAAGTTGGACGTCGCGCTCCCCGCGACAGCATCCCGGTGCCAGGCCTGAAAGTTCCATGCCTCTCCGACGACGCCAGCCACGAAGCCCGTGGGCTGAGGGAGCTGGGTCAGGTCGATGGGCAGCGTGAAAGACCCGCTCGCGCCGGAGTTCAGAATCTGTCCCGGGCCGACGTAACGGCCGATCGCACCGCCGAGGCAGAGGTTGCCCTGGGAGCCGCCGGGCCCAGCCACGAAGAGCTGCTGCTGGCTCGTGAGGAAGAAGCCAAAGGAGGCGGCCGGCAGACCGGAGGCTTCGAGCGCGAGCTGATTGGTGCTCACCGACGGCGACCCCACCCCGGTGATCACCCCCGAACCGCCCGTGGAGTTGATCGCACCTGGGCCGCAGAAGTTGGTCCCCACGCCAGCGTTGGGGTCTCCCTTCGCGATCAAGAGGTTGTCGAAGTAGAAGAGGTCGTTGTTGTTCCCGCCGGACGAGAGACGAATCTCGTTGAAGAACATGTCGTGGATCATCTCATCGAGGTCCGCCGGGCCGGTCGGGTAGGCCGTGGCCGGGTCAAGGTAGAGCCGGAGGCGCTCCATCCCCGGGAGGAAGTCCAGCCGAGCCACCAGACGGGCGGGGACCGTGTCGTCCGTCCCTGCGATGGTGATGGGGGCCGGACCCGCCGGGCCCTCATCGTCGATCCCCCACTCGTTCGTATCCCACGGCGATCCGATGAAGAGCTCTTCGCCCGTACCCTGCTGGATGAGCGCGAGGCCGCCGAAGTGCTCCGACGTCTGGCCGGAGAAGCCCACGAGGCTGAAGGAGAACCAGAGGGTGGTGTTGTCGATCCCGAAGAGGCCCCCTGCGGCCACGTCCGGATGGGGCCCACCATCCGGCTTGCGGTACGCCTCGCCGAAGGGGTTCACCTGCCCGGCGTAGGCCCCGACGTTGTCGCTCAGCGCGAAGGGCGGGGTGACCGTGCTATCAAAGAGAGCGAGGTCGTCGTTCGTTGCGCCGCTCACCCACCAAGGGTTCTCCCAACCCACGCCGCCGGTCTCCTGGAAGAAGGTCCCTGGCACGGGGTACTCGAACGTCTCCGAGGCGACGACGGTCACCTGAGCGCCGGCGAACGACGAGAGACCCGCCGTGGCGAGGAGCGCGAGGAAGATGGGTTTGGACATGGGGGGAGGGCTCCCGAGGGTCTTGGGCGCTGCCCTTCAAGGCGCGCCAGTCAGAGGGTGTTCACGACCAGGACGGAGTCGCCCTCGCGCGAGGCTCGCTTCACTGCGAGAAGATGAGGGCGGTGTATGGACCGACCGAGAGGTCCACGCTGTACGGCATCCCGTCGTACGGGATCGCGTCCGCCTGGACGCCCCCGGACGGATGGTTCCCGAAGGCCGGGTCGTAGATCGAGGCGTCACTGTTGAACCGCAGGTGCCACCAGCCCGGCCCCGGGACGCCCACCCGGTAGCTCGGGTAACTCGCGGCGCCGAAGTTGGCGAAGACGACCACGTCATCGCCAGCGCCGCCGGAGTCCCAGCGGTGGTAGGCGATGGCCTTCGACCCGTTGTTCACATGGTGCACGTTGATGTTCTGCCCCCGGAGCCCCTGTGAGAACCCACCGAGGTTGCGCCGCATGGCGATGAGGTCCCGGTACAGGTCGCGGATTCCGCCGAACGTGATCGCCTTCGACCAGTCGACCGGATCCGTGTCCGTGAAGTACCCATCCTCGAGGAGCTCCTGGCCCTGGAAGAGCATCGGAATGCCCGGCGCGGTCATGACGATCGCTGCCCCCAGGGTCGACCGCTTCTTCGAGTACCAACTCGACGCGTTGCCCGGCCAGATCTCCTCAGGCACGCGCGACCGCCCATTCGCCACCTCGTCGTGGGACTCCGTGTAGACCACCCGCTCGAACGCGTCCGCGTTGTAGCGCGCGTAGAGCACGTCACGAATCGACCACATGTCACGGTCGGCGTCGTTCGGCGCGATCACGGCCGCACGGACCGGGTGAACGAAGCCCGCATCCCACTGGGAGTCAAAGCCCGCGCCGCCCGCCCCCGCGGTCTTCGTGACCCACTCGTTGAGGCGCATGTCCTCCGCGATGATCAGCTTCCAGGGCTGCGACGTATCGATCTCGTTGTTGATCCACTGCATCAACGACCAGCCGTCGGGCAGGTCGCCGCCTGGCCCCTCCCGGATGTACGCCGTCGCGTCAAAGCGGAGACCGTCCATGCGGAACTCCTCGAGCCACATCAGCGCGTTGTCGCGGATGAACTGCCGGACCTCGCCGCGGCCGTAGTCGGGGCGCGTGTTACCCCACGGGGTCTGGGCGTTGAAGTCGTCGTAGAAGTAATTGCCTCCGGACCGGCCCGGGGACGACCCGTCAAACTGCCAGTGCGGAATGTCGTTCGGCCCGAGGTGGTTGTAGAGCACGTCCAGGGTGACCCCGATCCCGCGGTCATGGGCGGCCTGAACGAACCCCTTGACGTCCTCGACGTCGCCGTACGCCGTCTCCGGCGCGTAGGGGTGGGCGGGGTTGTAGCCCCAGGAGAACTCGCCTGGGAACTCATTGATCGGCATCAACGCGATCATGTTGACGCCGAGATCCTGGAGGTGATCCAGGCGCTGCAGCGCCGTCTGGAACGAGCCAGGCGCCCCCCCGGGGAGGTCGTTGAAGGTGCCGATGTGCATCTCGTAGTGCACGGTGTCGTTCCACTGAGGGGTGAGGAACGGACCGCCCCACTGGAACGAATCGGGGTCCACGATGACGCTGTCCCCGACGCTGCTCGTGACCTGTCGCGAGCGCGGATCGGCCCGCCAGTTGGTCTGGGTCCCGGTCTCGACGACGTACTTGTAGCGGTCTCCGGCGCCGAGCCCGCGCACGTCCAGGGACCAGTTCCCGTCCCCCTCCTCGACCAAGGGCGCGGCGCTGGGAGACCACGCGTTGAAGGGGCCAGCCACGTGCACCGCCTCCGCGTCCGGAGCCCAGACCCTGAAGGTGGTCCCGTCCGAGTAGGGCATGGCCCCGAGCCCAGGGCGCAGGGACACCTTGGACCCGCGGTCAATGTCGAGGTCATACGTCGTCCCCGAGGGGCGAAGGACCCCCACGTACCAGATGCCGGACTCGAGGGCGGGCACCGAGCCCCCGTCGAGGACCAGCAGCTCGTTCGAGGTACCGCTGGTCCGTGACCTCGCGTCCCAATCGACCAGCGTCGGCGGCGCCCCCTTGCGCAGGTAGAGGTCCGCGCCCGTGCCCACCTGTTGGGTCAGGGTCACCCGGAGCTCTGCGTGCCAGTTGGACACCACGAAGAGCTGATAGGCGAAGCTCGAGGGGCCCGCCGGTGTGGCTGTGCGCTGCCGCTGCATCGGGATCGAGACCTGCGCCGTCACGGGCAGGGCGAGGGCGGCGGCGCCGAGGAGCGCGAGGGTGTGGCGTCTGAACGTCATGGGAACTCGCGAGCCGGGGTGGGCGGCTCGGCCTCTATTGTCGGACCGAACGCGGGCTCCGCAAGGTGTCTCTCTCTCAGGCGAGACCCTGGGCGTGACAAAGTGTCTTGAGCGCGAACCCTGGGGTCCGCACCGATCCCTCCGAGGGTCCAAAGACGAGACGGTGACCCCCTCCGCTGCAGCAGCGCCTCTCTCCGCTCCGAGCCGGCCCCAAGGAGCGGGCGGTCCGGCGAGCCTCCCTCGAGCGAAGAAGTCGCGTGTCGTGGCCGCATGTGACGCCTCCATCTGAGCAGGAGGACGAGGCCGGGAGCCGCTAGGCGGAGGGCCGTCGACCGACGACGACGGGCGATCCCGCCCGCGGCGGGTCATGGTCGCAGCGGCCGCCGCACGGCCGGAATCCAACAACCTAAAGGGCCCGGGCGAGGCCGCACCCGCGGGCCAGGCGGTGTTTTGGGCCGATGGACCATTGCCAGACACAGCTGGAAGGCGAGCCGGGGGTGCGACGTATTGCGTAACCACCGCCCCCCCGTCAAGGTCTCGGCATGCCTACTCAATCTCTCATCCTGAGGGCGTTCGGCGCCCTGTGTCTCGCCCTCGTTCTTCCCTTCACGGCACCTGCCTTCGCTGCTGGGTCGACGCTCACCTCAGCCGCCATCGCCACACAGTCGGCCGGCGAAGAAACCCCCGACGCGGACGGCGCCGAAGAAGGGAAGGGTCTTGAAGATCAACTCGACTCGCTCTTCAACCGCTTGATGGAGGAGCCGGACGCCGTCCTCAAGGAGTGGGCCCTGGAAGACGGACCCCGTCTCCTCGGGAACCTCGTGCTGTTCTTCCTCATCCTGTTCGTCTCGAGGCTCATCGGAAGGTGGACCGGTCGACTGACCCGCGGCGCGCTCGAGAAGTCGAAGCTCAACTCCAGCGAGCTCTTCAAGAACTTCGTCCAGAACACGATCACCAAGGTCGTCTTCTTCGTCGGGCTCGTGGTCGCCCTGCAGACGATCGGGGTCAACGTCGCCCCGCTCCTCGCAGGTGTCGGGGTCATGGGCTTCGTGGTCGGCTTCGCCCTCCAGGACACCCTGGGTAACTTCGCGGCCGGCGTGATGCTCTTGCTCTACCGTCCCTATGACATCGGAGACGTCGTGACCGTGACCGGCGAGACGGGCTCGGTCGAGGCCATGACCCTCGTCTCCACGACTCTTCTGACCCCGGACAACCAGCGGCTGACGATCCCCAACGGATCCATCTGGGGCAGCACGATCCGCAACATCACCGCCAACGACACCCGGCGCATCGACCAGATCTTCGGGATCGCCTACGACGACGACATCGAGAAGGCTGAGGCCGTCATGCTCGACGTCGTGAACAGCATGGAGCACGTGAAGAGCGACCCCGGGGCGCAGGTGATGCTGATGGAGCTCGCGGACTCCTCGGTCAACTTCAACGTGCGTGCCTGGGTCCCCACGAGCCAGTACTTCGGGACCATCTGCGAGCTGCGTCGCCAGATGAAGATGCGCTTCGACAAGGAGGGCATCTCGTTCCCCTTCCCGCAGCAGGACGTCCACATGCACCAGGTGGACCCCAGCTGAGCGGGTGATGATGGCTCGCCAAGGAGGACGGCCGCGCTCAGGGCGAGCGCAGACACTCCAGGAGGCTCGAAGGGTCCAGCGGACCAGCGCGACCATCGCCGCAGCGGTGCTCGCGCTGGTCGTCGCCGCGCTGGGCCCGCTGCTCACGATCTGGAGTGTCGAAGAGGTGGCCCGTGAGTACGGCGTACTCGCGGTACGCTCCCCCCTGACCGGCTCGCTGCCGCCCTTCCTCCTGACCTACATCGCCGCGGTCTCCGCTGGCGTCGGTGCCCTCGGGATGCTCACCCGCCAGCACTGGGGGTGGTGGTGCGCCGCGGCCGGCGCGGGGCTGGGGTTGGCCGATCTCGCGCGCCTGTACGCGGGGCTCTTCGGTTCGATCAACCCCGACCACCCGAGGGCCTCGGAGGTCACCCTCGAGTTACTCGGGATCGTCGGGCTCCCCGCCATCCTGTTCGCGGCCGTCGTGGCCGTCCTCGCCTCGCGCTCGGTGCGCGCGGCCTGCCGCGTCTCCAGCCGCGGACGCACGCCCAAGGCCGGGACTCTGGAAGGCGAAGAGGGGTAGCCGGAACCCTAACGAAACCCTACCATCGAGCCATGGGACCGGTCCAGGGCATCGAAGCGCTGCTTGAGCAGCTGGGGACTGGCTCGCTGGCCGGCTCCTCGAAGCCAGACCAAGAGGCCTTCGGACGCCCCTCCCGCGCGGTCCCTTGCGGCTGGCCCTCGATCGACCGCGCCACGGGCTCAGCAGGCGGTGAAGCCGGCCTCGTCCGCGGGTGCATCCACGAGTGGCTCGGCGTCGGGAGCCGGAGCCATGGCAAGGCCCGGACCCGCGCAGACCGCAGCCTCCATGAATGGAGCCCCCCCCTGCTGCTCCTCGCCCACCTTGCGCGTCAGGCGGTTCTTGACGCGACCTCACGCAGCGCCCCTGCTGCGGTGACCTGGATCGGACGCCGGGTCTGGCCTTACCCCGGCGCCATTGAACAGGAAGGCCGCGTCGCTGAAGCGCAGCAGGACCGTCGCTCCCCCCTCCCGACTGGCGAGCTCAAGGTTCAACTCGAGCCCGAGGCCGGCGGGTGCGAGAGCAGCACATCCGAGCGCCTGCCCCCCGAGCACTCCAAGCTGCTGGAGCGCTCCATCTTCATCGCACCAAAGGACGCCAGCCTCCGGCTCTGGTCGATTGATACCGCCCTGCGCTGCCCGGGGATCACAGCTGTCATCGCGGACGGTTCAGGACTCGGCATGGCCGGCACACGCAGGCTCCAGCTGGCCGCCGCGTCCTCCGAGGCCCTCGTGCTGCTGGCGCGCCCGCCCGGCGAAGACCGAGAGGTCTCTGCGGCCACCACTCGCTGGAGGGTCACCCGGCGTGAGGCTGAGCCGGCCTGCGCGGGCAACGCCCCAGAGGTCGCGCCCGGTGGTCGCCACCACAGCGACCCCTGTCGCGACCCGGACCCCCGCGGCGGCCCAGGCTGGACCGCCACGCTGCTGCGCGCCAAGGGGGCCCAAAAGCTCCGCCAGCGCCAGGCCGACACCCCGCGATTCGTCCACGGCCAAGGGCCTGGCGCCGGGTGACGAGAGCCGGCACCCCGGCAGCGACGGGGAGAAGAAACGATCGAGGGAGAGTTGCCCATGAGGAGGGCCTGACACCTGAAGACCAAGGCCCATGAGGCGCATTCTCGCCATCCACTTACGCTCCCTGTCCATCGACCTCGCCCAGCGCCGACGACGGCGCGCTGCCAGGCACCCTGGAGCTCCGACCACCTCCTGTGTCCTGCTCTCCCGGACGAGCAGCGGCCGCTCCCTCGTGGCCGCTCGCTGCAACGAGGCTGCTCGACGTGGCATACGCGTCGGGCTCTCCCTCGCCGAGGCCCAGGCCCTGATCGATCCACGGGTGCGCGCGCGCCACGGTGACCCCTGGGTCGAAGAGCTCACAGAGGAGCGCGACCTCCGTGCACTCCACGCCCTCGGGCAATGGCTCATGGCCCACTTCTCACCCGTCGTGGCCCTCGAGCCCCCCGACGGACTGTTCATGGACGTCGCCGGCACCGAGCGCCTGTTCGGTAACGAGGAGGACCTGTGCCGCGCGGTACTGCGCGCCATGCACCGACTGGCGATCGGCTCGCGCCTGGCGGTGGCCGACACCGTCGGCGCCGCGTCTGCCATCGCGAGGTTCGGCCGCACGCCCCGCCAGATCGTCCCCGGCGGCGATGAGGCCGTGGCCCTGGGAACGCTCCCCGTCGCGGCGCTACGCCTGCCCGAGGTCACCTGCGACGCCCTCGCCGAGCTCGGGGTCGAGTCCATCCGCGAGCTCCTCCGCCTCGACCGCGACCGCGTCGCAGCGCGCTTCGGAGGCGACGTTGCCATGCGCCTCGACCAGGCCCTCGGACGCGCGTTCGAGTCCGTCACTCCCCTCGCCTTCGAGAGTCCCCCACAGACCGAGCGCGTGTTCGAAGGCCCGGTCCAGCAGGCAGGGACCATCGCGCAGGTCGCCGAAGAGCTCGTGGTCGAGCTGGCCGCTGAGCTCGACCGCGCGCGCCAGGGCGTCCTGGAGGCGACCCTCGTCCTCGAGCCCTCCGACCTGCCGCCACGGCGGCTGCCCATCTCCCTCTCTCGCCCGAGCGCGGACCCCCGACACCTCTGGACCATGCTCCGGCCGAGCCTGGAGGCCGCGCACCTCGGGTTCGGCATCGAGCGGATCCGCTTCGTCGCGGTTCGCTCAGGGCGCCTACCCGCCCAGCAGGTCGGAGCTTGGGAGCCGCAGGAGGCGACCCGCGCCACCACCTCTCAGCCCCTCGATCGGCATGTGGGCGAACTGGTGGATGTCCTCGCTACTCGGCTCGGGACCCAGAGCGTCCTCGCCGCCCGGGCAGAGCCCTCGCACCTGCCCGAGCGCTCCTACTCATGGATTCGCCCCCAGGACCACCGACCCAAGGGGCCCAGCAAGCCCCGCCACACGGCGCGCCCCTCGCGACTCTTCTCGCCACCAGAGCCCGCGATCTTCGAGGGCCCTGACGGCCCGGAGGGTCCCCCCCGGCGCCTTCGCTGGCGCGGACTCGCCTATCAAGTCCGCCGAACGCGCGGCCCCGAGCGGCTCGCTCGCCCCTGGTGGGATGAGAGCCCTGCGTGGCCCGATGGGTCACCGCACACTGTGCGCGATTACTACCGGCTAGAAACCAGCTGCGGTCGCTCCCTGTGGGCCTTTCGAGAGCCCAAGCACGGACGGACCTTCATCCAGGGGGAGTGGACCTGAGGTTCCAAGACGCGCTCAGCGCCGCGGGCCCCCTGGGGCTGCGGGGTCGAGGGGGGGAGAGGGCGCACGGCTCCGCACCGCCACCTCAATGGGACCATTCCTTGTGCGGAGGACCGACCGTGTCCCGCCCTCTCCCAGGGCGAGGATCGCCGCTGGCCCCTTCTCGCGAAGCCCGTCCGCACTGATGAACCGCACCTGGCCGTTGGTGGCCGACGCCTCCACCACCCCCGACCAGCTCCGGTCCACACTCAACACGATCCGCCCATTCCCCGACTGAAGACGCACCACACCTGTGGAGCCCTCTGGGACTGAGACGGCGACGTCCCCGTTGGAAGTCTCCAGCTCGAGCCCCCCGCCGTGCCCCGAGACCGTCACGTCTCCATTCCCCGTCGTCCCGCGTACCTCACCGACGCCCCCCTCGACCCTGATCGCCCCGTCGCCCGTCGAGAGCTGCGCCCCCCCGTGGCAATGGAGCAGCTCGATCGAGCCGCCGCCAGAGTCCGCCTCGACGCGCCCCAACGCACCAGAGATCGCGAGGGCCCCGTGCCGCGTCTTGAGCTGAACGTCCGCCAGGCTCGGCACCGTCACCGCCAGGTTGATCCGCTCAGACTCCCGCCGCCCTCCCTCGAACGTGGGCTCGATGACGAGCCTACCCCCACCACGGTGAATGGACGCGCCCAGCTGTTCGAAGCGCGCCCGTACACGCTCCTCGTCGCGCCCTTCGAGCCGCGCCAGGCCACGCACCTCGATCCCCGCGAGGGAGGGGTCCACCGCGACCGAGATCGAGCCAAGCTCCGCCGACACCTCGAGGGAGACTGGCCCCTCCAGGTCGAGGGGCTCGATGAGGGTGAAGGCCTCCTCGAGCTCGAAGCTCGCGCAAGAGGCGGCGAGGAGCACCGCACAGAGACTGATGAGGGGTCGAGCGAGCAGCATTGGCGTCGTGGTTGTGGCAGATTGCAGGGCGATGGCGCCCCAGCCCCGGGGTAGCAACTGGCCGGACGGGCGAGGATAGCCCCTTTGAGCGAGATCTCCGCTCCGAGACCTCCACCCGAGACGACGCTCGCCCATGACCGTAGATCCCCAGGCCTGCATCGGCCCCACAGCGACCACCGCCCGAATCCGAGCCCTGCTGGACGACGCCGGTGTGACCTATCGTTATGTCGAGCACGAGCCGACCCGGACCAGTGAAGAGTCGGCCGCCGCACGGGGCGAGGACCTCGCGGTCGGGGGCAAGTCCATCGTCCTGAAGGTCGGAGACACCTACAGGGTCTGCGTCTTGTCGGCTGCGAGGCAACTCAACTCCAACCGAGTCCGCCGGCACTTCAGGGAGAGCCGCGCGCGCTTCGCCGCCCGCGAGGAGCTCATGGACCTGACCGGTCTCGTCCCCGGCTGCGTCCCACCCTTCGGGCCGCCCATCCTCGAGCCGGCCAATTGCCTCGACGAGGCCTTCCTGGAGAACGACCGGATCGCCTTCAACGCGGGCTCCTTGACCTGCTCGATCGTGATGCCCCTCGAGCCCTACCTCGAGCTCGCTCGGCCCGAGGTGTTCTCCTTCTCCAAGCCACCGGCCCCCTGAGGATGAGGAGACCGGCGCAAGCAGCCTGACGCGACGAGGGGCGGGGGACTACTCAGCGGGCTTGAGGGCTGTCCCCGGCCCGGGGTCTGAAGCGAGCCGCTCTCGGAGGAGGGCGTCGAGGCGCTCGACCTCCGCGTCCGCGTCCCGCCACCAGTCGACGGTCCAGACCCGGAGCAGGTCCCAGCCGAGGCCCTCGAGGACCATGGGGCGCAGCCGATCTCGATCTCGCGCCGTCGCCGAGCGAGCGTAGTTCTCTCCGTCCGTCTCGATACCTGCCAGGTATCGACCCGGCCGGCCAGGGTGCACCACCGCCACGTCCACCCGAACGCTCGACGCCCCCACTCCTGTGGCGACCTCCCATCCGCGCTCCACGAGACGGGCGGCGAGTCGCTCGACCAATCCATCCGTGGTCCCCCCGGAGGCGACGCTCGGCGCGCTGCCGCTTCCCGCGCCCCGCGCCGCGTGACGCAGGAAGGCCTGCAGGTCCCGAACGGCCCGCGCGCTGGTCCGCGCGAGGTCGATCTGATCAGGCCGAAGGGACGTGAACACCAGCACCTCCTCACGGGCACGGGTCACCGCGACGTTGAGCCGGCGCTCGCCGCCGTCCTTGTTCAGCGGCCCGAAGTTCATGGACACGTTGCCCCGCTCGTCCGGCCCGTAGCCCACGGAGAACACGATCACGTCGCGCTCGTCACCCTGGACGTTCTCGAGGTTCTTCACGAACACGGGCTCGTCCGCGCTCTCGTCGAAGAAGGCCTCCAGCTCCGGGTGCTCGCGCACGGCTCTGTCGAAGAGGTCCATGACCAGGGTCTGCTGCGCTTGGCTGAAGGTCACGACGCCGACCGAGCGGTCACGCTGCGCGGGGTCCTTGAGGCGCCGGACGACCTCGTCCACCACCTCCCTGGCCTCCACCGCGTTCGTCCTGGTGCGCCCCTTGTCGTAGACGCCGCCCTCCACGTAGCGCGAGGACACGCCGAGCCCCTCGGAGGAGTTCGAGGGGAACGTGAGGAGCCCCCCGTCGTAGTAGCGCTCGTTGCTGAAGGCGATCAGGCTCTCGTGGCGGCTGCGGTAGTGCCAGGCCAGCCGCTGGGTGGGGACCTGGGCGCCGATGCACTCCTCGAGGATGCTCTCGAGGTCCTGGATCTCGTCCTCCTCCACGGCCTCGTCCTCGCTGCGGCTGAAGAAGCTCGTCGGCGGGAGCTGCTTGGGGTCTCCGACGATCACCGCCTGGCTCCCCCGCGCGATGGCGCCGATCCCGTCCCAGACGGGAATCTGCGACGCCTCGTCGAAGACGACCAGGTCGAAGCGCGGGTGGTCCGCCTCCAGGTACTGGGCGACCGACATGGGGCTCATGAGGAAGCATGGCTTGAGCTCCATCGCCAGCTCACCAACCTCGGCGAGCAGGCGCCGGATCGCCATGTGCCGGGTCTTCTTGGTGATCTCACGCTGCAGGATGCCCAGCGCGGTCCCGCGGTTCTTCTCCCGCAAGGTCGCCGGCTGGGGTCGGTTCGCTCCGACCCGCTGACGGACCTCTTCCCGCGCCGCCTCGAGGCGCTCCTCATCGAGGCCCTTGAAGCGCTCCATGGCGCGGCCTTGATCCGCGCCATCGAACGCCTTGAGCGCCCCATCCGCGGAGATCTCGTGGAGAACCCAGGCCTGCGAGTACGCCTGGTCGAAGGCATGACGGGCCCGGCCGCCGCGGATCCGGCCGTCCTCGAGCGCGGCGACGACGTCGCCTCGTCCCGCCTCCAGCGCCGCGGCACGCAGGGCCTGCCAGCGGGTCCAGCCGCGGAGCTCTCCCCAACGATCCGCCCAGCGCAGGGTGAGCGACTGCAGGTCCGCCACCTCGTCCCGGGACCAACTCACCGGCGCCCCCGGGAGCGGCCGGGCGGCCTCCTCCGCGGCGGCCTTGCGGACGCCGAGCTCGACCAGCGCTTGCTCCAGCTCACGGGCGAGGGTGGAGAGCCTCCCCTCTGGATCCGTCCACTCACCGCTCCAGTGGGTCGCGAGCGACTCCGCGACAGACTGCGGGGTGAGCCCCGCCTCCGGCGCGAACGCGGCCGAGGCCCCGGCGAGGTCGCGCACCCGCTGCAGGTGTTCGGAGCAAGCGCCGAGGTCCCGCGGGTCGGCGGCCCACGAGGGGCCAAGCGCCGCGCGCTCGAGGCCGCTGACCTCGCCGAGCTCACGCTCCAGTTCGAGCGCCCGCTGGACCTCGTCGAGGCCGCACAGGGCGTCCTCATTTCCAATGGCGTCCGGCTCACGGGCGATACCACGGAACGCGTCCCGCAGCGCCCGGCGCCCGCGCCAGCGCGTGAGCAGTCCGAAGAGCCCGCTGGCCAGGGTGTCCCGCCGCGCCCGCTCCAGCCCGTCGAGGTCGAGGGACCCCGGCGCCGCCCGATAACGTGTGTCGAAGCCCGCCTGGAGCGCCGCGAGCTCCGTCGCGGCGTCGAGGAGGACCGCCGCGCGGCCGAGGTGGGGCCCACCCTCGAGGAGCGCCGCGCCATCAGCCCCGAGCGCGGGAGCGCCCTCAAGCGCCCCGGTGAGCGCGAGCAGGAGGTCCCACCCCTCCCTGGAGGTGGGCGAGGTCAACCCGAGCAGGCCCATGACCTGATCCGCCGCCGCCAGAAACTCGGACGCCGCTCCGTCAAAGGCCATCAGCGCCGCACGGGTCTCGTCCTCGATGATCGGCGAGTAGGCCCGGCGCCCGACGAGGAGGAGCGGGTGCTCGGGTGACACCAGCTGCTCCTCGGCCACGGGGTCGAGCTCATCGAGGGCTCGCCTCCAGGCGCCGAGCTGCTCCGAGGAGACGGCGGTGGGGTCGTCGAGGTCGAGCTCGAGGGTCGCCGCGCCCCGCCTGGCCGCCGAGGCGGGACCGGCGATGACCCCGTGGATCGACTCACCGGAGCTCCGCTCACGGTGCAGGGAGTCCACATGGCCGTTGAGGCGGCCCCGCGCCGCGTCGACCTCGTCGGTCACTTCCTCCCAACGCCGGCGCCGCGCGCCGCGCACGCGCCCCTCCTCGAGGGACTCCTTGAACTGCTCGAGGACGCCCTTCTTGTTGGCCTTGTTCGAGTGCAGCTCGAGGCAGGCGGGCCCGAGCCCCAGCCCGCGCAGCCGCCGGTGCACCACGTCGAGCGCGGCCATCTTCTCCGAGACGAACAGGACCCGCTGCCCCCTGGCGATGACGTGGGCGATCAGGTTGGTGATGGTCTGCGACTTGCCCGTCCCCGGCGGTCCCTCGAGCACCATGGTGCGCCCGCGCGCCGCCGCGAGGATCGCGCTGAGCTGGGTCGAGTCATACGAGAGCGGCGCGAAGACCTCGCTGGCCCCGACCGCCCCGTCGAGTTCCTCGGGCGAGATGCCGGTCCCTTCCTCCTCGAAGGGCTCCCGAGGACGGTCGAGGAGGTGCGCCACGAGGGCGTTCTCGCGCAAGACGTCAGAGCGGTCGCGAAGGTCACGCCAGAGCAGGTACTTGGAGAAGGAGTAGAGGCCCACCTGCCCCTCCTCGGTGACCTCCCAGCCATCCTCGTCCTTGATCGCGTCCTTGATGATCCGCAACACGAGCGCGACATCCACGCCCTTGGCGTCCTCGGGGAGAGGGTCCAAGCCCGTGACGTCCACGTCATGATCCCGCCGGAGATACTCCAGGAGCGTCACGTTGATGCGCGTCTCGTCCCCCCCCTTCACCAACGAGTAGCCCGCGCGGCCGGACTTGCGCTTGATCTCGAGCGGGATGAGCAGCAGCGGCGCGCGGCGCGAGCGAGTGGCCTCGCGCGTCTCGCGATAAGAGAGGAAGCCGACCGCCAGGTAGAGGCTGTTGGCCCCGCCCTCCTCACGCGCCGTGCGAGCCTCGCGATAGACATTCGTGAGGCGCACGTCGAGCTCCGACGCGTCCAGGTAGGAGCGCAGCTCCCCCGCCTCCACCCCTGTGGAGAGCAACGAGTCCAGCCCGCGTACGGCCTCCTCGTCGGGCACGCCCTTGCCTGGCAACTCTGAGGGCCGCTCGAGGACGGCGAAGGCCCCCCCCTCCGCCAGCCGGTCCTCGACGGCGTCGAGCTTGCTCCCGAGCACGGGAATGACCCGCTTGCTCCCGCTGGAGGAGTTCAGGAGCCGATTGCGCATGGTCAGGTCGAGGAGCTGCCGGAGCCACCGATCGAGTCGGGTCTCCGGTGTCTCCTCCGCCTCACGCCGCAGGCGATCCGCCTCCAGATACGACCTCAGGTCTGCCTCGAGGTCACGGGCCGAAGCCGTCGGCGCCGCCGCGCTCTGTCCGACCCCCGGGGTGGCTCCCCCTTGGCCGCTGGAGGCGAGCGTCGGGAGCGGCAACATGCCGCCGCGGCGCGCGCGGGCCACGTCGACGGCGAACCGAAACACGGTCCGGTCCTGCAGCTCCCGCTCCGCCACCTCACGGGCCCCCGCGAAGTCCGGCGAGGGCCGGTGGCAGGCTCCGGTGGGATCGAAGACACAGATCTCGGCCAGCTCGACGCGCTTCGAGAGCCGCAGGGGCTCCTCCACGAGAGGGTTCGAGAAGGTGCGCTCCACCAACCAGGCCCCCACGAAGGCGTGCCCTCGGATCACGATGATGATGGGGTGGAGCCCAGCCTGCTCCATGGCCGCCGCCGCCAGGAGCGAGACGTCGAGGCAAGTGGCGAGCCGCGCCTCCTCGATGGCCGCGGGGAACCGCACGCGCTGCCCGTCGCTCTCGAAGCTCGCCGGCGGATTGACGTAGCTGATTCGCGCGTCGAGGAGCGCCCCGTAGATCGCCTCCACCATGTGAAGGGCGTGCACCGGGTCCCGCGACTGATAGCCGCTGAGCGCGGTCTCGTGGCCTGACCTCTCGAGCCGCTGTGCCGCCGACGAGAGCAGGCTCGCCACGAAGGGCGCGTTGGGTAAGACGAAGGCGGCGAGGACCTCGGGGAGCGCGGACGTACCGGGCCAGGAGTCCGCCGGGTGCAACTCCCAGGGGGCCCGCGCGTAGCCCAGCTCGAACGCCTCCGAGGAGAGGACGCGCGCCACCACGGCGCCCTCGGCCCGCTCAGTCAACCGCGCCAGGAATGCCGGCTCGTAGCGGAGGAGACCATCGAGCCGGTCCGCGTCGAGCTCGAGCTCTTCCCCCGCCGCGAGCGGGGGCAGCTCAAGTACGGCGTCCGGGAAGAACGCGGGCGCCGATGAGAGGCACAGCGAAGAGGCTGGGAGCGCCGCTTCCGACGCGTTCCGAAGGTGCACCGCGTGGAGCGGGGAGCGGCGCCCACGGAGCATCGCCAGGTGGACTCTCGGGAGCAACTTCAGCGAGATTTCGATACGCGCCGCTCCCCCCGCCGGGTCAGGCTCACTCGCCGCGCTGCCGACCGCCGATTCGAAGCGGCCCTCAAGGGAGCCGTCGCTGTCGAAGCCGCCCTCCTCCTGCTGCGGCGAGAGCGGCGCGAGATCGATGACCGCGCCATCCACTGCGTCGAGGCGCTCGAGGTCCGCGTCCACCTGGACGAGCCGCCGCTCGATGGCTTCCTGGTCGACCCCCTCAACGCCTCCGCTCGCAGCCAGCAGCTCTCGGGCCTCCGCCAGCCGTGCCCTCTGCACGGAGGCGGTCCGGGCCAGGGCCGCGCGTTCGGTCAGCCGAGCGGCGGCGTTCAAGCGCCACGCCGTGGGGAAGCGCCGCTCCAGGTCGGCCATGAAGGCGCGGAGCTGCCCCTCGATCTCCGGCGGGAGGCCAGCCTCCAGCAGTTCGGCGTGACTGGAACGGGCCTGCTCAGCCCGCGCAGCGGCAGTCCCAGGCACCCCGGACTCGAGGGCGATCTGCATCGAGTCCCTGAGCACCTGAAACAGACGCAGGACGCGCTCGCGCTCGGCGCCATCGGGGTCCACGTCGACCCGCTCGGCCGGAGTCCCATCGGCCGCACTCCCCACCGCAGCCGGCGAGGGAGCGCCGAGCTTGGGGGTGAGGCTCGGCTTCGGGGCGGGCTGATCGGGGGAGGCTTCCATCGCGCTGGAGCGCCTCATGGCGACGCGTCCAGGGGAGACTCTAGCAGGGCGCGCGTCCCCGGGTCGGGCCCTCAGCGGGTCGGGTCCTCGGCATCGAGGGTCCCCGCGATCAGGTCCCGCGCGCGGTCGAGCTCGCGGTGCTCCCCGCGAACCACGAGCAGGTCCCCCGGCTCGAGCACGAGGTCCGCGCCAGGGCCGTGAATCTCGTCCCCCGAGCGGACGATCGAGAGGACCGTCGCGCCCGTGCGAGCCCGGAACCCCATCTCGCCGAGCGAGCGCCCGCAGCCTGCGCAGTCGGCCCCGACGTAGAGCGTGTCCACCGCGGTGCTCGCGAGGATCTCTCCCACCACCGCAAGGTGGCGCTCCTCTGCCACCGGACCCCGGAGGAGCTGATAGCCCTCCCGGCGCACGAGCTCGGTCTGGACCGCGATGGTCCCTCGCGGCACATGCAGCTCCCGAAGGACCCGCCCAAAGATCTCCACCGAGGTCTCAAACTCCTCCGGGACGACCTGGTTGGCCCCCAAGCGCAGCAGCTCCTCCGTGTCACTGAGGAAGCGGGTCCGAACGATGACCTGCACGGACGGCGACAGCTGGCGCGCCAACGCGACCGCGCGCCGGGTCGCCCCCGCGTCGTTGATCGCGATCACGAAGACCTTCGCCCCCAAGATCCCCGCCTGCGCGAGGGCGTCCGCACGGCTGGCGTCCGCCAGCACGATCGGGACACCCGCCGCCCGCTCGCGCTTGACCCGTTCGGGGTTCGTCTCCAGCACGCGGTGCTCGACTCCCGTGGCACCCAGCACCCGCGCCAGGTGCTCCCCCGTCAGACCGTAGCCCGCGATGAGGACCCGCGGACCGTCCCGATCGGCCGCCGCCGCGCCGCCCCCTACGCCTGACGGTCTCGCCGCGTTGCCACGCCTCCATGCCAGCCGCATCACCAGCGGCGTGACGACCATGGAGAGCACCGCGACCGCCAGGAAGCGCTGCTCATCGGCGCCGCCCAACACACCAAGGTCGCGCGCTTGGCTCGCCACCACGAACGCGAACTCCCCTACCTGAAAGAGCGCGGCAGCGACGATCATCGCGGTCCGCCGGGAGCGCGTCAGGTAGTAACCGACCCCGAAGACCACCGCGGCCTTCGTCGTAGCCACGGCGGCGAAGAGCGAGAGGGTGGCGACTGGCTCCTCGACGACGATCGACGCGTCGAAGAGCATCCCGATGGAGGCGAAGAAGAGGGCGCTGAACACGTCCCGGAAGGGGAGGATCTCATCGACGACCTGGTGGTTGTACTCCGATTCCGAGACCACCAGCCCGGCGATGAAGGCCCCGAGCGCGAGGGGGAGGTCGAGGCTCTCGGTGAGCCAGGCCGCCCCGAGGGCCACGAGGACCGTGAAGAGCGTGAAGAGCTCGCGGCCGCCAGCGCGCACCACTACGGGCGCCATGCGGGAGAAGCCGTATCGTGCGGCGAGGAGGACCGCCGCCACCGCGGCCAGCGCCTTCACCCCAGCCAACCCGAAGTCCGCGAGGCCGCCCCCCTCAGCTCCGCCAAGCAGGGGTACGAAGAGGAGCAGCGGGATGATGGCCAGGTCCTGGAAGAGCAGGATTGCCACGGCCAACTGTCCGTGAGGAGTGTCCACCTGGCCCTCGTCCGTCAGCGTCTTGAGGACCACCGCCGTGCTGGAGAGGACAACCAGAAAGGCGAAGAGGACGGACCCGGACACGTCTCCGCCCATCGCCATCCCTCCCAGGCCAACCACCAGCAGGGTCAGCAGCACCTGCCCCAAGCCACCGACGAAGAGCGCGCGCTTGAGGAGGAGCAGCCGCGGGAGCGAGAACTCCAGCCCGACGGTGAAGAGCAGCAGCGCCACCCCGATCTCCGCCAGGGCTTCGACCTCCTCCACCGACCGGATCCAGCTCAGCGCGTGGGGCCCAAAGAGGGCGCCCGCGACGACGAAGCCTGCGACCGTCGGAAGCTGGACTCTTCGGAGCAGAACGACGATGGGGATCGACGCCGCCAGCAGCAGCACGATGTCCGTGAGGAAGGTGTGAGGCATCAATAGGCGGGCGCGCGCGGCGCTCCCACGCGAATCAGCTGACCGTCATCCCACCATTGACGACCAGGGTCTGCCCCGTGACGAAGCTGGCCTCGTCGCTCGCGAAGTAGACGGCTGCCCCGGCGATGTCCTCGGGCTTCCCCCAGCGATCCATCGGGATCAGGGCGCGATAGCCGTCCTTCATCTCTTGCGGGTCATCCTCGTGCCGCTCCACCGGGATCCACCCTGGAGAGACCATGTTGACCGTGATCCCGAAGGGCGCGAGCTCCTGAGACATGGAGCGCGTCCAGCCGCGCTGCGCGCCCTTGGCGGCCACGTAGGGGCTGAAGTTCGGCACCCCCCGATCGAAGACCTCGGACCCGATGTTGATGATGCGCCCGTGCTTGCGCGCCTTCATCCCGGGGAGGACCGCGCGGGTCACGAGGTAGGGGCTCTTGACGAAGAACTCGAGCATCGACTGGTGGAAGGCCCAGTCGTACTCCTCGATGGGCATCTGCGGCTGATCGGGGGTGGCATTGAACACAACGATGTCCACCGGCCCCAGCTCAGACTCGATGTCGGCGACCATCTTCTGGACGCTCTCAGGGTCGACCACGCTGGCCTTGAAGAGCGCCCCCTCGAGCCCCTCCTCGCGGAACTCCTCGAGCGCCTTGGCGGCCCGCTGCTCGTTGTTCGCGAAGTTGAGGGCCACCTTCGCGCCGGCCCGACCGAGGTGGAACGCCATGGCCTTGCCGAGGCCCGTGGTAGAGCCTGTCACAAGAGCGACACGACCATTGAGATCAAACATAGGCAAGCCCTTGGGTGCAGTCAGTCGACCAGGAAGCGGTGAACGGTGAATTGGCGGTACTCTTCACCCGGCATCAGGAGCACGGAGGGGAAGCCTGGCTCGTTGATGGCGTCGGGATACCCCTGGGTCTCCAGGCAGCAGGCCGAGCGGTGAGCATAAGGCGCGCCGCCCTTGCCCTTGGCGCCCTTGAGAAAGTTGCCCGAGTAGAACTGGAGGCCAGGTTGGTCGGTGAAGAGCTCGAGGGTTCGCCCGCTGGACGGGTCCGAGAGCACCGCCACGGGACCCGCGGCCATGACCGCCCCCGGTCCGCCCTTGAGCGCGCGGGAACGCACCGCGTAGTTGTGGTCGTAGCCCAAGGCTGAGGTGTCATCCAGCTCGCCGATCCGCGCGCCGATGAGCTCGGGAGCCCGGAAGTCAAGGGGCGTGCCCGCCACCGACTCGATCGCACCCGTGGGGATCAGCGTCTCGTCGGCGGGGGTGTAGCGGTCCGCGTTGACCTGCAGCTCGTGCCCCAGCACCGAGGCGCTACCCGCCCCCGCGAGGTTGAAGTAGCTGTGGTGCGTGAGGTTGACAGGCGTCGGCTGGTCCGCGGTGGCGCTGTACTCGATGATGAGCTCGTCCGCCTCGGTCAAGGTGTAGGTCACCGTCGCGTCCACGCGACCGGGGTACCCCTCGTCCCCGTCCTCCGAGGTGAGCCGGAAGGTCACCGAAGCGAGGCTGGGGTGCGGCTCCGCGCGCCACATGCGGTGGCTGTAACCCCGGTCTCCGCCGTGGAGGTGGTTGGGGTCGTTGTTCGTGGCCAGCTGGTACGTGCGGCCCTCCAAGGTGAAGCGGCCGCCGGCGACTCGGTTCGCGACCCGCCCCACGGTGGATCCGAAGTACTGGTTGGCGTCACTCTCGTAGCCAGAGACGTCGTCGAACCCGAGCACCACGTCCGCTCGCTCCCCGCCGCGGTCCGCGACGTTCATGGAGACGAGCGTCGCCCCGAACTCCGTCAGGTGCGCCTCCGTCCCGCGGCCGTTCCGCAAGACGAAGAGGTTCGCAGCGGTGCCATCGGCGGTCGCTCCGAAGGGGCGGACGTCGATCTTGGAGGCGGCGGGATCTCCCGTCCCTGTCGCGTTGCACGCGACGAGAGCCATGAGGAGGAGCAGCAAGATTGAGAGGTGAGGCACGGTTCGAGTCATGGGTTCCATCAGGTCGTTCGTTCAGTCCTCGCGCGGGCGCGTTCACGCGCTCGACGCGCCTCCGCAAGCCTCCGGACCACCTCGTCCGCAATCGCTCCGAGGAGGAGCACCCCGCCGACGATGGCGAACTCGAGCTGGCTGGGGATGCCGAGCAGCACGATCGAGTTGTACAGCAACCGCATCACGGCCGCACCGAGGACCACCCCGAGGATGGAGCCCTCGCCGCCTCGCAGGCTGCAACCGCCCAAAACGGCGGCGGCGATCGCGTACAGCTCGTAGAAGTTGCCCATGCTCGCCGGCTGGACCGAGTTCACGTCCAGCGCGAAGAGCACCCCCCCCACCCCCGCGAGGAGCGAGCAGATCACGTAGGCGAGGATCGTCACCCGCTCCACGGGGACGCCGGCGTAGCGGGCCGCGACGGGGTTCCGCCCGAGGGCCAGCATCCAGCGGCCCCAGACGCTGCGGCCGAGGAAGACCGCCGCGAGGACCGCCACCGCCACCAGCACGAGGGCCGGCGCGGGCACGTCGAGGGCGCCGATGGAGAAGGGGCGGCCAGTCGCCAGGGACCGCAGGCCGTCGTGGTTGGACCCGAACCCCATGGTCTGGTCGTCCACGATGTAGCGCGCCACGCCGCGGTAGACCAGCAGGCCGCAGAGCGTGACCACGAAGGGCTGGAGGCCAAGGCGCGTGATGAGGAGCCCGTGGATCACGCCGAGGCCCGCCGCGAGGAGCAGGACGACGACCACGGCTGCACCGGCAGGTACCCCCGCGTCCAGCAAGAGCGGGAGCGAGGTCGCCACCAGGGCGATGACGGAGCCAATGGAGAGGTCGATCCCCGCCGTGACGATGGGGAACGCGGCGCCGATGCCGATGATCCCGAAGAGCGCCGTGCGCTGGAGGACGTTCTCGAGGTTCTCCGCCCCGAAGAAGCGCGGGTTCATGGCGCCGGTCGTGACCACGATCGCCACCAGGAGCCCGAAGATCCCCAGCACCTTGCCCCACCCCGCCAATCGTGAGCTCGCGTCCGATCGCGCCGCGCTGGCGCTGCCTGATTCCGTCATGTCGTCGCTCCCTCAACCCGGGAGCCGCCGCCTGTGGCGAGCTCCATGACCGCCTCTTCGGTGGCCACGCTCCGATCCAGTGTTCCAGTGATCTGTCCGTCGTGCAGCACGACCACGCGATCCGAGAGGCGCAGGAGCTCCTCCATGTCGCTCGAGGCGAAGAGCACCGCCAGCCCCTCCGAGGCCAGCCGCTCGAGGAGCAGGTAGAGCTCCTCGCGGGCCCCCACGTCGACGCCCCGGGTCGGCTCGTCCATGAGCAGGATCGTCGGCTCCGCCGCGAGCCAACGGCCCACCACGACCTTCTGCTGGTTGCCGCCGGAGAGGGTCTGCACCTCTTGCTCGATCCCGGAGGTGCGCACGCCGAGGCGGTCCACCTGCGCCGCGGCCACCGCGCGCTCGGCGGCCTGGTCCACCAGCCCCCGCCGAAGGCGCCGGTCGAGGGTGGCGAGGGCGGTGTTCACCCGCACCCCCTCCTCGAGCAGCAGGCCCTGGAGCTTGCGGTCCTCGGGGACGAGCGCGAGCCCCGCCCCAGCGGCGTCGCGGGGCCCCCTGAAGCGCTCCGGCTGGCCCTCGACCCGGACCTCTCCAGAGACGGGCGCCCGCAGGCCGAAGACGGTCTCCAGCAGCTCGGTGCGGCCGGCGCCCACCAGCCCGGCGAGCCCCACCAGCTCGCCGGGGCGGACCTGGAGGTCCACGGCGGCCGCGGGGAAGGCGTCGGTCACCAGCTCACGGAGCTCGAGGACAGGCGCCCTGGGGGCCCCGCCGGCCTCAGCCCGCGCCGCAGGGGCCGCGAGGTCGCGGCCCACCATCATCCGGACCATGGCCTCCCGGGAGAGCTCGTCCCGCGTGAGGTGCCCCGCGTTCCGGCCATCTCGGAGCACGAAGGCCCGGTCCGCGAGCTCGAGGATCTCGGTCAGGCGGTGCGAGACGTAGAGCACCGTGATGCCATCCGCGCGGAGCTGGTGCACCAGCTCGAACAGCCGCGCGGTCTCCTTCGAGGTCAGGCTCGAGGTCGGCTCGTCCAGGATGAGCACGCGCGCGTCCTGGTCGACCCCCTTGGCGATCTCCACCAGCTGCCGCTGGCCCGCCGCGAGGCGCTCCACCTTCACGTCAGGGCCGAACGTCGCCCCGACCCGCTCGAGGGCGTGGGCCGCGCGCTCGCGCAGCGCCTGGCGGTCCACGAGCGGCATCCACCCGCGGCGCGGCTCACGGCCGAGGCCGATGTTCTCCGCCGCGGAGAGGTTCTCCGCGAGGCAGAGCTCCTGGTGCACGAGGGCTACCCCGCCGCTGGCGGCCTCGGCCGTGGAGCGCGGCGCCCAGACGCCGCCCTCGTAAGTCATCGACCCCTCGTCCGGCTGCTCCAGCCCGGCGAGGCACTTGAGCAGGGTGCTCTTCCCCGCCCCGTTCTCCCCCACGAGCGCCACCACCTCGCCAGGCTCGGCGTCGAGGTCGACGCCGCCGAGGGCGAGCACCCCGGGGAAGCGACGGACCAGCCCCCTTGCGGAGAGGCGCGTCGTCACTTGCCCGAGCCCGCGGCGATGTCCGCCTCAAGCTTCGTACGGAAGGCCTCGAGGTTGTCTTTCTTCACGACCGTCGGCGGCGTCGAGAGGGTCCCGCCCGCGGGGAGCACCGACTCGTCTCCCTCGCACAGGGCCTTCAGGATCCGAACAGACTCATAGCCGTACTGAAACGGGTTCTGGCTCACGGTCCCGAGCACGTGCCCAGCGGCGATCCCGTCCAGCGTCGCGTCCTGCTCGTCAAAGGAGGCGATCGCCACCTCACCCAGCCGACCGGCGCCCTTGAGCGCCTCAACACACGCCGGCGCGTTGTAAGCGAAGAGGCCCGCCACGCCAGCGAGCTCGGGGTACTTGACGAGAGTGTCCTCGACGTTGGACTTGGCCCGCGCCGCATCGAAGTCATCGGTCCGGGTCGCGACGACCGTGAAGCCGTTGCCCGAGAGCGCCGCGTCCACGGCGTCGCTGCGGGTGGCGTCCGAGCTGCGCCCGAGCAGCGCGTCAATCACGCCCTGGCGCCGGAGGCGGGCGTTATCTTGCTCCAGGCGGCCCACGAAGATCGCGACCTCGCCCCCATCGGGGAGGGCCTCCACGAGCAGCTCGCCACAGGCCCGACCGGCCTCGTAGTTGTCCACGCCGATGAAGCATCGGCGCTTGGACTTGGGCGCGTCGGAGTCGTGGGTGATGAGGTGAACTCGGTCCGTCAACGAGTCCAGGAAGGGCGTCATGTTCTCCGCATCCACCGGGCTGATCGCCACGGCGTCCACACCGCGCACGAGGAGGTCCTGGACCTTCTGCCGCTGGACCTCGGCCGTCGCAGGCGAGGGAAAGACAACCTCGACGTCCACGCCGAACTCGGCCTCGGCGGCTCGAGCCCCGGCGGCGGCCACGTCCCAGAATGGATCCACTCCGTTGGAGACATAGGCGATCCGAACCCCGTCGCGTCCTGCTCCATCACCCGGCTGGCAAGCGGCGGCGAGGAAGGCGGCGCCCAGGGAGAGGGCGGCCAGGAAGGGGCGTGCTGAGTGATGCATGGCGAGCGATCCGTCGCGGAAATAGAAGTGCAGAGCACGCCTCACGGGCTGCTCCAGGCGCGAGCATACGGGAAGGCCCTGAAGGCTGCCGACCTGCGGTCTACCCGCGGTCAGGACGACAGATGAGGACTCCCTCGATATGCTCTCCGCGCGAATAAGCCTCTGGCGAGTGGCTTTCTCCAAGCCACAAGCTCAGCCCCACCACGCCATTTTCTGCCCGATGTTGCCCCGCTCGACCCGCCCCCTGATGTCCAGCACCCTGCTCCTCCCGGCGATGACGCTGTTCCTGACGCTCGCAGCGCCCGCCCAGGACGCTCCGGGTGGAACCGTCGAGGCCCAGGACTCCGCTGCCGCGGAGACCGCACTCGAGCAAGACAACCCTGCCGAGGTCGAGCCCACGCCGGCCATCCCGTCCACGCACGCCGAAGCCGTAGCCCGCGCGGCGAAGCTCGCCAAAGAGCTTGAGCGGCAGCCGCCCCCCGTGGTGCAGGGCTTCCTCGACGCCTACATCGCGACGATCGATGAGGACCTGGTCGAGCTGGAGCTCCTCGAGGCCTCAGCGGCAGGCAACCCCGATCGAATGGGCGAGACCGAGCTCCGCGCGGATGTCCAAACGCTCATCTCCACAGCGGATGACCTGGTCAAGGCGCTCTCGAACGCGGGTCAAGACGTGGAGGAAGCGCGAAACCGCCTCAGAAACGCCCGCGAGACCGCCGCCAAGGTCTCGACAACCGAGGCCGGGTCCCTGACTCGCTCCAGAGCCATCGAGCTGAACAAGGAGGTCCTCAAGGCCCGCCTGAGGCCAATGACCCTGGACCTCGTCCACGTGGAACTCGACGTCTGGTTGGCGCTTCTCGAGGCGACCTGCGCGGAGATCTCGGGCAAGGAGATCGCCGGGCTCCAGAGCACCGATGCGGGGCAAGCCCGCTTCAACGAACAAGCCGTGCTCCTCCGAGGCCAACGCGGGCGACTCATCGAGCGGGTCAACATCGTCATCGCTGCGCTGGACAAGAAGGGCGGCGACAGCGCGCCCTCGAAGGCCTATGTGAGCTCGGTCGTCGCCGTGCCGCCGATCACCGGCGTGAGCGCCGCGATCACCAGCTTGACCGCCTGGGTCGGCAGCCCCGACGGCGGGGTCGCCATCGGCCTGGAGTTGCTCCGAGCGCTGGTGACCGTCCTGGTCGCCTTCATCATCTCCCGGATCGCCGGGCAGATCACGAGGCGCGCTATGAACCGCTTCCGCGGGTCCTCTGCCCTTCTCCGACAATTCATCGTCTCATGCGTGGAGAAGGGCCTGATCCTGATCGGGGCGCTCATGGCCCTCTCGGCCATGGGCGTCAACATGGCGCCGATGGTCGCCGCCATTGGCGCCGCGGGCCTCGTTCTAGGCCTCGCGCTCCAGGGCACCCTCGGCAACCTGGCGAGCGGCCTGATGATCATGGTCTTCCAGCCGTTCGACGTGGACGACATCGTCGACACCGCAGGGGCTTACGGCCGTGTGATGGGCATGACCCTCATGACGACCACCATCCGGTCCATGGACAACCGGACCATCCACGTCCCGAACAGCATGGTCTGGGGGGACGTGATCACCAACGTCACGGCCAACCACACCCGCCGTATCGACATGGTCTTCGGTATCGGCTATGGATGCGACTTCGCCCGCGCTCGGGAGGTCCTGCTCGAGATCCTGAACTCCCACGACAAGGTCCTCGACGATCCCGAACCCAACGTCCGCGTGCACGAACTCGCGGACTCGTCGGTCAACCTCATCACTCGGCCGTGGGTCAAGACCGACGACTATTGGGACGTCCTCTGGGACGTCACCGAGAACGTCAAGCGCCGCTTCGACGAGGAAGGAATTCAGATTCCATTCCCGCAGCGCGACGTCCATTTCTATAACGAGTCCGTTTCCACTCCTTCGTAAGGCAAGGTCGAGCCCACCTGACGGACCTCGCTCGCCCTCGATCCTCCTTTTCTACACACAACGTGACCCGATGAAGCTCGCTCTTCTGGCCATCCCGGCTCTCTTCCTCGCCTCTTGCCAGTCCATGTCTGAGGGCGTCTTGTCCTTCGAGGGCCGCACGGTCGTCATCGACGACGCCGACATCGAAGACGTCGAGAACGGCTCCGCCTTCGATTCAGAAAACCTTGACCTCTCCGGCTACGGCATCCACGCGGCGCTGAAGACGCCCGTAGTCGACTTCCTCGTCGGCGTCGATGACCGCGAGTTCGGCGTCAAAGACTCTGCAGAGATGGTCCTCGGCGTTCGCCGACGCTTCCTCGAGTTCTGGAAGCTGCACCCCTACATCGAGGCGGACTACCGCTACGGCTTCGACCTCGACAACGGCGTGGACTCGGATAGCTATGACGGCTGGGCCGCCGGCGGCGGCGCGCTCCTCCACCTGACCGACTCGGTCTTCTTCAACTTCCGCCTCATGTACGAGTCGACGACGATCTCGCTCCCGAGCTTCTCCACAGACGTGGATGGCGTGACCGGCACGATCGGTCTCGGCTTCAGCCTCTGAGCACACCAGACCGTTTGAGGGTCGCCGATACCTTCGGTGACCCGCCCTACGCGCCCTGGCCGTCCCCAGTGTGGAGGTCAGGGCGCGCCCCTATGCTGGCTGCTCGACCCAAACAACGGGCGTCGCGCACCCTCCGGGGCTGCCCGTCCCATGAGAGACGCGGATCCGAACGCTCGGCAAGGCTCCACAGCCAGCTCCGCCTTCAGAGTTGCCCCTCAATGGGAAGCCAACTCACGAGTCCGCACTTGAAGCGCTGCCACCAGGACGTGCCGGGCTCCTTGCGGTGGTGGGCTGCCTCACCACCTTCGACCCCCGACCAGAGGAGCCCTTGGTCGTCCACGGTGACCCGCCAGCTCCCTTCGGGTGCGAGCATCTCTTCGGCCCCTGCGATCACGTCCTGCGCCAGCTCTGGGCTGTCGATGACGAAGCCCAGCTCGGTGTTGAGCTGGACGGAGCGCGGGTCCAGGTTCATCGAACCGACGAACAGGTAGCGGCGGTCTGAGATGAAGGTCTTCGCGTGCAGGCTGGCGTTCTTGGACCCGAAGAGCCCGTCGCTGTAGAGGGCGCTCGTCAAGTCACTGGTGGGCTGGATCTCGTAGACCTCGACACCGCCCTCCGCGAGTCCGCGCCGGTACTTGCGGTAGCCGGAGTGAACGGCCGCCACGTCCGTGGAGGCGAGCGAGTTGGTGAGGATCCGGACCTCTACGCCCCGGGCAACGTCTGCCACCAGCGAGCGCACCCCCGCCTTCCCCGGGATGAAGTACGGAGAGACGATCAAGAGCTCCTCCTCGGTCCTGGGCATGTCCTCCTTCAGCCGCTCGATCAGCAGCAGCTCGGTGAGTTCGTCGCCGCTCGCGACGATCTTCCGCGGGCGGTCGCTGTGGGCGTGAGCCAGCGCCCAGGTCAGCGGCAGCTCATCACCCGCAGCCTGCACGACGAAGTCGGCGCCCTTCAACCGCTGCGCATACAGGGAGTCCACGTTGTCTGCCGCAACCTTGAGGAGCGCGCTGCGCAGGGACTCCAGATCGCGTG
>JAQWJQ010000251.1 GCA_029248265.1 Planctomycetota bacterium
GAACCCGCTTCGGGCCGCGCGCGACCGCTTTCTCGCCCGTGACCCCCACCTGCCGGCGCATCGCGTCGCGACCCGTCAAAAAAGAGGCTGAAATGGCGTCCTTCAACAAGGTCATTCTCATGGGCAACCTGACCCGTGACCCCGAGCTCCGGTACACGGCCAGCAACATGGCCATCTGCAAGGTAGGGATGGCGGTGAATCGCCGCGTGAAGGACCAGCAGACAGACCAGTGGCGCGAGGAGGCCACCTTCGTCGACGTGACGATCTTCGGGAAGCGCGGCGAGGCCTTCGAGAAGTTCCACAAGAAGGGCGCCTCAGCGTTCATTGACGGGGAGCTTCGCTTTGATCAGTGGGAGGACAAGGAGTCCGGTCAGAAGCGCTCCAAGCTCTACGTCGTGGCCAACAACTGGGAATTCGTTGGTGGCGGCCGAGAGGCCGGCGCCGGCGGTGGCGGCGGCGGTGGCCGAGATGGGGGCTTCGATGGGGGCTATGGTGGGCAGCAGGCGCCGGCTCAGCAGCCGGCGGCGTCCGGTGGCGGATACGGCGGCGGCGGCTATGGCGGCGGCAGCGGCGGCGGTGGTGGCCAGAGCCAGGGTGGAGACGCCGGCGCGGCCTTCCTCGGCGACGACGACACCCCCTTCTGAGCCCATGTCCGACGCGCCGGCTGCGTTCGACCTCGATGTTCGGCTCTTCGCTGTGCTCAGGGAGCGGGCAGGGGCCGACGTGGTTCGGGTCCTTCAACTCCCGGAGGGCTCGACGACAGAGGACCTCAAGCGCCTGATGGAGGAGCAGAACCCTGCCCTCGGGGATCTGTCCTTCGCATCCGTGGTGCTCGGGGACGAGTACGCCAAGGCGGACCGGAGGCTCCATCCCGGCGACCTCGTGGCCATGCTCCCCCCGGTGAGTGGGGGGGCCCCCGGGACTACGGTGGAGGATGGAGTCTTCGAGCTGTCGGCAGGCCCGATCGACCCCGCTGCCCTCCAGGCGCGGGTCGCCAGCCCAGCTTGCGGTGCGATCGTGCTCTTCACCGGGACGACACGGGAGGTCAATCGCGGCCAGGAGGTCTCCAGGCTGGACTACGAGGCTTTCGAGGAGATGGCCGGGCCGGAGATGCGGCGGATCTTCTCCGACTGCCGCGCCGCGCATGGTCTGGAGGCGCCGCAGGGCCCAGGCGAGGGTGGCGAGGTGGATCGGACCCTCCGGATGCTCTGCGTCCACCGGACCGGCGTCGTGGGGGTCGGGGAGCCGAGCGTGGTGATCGCGGTGGCGAGCCCCCACCGGGATGCGGCCTTTTTAGCCGCCAGGTTCCTGATCGACACGCTCAAGGAGCGGCTCCCGGTCTGGAAGAAGGAGGTCTACCGGGCAGGACACCACTGGATCGGGGACCGGTCGTGAGGCGGAAGCCCGTATACTGTTCGCCCCATCCATCTTCGCAGGAGACCGTTCCGCCGGCCCCCTGCATGCGCCCCAGTCTCGCCGAGTCGCACCCGCGCGTGTTCCCTCTAGCACCCCGATGAAGCCCAGGTTCACCTCCCTCAATGTCAGCGAGGTCGAGCGGGAAGAGCTGCCCGTCGATGTCTGCATCGTCGGCGCGGGTCCGGCTGGCCTGGCCTGCGCGATTCACCTCTCGCGTCTCCTCAAGGAGGCCGGAGACGAGGACCGTACGGTCCTCGTCCTCGACAAGGCGGAGGAGATCGGTCACCACAGCCTGTCCGGCGCGGTGATGGACCCCAAGGGGATCGCCGAGCTGTTCCCGGACTGGAAGGAGCGCGGGTTCCCCGTGCTGTCCGAGGTCAAGGACGACTGGGCCGAGATGCTGCGGCCCGGCGGTGGCAGCCTCAAGCTCAAGGGGCTGCTCTGCCCGCCCCAGCTGCGGAACCATGGGAACTACATGGTCTCGCTGAACGAGGTGACGAAGTGGATGGCTTCCGAGGCGGAGGAGATGGGCGTGGAGATCTACGCGGGCTTCCCCGTCGCAGAGACCCGCTTCGATGGAGAGAGCGACCGAGTGCTCGGCGTCCAGACGCGCGATAGCGGCGTCGCGAAGGACGGCTCGCAGAAGGGCACCTTCGAGCCGGGCATGGACGTGTCCGCAGAGGTCACGGTGTTCGCGGAGGGGGTCCGGGGCAACCTCGCGAAGGACCTGTTCCGCAGGCTCGACGTGATGGACGGTCGCAACCCGCAGACGTACGGCACCGGCATCAAGGAGATCTGGCAGGTCTCTCCCGAGATCGGGAAGGAGATGCACGGCAAGGTCATGCACACCGGAGGCTTCCCCCTCGACACGAAGGGGTACGGCGGCTCCTGGGTGTACGGCATCGCCGAGGACAAGATCTCGATCGGTTTCGTCGTGGGCCTCGACCACCCGGACGCGCGCCTCGATCCCCACGGGCTCTTCGTCAAGTGGAAGCAGCACCCCAAGATCAAGCGGCTCCTCGAGGGGGGCAAGCCCATCAACTACGGCGCGAAGTGCGTCCCCGAGGGCGGCTACTTCTCCCAGCCGCGGCTCCACGGAGACGGGTTCGTCTTCGTCGGGGACACCGGCGGCTTCCTGAACGCTGCCACCCTCAAGGGCATCCACCTCGCCATCAAGTCGGGCATGCTCGCCGCCGAGGGGATCGCCAAGGGCCTCGCGTCCGGCGACACCTCCCGCGAGGGCCTCAAGAGCTATCAGGACGCCTATGAGTCCTCCTGGGCTCGGGCTGAGCTCCACCGCTACCGGAACTACCGGCAGGCGTTCTCCGGGGGCCTGTTCGCCGGCATGCTCGACTTCGCGGTGCAGATGATCACCAAGGGGCGGGGCCTCGTGGCCCGGCGCCCCGGTCACAACGATCACGAGACCATGGAGCCGGACGCGCGGTCCACCACGGAGGCGCCGAAGTACAACGACTCGGACTCGATGGACAAGCTCTCGGACGTCTACCTGTCCGGGACCATCCACGAGGAGGACCAGCCGGCGCACCTGCTCGTGAATGACCCGAGCATCTGCGTGGACCGCTGCACCGAGGAGTACGGGAACCCGTGCAAGCACTTCTGCCCTGCGGCGGTGTACGAGTGGCCCAAGGGCAGAGGCCGTGGTGATCAACGCCTCCAACTGTGTTCACTGCAAGACGTGCGACATCATGGACCCATACGAGAACATCGAGTGGGTCGTCCCTGAGGGCGGCGGTGGCCCCAAGTACCTCGGGATGTGATCCCGGCTTCACTTCGCTCTCTCCTACTGTTCATCTGCCCATCAAATGAAGCTCTCCATCAAGGACTCCGGCAAGGCCGCCCGAGTCGACCTCTTCGCCCTGCTCCTCCCGGAGGGCGGCGGCGCCGAACTGCCCGCTGGCATCGAGGTCCCCGTTGGTTTCCTCGACGGCTTCCAGGGGAAGGCTCGCGCGACCCGCAGCACTTTCACCGGCGGTGGCCCGGTGAAGGAGGTCGTCCTCGTGGGGCTGGGCTCGCTCGAGGCGGTCGACGGTGAAGCGCTTCGCCGCGCCGCCGCGGTGGCCGCGAAGGCGGCGGTGACGCGCGAGAGCCGGAGCCTCCACATCGAGGTGGCCCCCGCGGTCTGCGAGGCGGCAGGCGGGGCCGGGAGCGCCGGCCGTGCCGTCGCGGAGGGCGCGTTCCTCGCGACCTACTCCTACGACGACGCCAAGAGCAAGGCCACGGCTAGCGCCCTGAAGGGCCTCTCGCTCGGGGGGCCTGGCGCAGCCTTCAAGGCAGGCGCTCGCGAGGGCGAAATCCTCGCCGCTGCGAACGCGTTCACGCGCGACCTCCAGAACGGGGCCGGGAACATGGTCACGCCGGTGGCGTTGGCGAAGGAGGCCCGCGGGATCGCGCGCCGCCACCCGCGCATGACCGCGAAGGTGATGGACGAGGCCGCGATGAAGAAGGCCGGCATGGGGCTGCTCCTCGGGGTCTCGGCTGGTTCCGTCGAGCCCGCGCGGCTGATTCATCTCACGTACAAGCCCAAGGGCAAGTCACGCGGGCGGATCGCCTTCGTGGGCAAGGGGCTCACCTTTGACGCTGGCGGCTACTCCCTCAAGCCGCCCGGCAAGATGGACGAGATGCGCTACGACATGTCGGGCGGCGCTGCGGTCCTCGGCGCGATGCACGCGCTCGCCGGCGGGCTGGAGGTGCCGTTCGAGGTGCACGGGATCGTCCCCTCGTCCGAGAACCTGATCGACGGCAACGCCACCAAGCCCGGAGACATCCACACCGGGATGAACGGCAAGACGGTGGAGATCCTCAACACCGACGCCGAGGGGCGCCTGATCCTGGCGGACGCACTCTCTTACGTGGAGTCCAAGGTCAAGCCGGACACGATCATCGACCTCGCCACCCTGACCGGCGCCGTGATCGTTGGCCTCGGCCACGAGCTGACGGGCATGTTCGCGACGACCAACGCCCTGCGGGATGACCTTCTCGCGGCGGGCGGCGCGACCGGCGAAGAGGTCTGGCCGCTGCCCCTCCTCGAGGCCCACAAGGACGGGATGAAGGGCAAGTCCGCCGACCTCTCGAACATTGGCTCGCCCGCCATGGGGGCCGGCCCCAGCCAAGGGGCCGCCTTCCTCTCCCACTTCGTCGCCGAGGGCCGCGAGTGGGCCCACCTGGACATCGCTGGCACCGCGTGGAACACGCGAGATCGCGATTGGGTGGGCGGATCCATGGGAACTGGCGTCGGCGCCAGGCTCCTCGTCGAATTCCTCAAGCAGCGGGCCTGACCTCGCCGCGCCTCCATCTCTCTGAACCCACACCCACGGAGCCCTTTAGTGTCATCCCCTGAGCTAGTCCCCGGTCTGGCCGGTATCCCGGCCGCAGAGTCTTCGGTGAGCTTCATCGACGGCCATGCGGGCGTGTTGGAGTACCGCGGCTATCCCATCGAGGACCTCTCCGCTCACAGCACCTTCGAGGAGGTGGCGTGGCTACTTCTCTATGGAGAGCTCCCCTCGAGCGAGGAGCTGTCGGCCTTCGCGGCGGACCTCGCGCGATTGCGGACCCTGCCGCCCGAGCTGGTCAAGATGGTCGAGGCGTTCCCCGTGACCGGGCACCCCATGCAGGCGCTCCAGGCCTCGCTGGCGGCGCTCGGCATGGTCAGCCCCAAGGTCGACCTGCGCGACGCGGCCTCCAAGGATGAGGCGGCGCGCCGGGTGATCGCGGTCACGCCGGTCCTGGTTGCGCTCTTCGAGCGAGTTCGCGCTGGCAAGGAGTACGTGGCGCCGCGCGCCGAGCTCTCCACCGCCGCGAACTTCCTCTGGTGCCTTGACGGCGAAGAGCCGGCGGACATCGCCTCCAAGACGCTTGACTGCGCGTTGATTCTCCACGCCGAGCACACGATGAACGCCTCCACGTTCGCGTGCCGCGTCGTCGCATCCACGGAGAATGATCCTTACACCTCATGCAGCGGCGCGGTGGGCGCGCTCTTCGGCCCGCTCCACGGCGGCGCGAACGAGCGTGTCCTCAACCAGCTGTCGACGATCGACGGCGTGGATGCCGTGGAGGCCTGGTATGAGGCCAAGGCGGAGTCCAAGAGCAAGGTGATGGGCTTCGGGCACCGGGTCTACAAGACGAAGGACCCGCGCGCGAAGAACCTCCAGATCCTGGCCGTGAAGCTCTTCGAGGAGCTCGGCTCGACGCCGAAGTACGACGTGGCCCTCAAGCTCGAGGAGGTGGTCACCGCCAAGCTTGGCGGGCGCGGCATCTACCCGAACGTCGACTTCTTCAGCGGCCTGGTCTACGAGAAGCTCGGCCTGAACACCGACGTCTTCACCCCGATCTTCGCCATGGCCCGGGTCGCGGGTTACTGCGCCCACTGGCTGGAGCAGCACGAGGACAACAAGCTCTTCCGTCCCGGCCAGATCTACGTGGGGGAGCGCCAGCGCTCCTACGCCCCGGTCAACGAGCGCTGATTCAGCGTGTGGCCGAGGCCTCGATGGCCCCGCGGAGCGCCTCGCGCTCCGCGGGGTCATCGACATTCTCGAGGACCTCTTCGAGGCGTGAGTGGATCCCTGTGAGGCCGCGCCTGGCCCGGAGGCCGAGGTCGGCGCCTTGGCCGCGGCGGATCGCCAGGCGCAGGTCCGCGGGGACCGCGGCGAGGGACCGCGCGGTCCGGACGAGCTCATCGGCGAAGGTCCGGCGGAGCGGATAGGCGAGCGACATGCCCATGCCCTCGGCGACCCGCTCGCGGTGCTCGGGGTGGTGGAGCACGAGGGAGATGACCTCCTGGAGGCGCGGCGGCGCGGGCCCCTGCCGAGGGAGGGAGCCGCGGAGGTAGCACCCCACGCCGCGGAGCAGGTGGGGGACGGCGTCCGTCGGGTAGCCCTCGAGGAGGCGGTCGAGGTCGAGGGTGCCCTCCTGGGCCAGGGTGCCGTACGCCAGGCTGTTCCCTGTGCTGAGGAGCACGTCCTCCCTGCGCTCGCCGGAGAAGTCGTCCGCGACGCCCATGACCTCACCGGGAACCAGGCTGAGCTTGCCCGTGGCGGGGTCCTTCACGGCGCCGCGCTGGATCAGGCTCCCGTAGTTACGGAAGAAGGTCCCCGGATACCGCACCCCATCCGAGGCTCGGTCGAAGTGGGCGCTCGCGATGGGGAGGACGAACAGCGTCGTCGCGGCGGCGCAGGTCAGGACCGCCACGCCGAAGCGTTGGCCGGAGCCGCGTCGGCTCGCGAGCAGCGGACCGCAGGCGGCCGCGATGCCGAGCACGCCGAAGAAGTAGAACGACACCAGGTAGCGGACGCCGCCGATCTCGACGGGCGGCGGCATGCTGCGGATCTTGAGCACGCCGATGGCGATGACCCCGAGGACCAGGGGCAGGTAGGCGGCGATGAGCAGGGCCACGCCGCCGGCGGCGCGCTGCGCCCCGTCTCCAGCGTCCGCCCGGCGACAGGCGCGGGCGACGAGCGCGCCCCATGAGCCCACGAGCGCCAGGAGCAGCAGCCACTCTCCGACGAGGGCGGGGATCGGGCCGAGGGCCTCGAAGCACGCGCCGCCGGGCAAGGTGTCGACGAGCAGGGAGCGGGCCTCGCTCCACATCCCGCCGGCATCCAGCTGGGGGTCGACGGAGGTGAACTTGTCGGCGAAGAAGCCCGCCCGTCCTCCGGTCATTCGCTGCAGCCCTGCGAGCGGGAGGAGCCCGAGCGCTGCGGAGGGGAGGAGGAAGCGGAGGTCCTGCAGGGCGCCCCGGACACCGCGCAGGCGGAGCTGGACCGGTGCGAGCAGGGAGAGCGCGAGGAGGGAGCCGTAGTAGACGACCACGGAGAAGCCCGCGGTGAGGCCTGCGCCGATGAGCCAGGGCGTGCGCCGCTCCCGGCGGCTCGCTTCGAAGATCAGGACCACCGGCACGAAGAGGAACAGCAGCCCCTCGAAGTGATTGCCCTTCGCCAGGAGCGAGTACTTGGTCAGGGTGGGCGGCCCGAGGGCGAAGAGGAACACCCCGATGACGGCGGCCGTGCGGTTGACGTTCTGGCTCAGGAACCTCCAGATGAGGCCCATGATGGCGAGCCCCATGAGGAACGGGACCAGCTTCAGGGTGAGGTAGCTGGACCCGAAGAGGGCGTAGAGGGGCGCCGCGAGGACGGCGGTCAGGAGCTGCCCCCCCGCGTTGTCGTAGTAGTAGCTCCACGGGACCCCCCGGAAGCCGTCCTGGAGCAGCCAGGCCTGGTTGCCCATGTTGGGCACCTCGTACACCGGGATGGCGACCGCGTCGAAGGAGGTCGCGACGACCACGGCCCGGAACAGGGCGTACAGGATCGCGGCGGCGAGGAGGGGGCGGGGAATGCGGTGCACGAAGAGGACCTCTGACGCATGCTACGGAAGCGCCGCCTCCAAGCCTCGGTTCATTCTTGGACCGCCGCCCAGCGGGCACGTGGTGGCGGCATCTCCTCCCGTTCGGTCCGAAGGCCCCTGACCTCCCCATGGCGTACTCTGAGCTCCTCTGTACTGACCTGGCCTCCGTCGAGGGGGCGATCGCGCTGGGCGCGGATCGGATCGAGCTTTGTGCTGCGCTGGAGCTGGGCGGGGTGACTCCTGGGCCCGGCCTCCTACGGCGGGCGTTGCAGGCGCGAGATCGTGCCGCCTCCACGGCCAAGCGGACGGAGGTGGTGGTGTTGACTCGACCGAGGCGCGGTGACTTCATCCTTGATGAGGGCGACTTCGAGGCCCTCCTCCTGGATGTGCGTCAGGCAAGGGAGTGGGGGGCGGACGGCGTCGCGCTCGGCCTCTTGACCCGTGAGGGCCTCGTGGACCGGCCGCAAACCGCGCGGCTCATGGCCGACGCCGGCTCCATGAAGGTGACGTTCCATCGGGCGTTCGACCAGCTGCAGGATCGAGGGGCCGGGGTGGCGGCGTTGCTCGACCTCGGAGTGGACCGCCTCCTGACCTCTGGCGGCGCGAGCTCGGCCTGGGAGGGGCGAGAGGCGCTGCGCACGCTGGTGGAGGGGCTTCGAGGGTCCATGGAGGTGGTGGCCGCGGGAGGGGTCACCGGTCGGTCGGCAGCCGCGCTGCTGGGGGCCACCCGTGTCCCTGCGATCCACGGGTCTTGCAGCGCCGCCGTGGGTACGGGGGCAGATCGGGGCAGCGTGGGCCCCGCCCTGGGCAAGCCTGGCGCGCCCGCGGACCATGAGCGGCTCACCCTCGACCGAGACTGTGCCCAGCGATTCGTGGAGGCGGCGGCGGCTGCCCCTTCGTGACGGCGCGCTGGCTCGGTAGACTCGCGCTCCATGGGGATGGAAGAGAGGCAGCAGGAGGCGGGGCCCGCCGCGGGTCGGCTCGCCGGGGACCAGCGACGCCGGGCCGCTGGGATCTCGGTGCGAATCCATGCCTCCGCTGAGCTTGCCTGCCAGGCCGTGGCCGAGGAGGTCCTCGAGCTTGTCGCCAGGAAGCCCTCTGCCGCGCTCGGCCTGGCCACCGGCTCGACGATGGTCGGCGTCTACGCCGCGATGGTCGAGGCGCTCCTGGATCGGCCCGGTGCGCTCGACGCGGTCAGGACATTCAACCTCGACGAGTACCTCGATCTCCCACCCGGGAGCCCGTCGAGCTTCCGTGCCTTCATGGACGCGCACCTGTTCGGCCCCTGTGGACTCTCCGAGCACCAGGTCTCCTTCCCGTGCCCCCCGTCCTCGCCGGCGCTGACCTCCGCGGCGGAGCCGATAGGCCGGGAGTTCGAGGCGGCGATCGAGCGCGCGGGCGGTCTGGACCTCCAGTTGCTGGGGCTCGGGCGGAATGGTCACATCGCCTTCAATGAGCCCGGCTCCGGGATGGACTCGCGTACCAGGGAGGTTGAGCTGGCGCCGAAGACGCGCGCGGATGCGGCGGCGACCTTTGGTTCGCTGGAGGCCGTTCCATTTCGTGCCGTGACCATGGGCGTCGGGACGATCCTGGAGGCCAGGCAGATCCGTGTCCTGGCCCTTGGGGCCCACAAGGCGGACGTCGTGGCGAGCTTGCTCGCGGGTGCGAGCGGGCTGGGCCTCCCCGCGGCCTACCTCGCCGGACACGCGGATGTTTGCCTTCACCTGGACGCCGCCGCCGGGTCGCGGCTCAGCGCAGGGTGAGTCCTGGCTTGGATGGGCTGCTGGTCGGGGTGGTGACCTCGCCGGTTCGCGTGGAGGCCAGGGTCGTGGAGTGGACCCCGTTCGGGCGTCTTCGGGTGGCGAGGCGACGGCTGGTGGAGGACGTGATGGCGCCCTCTGGATTCGTGGCCCCGCCGGTGCAGCGGCAGCTGGCCCGCGTGTGCCAGGTTCCAGGCGAAGAGCAAGCGGCGGAGTCGTGGGTACAATCCGTCGCCAGCTCCGTGGAGCAACTCCTCTTCGGGCTCCGTGGGTCCAGCGTTCGGATCGGTCTGGCGTTGGACGGCTGGCTGGATGGACGCGGGCACAGCGTGCTGGCGGCCAGGGGCGGTCCGCGCGTCGAGGGCTTTCCTGATCGGCTGACCAACACGCTGAGGGCGCGTGGGGTCCCCCTCCGTGATCCAGTGCGTTCGATCGCCTCCCTTGAGGCGGCGGCTGCGCTCGGTGAGATCTGGTCGCCCCTAGGGGCGATGGCCGGCGGAGCTGGCGGCCTGGTGACCTGTTGGGATACGGAGGCCTCCTGGGCGGAGGTGGCGGGGGGCCGGGTCGTCCGAGAGGGCCGCGAGCTCCCAGGCGGGCCGTCAGACCTCGGGTTGGCGGCCCTGTCGGCGGGCTGGCGGAGCCAGGCGGGTGGGACCGTTGAGCTCAGGCAGGCGCTGGGCCGGCGTGATTCACGGGCCACGGCCTGGGTGGCAGAGGCCGCGCGGGGGCTGGGTGAGGCCTCCGGGCGGCGCCTGCTGGAGCGCCTCCAGCGGACGACGGACCAACCGCCGGGGTCCGGGGCGCATGGAGGCGCCGAGGCGCTGGTGGTCACCGGCGCGCTCGGGGAGCTCCTCTCCGCCGGGATGTTTGGGGGTTCCATGGACTCGGGGTTGGTACTGCGGCTCTCGGAGAGAGAGGATGCCTCCATGTTGGCTGGATGGATTGAACGTGATGGGGAGCGCCTCGTCCCCTGTCAGGGCCTGGTGCGCCGCGGCCAGGGCGCCCGCGGCCTGGTGGTCGGCGCGGCGGCCAGCGGGCTCCTGGACCGGCTGCCCGCGGACGCGCCCCGTTCACCCTCAGGTGGTCTGGAGTGAGCGGGCTTCTTGCGGCCCGCGCCCTCGGTGCGCTGGTGGCTGGGCCCTCCGGTGGGGCCCAGCTAGGCGGAGGGTTCAGCGGATTGGACTGGCTGGTCGTCGCGCTGGTGCTGGTGGCGATCACGGTGTTGGGAGAGCGGCTGACTGGCAAGCAGGAGTCCCTTAGGGACTTCTATCTGGGTGGGCGCCAGCTTCCCTGGTTCGCGGTCAGCGCCTCCATCATCGCGACCGAGATCTCGGCCGTGACGTTCTTTGCGGTGCCCTCGATGGTCTGGCGAGACGGTGGGTCCCTGCTCTATCTGCAGGTCGGTCTGGTGAGTGCGCTCGTGGCTCGCCTCGTGGTCGCCACGGTGCTCGTGCCGGCGTATTACGAGCGCGAGGTCTACAGCCCGTACGAGTTCATGGGCAACCGCCTGGGGGTCTCGGTGCGTCGCATGACCACCGGTCTCTTCATGGTGGGGGGCGCGCTGGCTCAGTCAGCGCGGGTCTACATCACAGCCGTGGTGATCGAGGTCCTCGCCCAGGAGGAGCTTGCCGCCGCGGCCGAGCTCACTGGCTGCTCGCCATTGGCGTGCGCCGTACTCGCCATCGCGTTGGTCGCCCTCGGCTGGACCTGGATCGGCGGTGTCGCCACGGTGGTATGGACCGACGCCATGCTGTTCCTGCTCTTCGTGGGCGGGATGATCGGCTTGCTCGTTGCGTTGCACCTCGGGGTGGAGGGTGGGCTCGGTGAGTCGTGGCGGCTGGCCATGGAGTCCGGGAAGCTGCAGTTGGTGGACACGGACTTCGCGTTCACCAAGCCCTACACGCTCTGGGCGGTGCTGTTCGCGGCGAGCTGGGGCTTGATCGGGCCGTACGGGACGGATCAATTGATCGTCCAGCGGTTGCTCTGCTGTCGATCCAAGCGTGACGCACAGCGCGCGATGATCGGGAGCTATGCCGCCATCGTCGTGATCGGGTTCGCCTTCCTGATCGGGGTTGGCTTGCACGGCTACTACCTGGAGCACGCGATGTCAGGCGGCGCCGCGTCGCTCGTGATGGAGACGCCCGAGCGGGTGCTGCCGGTGTTCGTGAGGGAGGAGCTTCCAGCCGGGGTGCGCGGCCTGGTCCTCGCGGCGGCCTTCGCGGCGGCGATCTCGAGCCTTGACTCGATCCTCGCCGCGCTTGGACAGGCCTCTCAGGCCACGGTCTGGCCGCTGCTGCGGCGCCTCGGCCGCCGGGAGGCCGGCGAGGCCCAGGACTCGATCCGCGTCGGTCGACTCTTTGTGGTGTTTTGGGCTGCAGCCCTCGCAGGGCTCGCGGTCCTGATGCCCGTGATCGCGGAGCGGTACGATGACCTGCTGGGGCTCGCGCTCGGGATGTCGGGGCTCGTGGGTGGCCCGTTGCTGGCGGGCTTTGTGCTTTCATGGCTCCCGGGAGGCCGCGGCGCCGCCGGGTTCTTGTGGTCTGCTCCGCTGGGCCTGCTCACCGTCCTCTTCGCCATCTGGCACGGGGAGTACGCGTATGCGGCCAGCTGGTGGGCGGTGGGCGGCTTCTTGCTCCTTTGGATGATTCTCGGGTTACCCAGGAGGCGGCAGCCCCAGGGGGTGATCCAGACCATCTGGTTGGCCTTCACGCTCTTCTTGCTCACCCGGCTCGCGGAGGTCGGGGACTTTGACGATGGCCGCTCGATCGCCTGGACGTGGTACGTCCCGGTCGGCAGCACCATGTCGCTCCTCTACGCCTTCCTGTTGGACCGCCCCTCCGCGCCGGGGGACTCCGGCAGGTGAGCGGCTGCGGCGCGCCCCGCGTGTTGGGCGCGCCTGCGCCGCCGCTTCAGGCCGCGCTCGATCGGGCGCGCCTTGCGACGGGCCGCTGCGCACGCCTCTCGCTCTCCCATGCCGTCCCTTGGGCTCACGGCCAGGGTGTGCCCGAGCAGGAGGCCGCAGGGACCCTGCGGGGCGGAGGGCCGCTCTTAGGATGGTCGTCGCGGGGATTTACGGATGGAGAGCTAGGGAGCGAGCGGGGGCGCGATCCTAAAATCCGAACCCATGGAGTCCTTCCCGGACCCACCAGCCTCCCAAGGATCATGCGTACCCGCCTCGCGCCCCTCATCTCCCTCCTGTTCACCGCGTCATGCGTCGCACCGGATCCAGTGGAGGCGCGACCTGAGTTGGCCGCCCTGCTGCGCGGTGAGCTTCCGGAGGGCTGGGCGGGCGGGGGCGCCGGCGGCGATGGTCCGGCGCTCGGGCCGGGCAGCGAGGAGGAGGCGAGCGCGCCCGTAGAGCGTCCGTTCTGGCAGACGTTCAGCGACCCGGTCCTGAACGCCCTGGTGGAGGAGGCCCTGGAGCACAACAGGGAC
>JAQWJQ010000260.1 GCA_029248265.1 Planctomycetota bacterium
GCGGAGCCGGTCGCCTTCAGGCGCAGCGCTCTCCCGAGCTGCGTGGCCATGGATCCCTCGGGCGCGCGCGCCTGGGTCACCGTTGAGCGGGGCGACCTCATCCATGAGGTGGACCTCTCCAGCTGGAAGATCATCCGTTCCCATCCCAGCCCGCGCGCCCCCGCTCACGTCTCACGCTCCGGCCTGACGCCCGAGGCCTTGACGTCCCCGATCGTGCCCATCGCGCCGGTCGGAGGACCAGGAGGCGTGAGCACCGACCCATGGGAGCGCAGCTTCCCCGACGGCGGAACCCTGGCGCCGCCCGCGGGCGAGACGCGCTGAGCCTCCGGTCAAAGCGGCGCGCTCTCCGCGGGCTTTCGAGGGGCCCCCGTGCGCGCAGCGGCGCGCTGTGGTGCAATGCGCCGACGGTCCCTCTCTGGTGGACCCGGTCCATATGATCCGTCGCTTCGAGCCCCCGTGCGAGCCGCCGCTCTGGGCGCGCGGAGGTCAGGCCCAGACGCTCCTTGGCTTCCTCCTGCCGACCCCTGGAGAGGGGCTCCAGGGCGGCGTCGCGACGCGTCGCGAGGTGAGCGTCAGCGGCGGAGACCGCCTAGTGGTCTTCGACGCGCCGCAGATCGACGGGCCGCCCGGGAGGCCGCTGGATGGGGTGGTGGCCCACCTGTTCCACGGCCTGACGGGCTCGAGCGAGTCGAACTACGTCCGCCTCTGCGCGGGAGCCCTGCGGCGTGCGGGGGCCGAGGTGGTCGCCTTCAACCATCGAGGCCAGGGCGCGGGAGAGGGGCTCGCGCGCGGCATCTATCACTCGGGCAGCGCTCCAGATCTCTGGGCCTCGATCGCTGCCGCTCGCCGCCTGCGGCCCGGCGCGTTGCACGTGGGGGTCGGCTTCTCGTTGTCGGGCAACGCTCTGTTGCTCGGCGCCGGCCGCGACGGCGCCTCGCCGGGTGCGCCGGACGCGGTGCTCGCGGTGAACCCGCCGGTGGACCTCTCGCGATCCGTGACAAGGATGGAGCGTGGCCTCAACCGGATCTATGACCGCAACTTCGTCCTGGGGATCCGGCGAGCCATGGCCGACCGGCGGGCGCGTGGGGAGCTCGGACCCGAGGTGAGGGTCCGGCGCCGCTGGAGCCTGCGCACGACGGATGACCGGGTGACGGCGCCCCTCGCCGGGTTTGAATCGGGGGAGCAGTACTACGCGCGGTGCTCGGCGGCCCCATGGATCCGTCAGATCGAGGTGCCGGTGGTGCTCCTCTCTGCCGCGGACGATCCGTTCATCGAGCCGCAGATGGTCGAGGAGGCCGCTCGCGGCAGCGCGGCTTTCGTCCACATGGAGCGCGTCGGGGGCCACCTCGGCTACCTGGCAGCCCGGGCCGTGGACGGCAGCCCCCAGGGCGGGTTCGTCGGGCGCAGGTGGCTGGGCGCGGCGGTGGCGCACTACGTGACCGAGCTGGCTCGGGAGGTCGGCCGTCGCTGAAGGGGGGGACCCACAGGAATATTCGGGGTCGGGCGCACTCGGGGGAGAGCCGGGGGCGAACATGCGGACACCATGGCCGAACAGCACTTCGAGCGGACCGTTGAGGCTCCCTGCGCCGCGGGCGAGGCGTACGAGTGGCACCTTCGACCGGGCGCGCTGCGCCGGCTCCTCCCTCCCTGGGACAGCGCTCGCGTCGTCTCGGGCAGTGGGCCCGAAGAGCGCCTCGAGAAGGGGGCGCGGACGGTCCTGCGGGTGGGGGTCGGGCCCATCGGGCTGAACTGGACCGCGGAGATCGCCGACGAGCAGCCGCAGAAGACGTTCTTCGTGGACCGGCAGGTCACCGGCCCCTTCAAGGCCTGGGTGCACCGGCACGAGATCTCAATGCGCGGCCGGTCGGCGTCGGTGCTGAAGGACAAGATCCGCTATCAGCTGCCGCTCGGCCCGCTCGGGCAGCTGGTGGGGGGGCCGATGGTCCGCGGCAAGCTCGAGCGGATGTTCGCGTGGCGGCATCGGGTCTTCGTGGGCGACCTCGAGGCGCACGCTGCCGCGCGGGACGCAGGCTTCGAGAAGAAGACCATCGCAATCACCGGGGCCAGCGGCCTGGTGGGGTCGACGCTCGCCGCCTTCCTGCGGACCGGAGGCCACCGGGTACTGGAGCTCGTACGGCGTGCACCTGCGGCGCCCCACGAGGTCCGGTGGGATCCAGCGGCCGGGACCGTGGACACGGACGCCCTCGAGGGCGTCGACGCGTTGGTCCACCTCGCAGGGGAGTCCATCTTCGGCCTGCGTTGGACGGAGGAGAAGAAGCGGCGCATCGCGGAGAGCCGAGTCGGGGGAACCCGAGCCATCGTCGACGCGCTCGGGCGCATGGAGGCGCCGCCCAAGGTGCTGGTTGCGGCCTCCGCCATCGGGTGGTACGGCGACCGGGGCGAGGAGGAGCTCCCCGAGGCCGCTCCGCAAGGGGAGGGCTTCCTCGCGGAGACCTGCGCGGCGTGGGAGGGTGAGGTCGATCGGCTCCCGCCCGGGGTTCGGGCCGTCAAGATGCGCCTCGGGGTGGTGCTGGACGCGGGGGGCGGGGCGCTCGCGACCATGCTCCCGGCCTTCTCGCTCGGGCTTGGCGGGCGCCTCGGCACAGGGCGCCAGTGGTTCCCATGGATCGGTCTCGATGACGTGGTCGGCGCGATGCATCTCGCGATGTATCGGCCCTCCATTCAGGGCGCCGTGAACCTCGTCGCACCCGGGCTGGTGCGGAACGTCGAGTTCACCAAGGCGATGGGCCGGGCGCTTCGCCGCCCGACCGTCTTCCCGGTTCCCAGGCCGGCGCTGCGCATGGCTCTCGGCGCGGAGCAAGCGGACGAGATGCTGCTGTCCAGCGTCCGCGTGGTACCCGCGGTGCTACAGCGCGAGGGGTTCACCTTCCGCTGTCCTGAGATCGACGACGCCCTCGGGCACGCGCTCGGCCGGACGACCTGAGCCGCGCGCGCCCCGCGGCTCACGCTCCGAAGCGTTCGCGCAAGACCGTCGGGAGCGCTTCGATCAGGTCGGTGGGTTGCATCGCACCCCCGGCCCGGCTGGCCGTCCACGCGGCGGCGACGGCGTTGCCAATGTGCTGCGCGCTGATGGCCGCCTCGGCAGGGTCAAGTCCCTGGGACATGAAGCCGGCGATCATCCCCGCCAGCACGTCGCCGGCCCCCGCGACGGCCAGTGAAGGGTGGACCTCCGTCGCGACAAACGCCGTCCGGTCGGGGAGCGCGGTCACCGTGGGAGCCCCCTTGAGCAGCAACGTCGAGCCCATCCTTGCGGCCCAGGTAGGGGTCAACCAGGTGCGCCGCTCGAGTTCGGTCTCGTCGAGCGGCTCTCCGGCGGCCTCCAGCAGGCGGCGGAACTCACCAAGGTGGGGGGTGAGGACCCACCTGGCGCGCTGCTCCGCGGAGAACCGCCCGGGATTGATCTTCGTCAGCGCGTTCAAGCCGTCGGCGTCCACGACTACCGGGACGTCGACCCGCTCCAGGACCTCGGCGATGCACGCGACGGTGCCGGGTTCCAGCCCGAGGCCTGGACCGATCAGCAGGGCGTCGGACGCGGCCGCGCGGGCGACCACCTCCTCCGCGGCCTCGGCGGAGATGCCGCCGGTCGGAGAGCTCGGCAGGGCAACGGTGGCGGTGGCCGGAGACTGAGCGTCGATGGCGGCCTGGACCTTGGGCGTCGAGGCGCAGGTCACGTAGCCGGCTCCGGTCCTCCCGGCGGCGAGGGACGCCAGCGCTGCGGCGCCCGTGTAGGCGTCCGAGCCGGCGACGACGAGGACGCGGCCGACGGAGTTCTTGTGTGCGTTGAGCGCTCGACCAGGCAGGAGGGCGGACACCAGCTCGTCGGTCGCGAGGCGCGCGCATCCTGGTTGCGTGAGCGCCCCTTGGATGATGTGAGGCGGAATGCCGATGTCGACCACGACCACCTCGCCAGCGGCGCTCCGGCCCGCGCCAAAGAGCAGGCCCGGCTTGGCAGCGGCCATGGAGATGGTCAACTCCGCGCGCACAGCGGCCTCGTCCGTGAGCACCCCCCGGTCGCTGTCGACGCCGGTGGGCACGTCGATGGAGACCACGTGCTTCGCCGAACCACAGGCGAGCGCGAGGCTGCGGATCGGCTCTCGCAGTCGGCCCGTGACGCCGATCCCGAGCAGGGAGTCCACCACGAGGTCCGCCTCTCTCGCGAGCTGAATCACGTTCGTGTCGTGGCCGAGCACGCGCAGGTCGCAGCCACCCTCCTGCTCCATGACGTGAAGGAGCGCGAGGTTGCGGTCTGCGTCGGGAGAGGAGGCGCCTGGCGCGGCCGTGGTCACCACCGTGACAGCGATTCGCCGACCGGCCAGGAGGCGCGCGATCGCGAGGCCGTCTCCCCCGTTGTTGCCGTGACCGGCGAGGACCAGCACGCGAGCGCCAGCGCTCAGGCTGAAGCGGGCCTGTATCTCTCGCGTTGCAGCGTGGGCTGCAGACTCCATGAGGGTGTAGCCCGGGATGCCGAAGCGTTCGGTGGTCGCCTGGTCCGCGTGGCGCATGGCCTCGGTCGAGAGGACCGGGTGAGTCAGTTCGAGGCGCTCCATGGCCTGAGGGTACCTGGAGGGAGGGGGGCGGG
>JAQWJQ010000264.1 GCA_029248265.1 Planctomycetota bacterium
TCTGGCTTGGAGGCGACCACGAGACCGAGGAGCACCTGGGGGAAGGGCTTGAAGGGAGCCGCGAGCGCAGAGATCGAGGCGCCCTGACGTGCGGCGACACCGAGGACATGGAGCGCGGTGAGCAGTCCGTCGCCGATGAAACCATTCTCTGACCCGAAGATGATGTGCCCGGACTTCTCGCCGCCCAGGCAGAGCCCCTCGGAGCGGAGCCCCTCGACCACCTGGCGGTCGCCCACGCCGACCTCGTGGACACCCATGCCTACGGGGGCGAGGGCTCGGTGCAGGCCCCGGTTGCTCATGACCGTGGCGACGATGCGTTGGTCCTTCCAGAGCCCTCGCTCGGCGGCATCGCGCCCGATGATGGTCATGATCGCGTCTCCGTCGACGAGCTCACCGCGCTCGTCGACGAGCAGGCAGCGGTCGGCATCGCCGTCGAGCGCAATACCGAGGTCCGCGCCGGCCTCGCGGACCCGGGCCTGGAGGGACTCCGGGTGGGTCGACCCACACCCGTCGTTGATGTTGAGGCCGTTCGGCGTGCAGTGGAGGCTGGTGACCTCAGCGCCGAGGCGGCTGAGGACCTCAGGGCCCACCGAGCTCGCGGCGCCGTTCGCGCAGTCCAGCACGATCTTGAGGCCGCCGAGGTCCAGCGGGCTGTCTCCGGCGCTGAGGGCGACGAGGTGGCTGGCGTAGGCTCCGGTGAGCGATGCGTCGGTGTCCAGCTGCCCCTCACCGGGGGCGCCATCCGCCGCAATTCGTTCGAGCTCGTCCCTGAGCCGGAGCTCGATCTCGGCCTGTTGGGCATCCGTGAGCTTGTTGCCCCCGCCTGCGAAGAGCTTGATGCCGTTGTCCTCCGACGGGTTGTGGGACGCACTGATCATTGCGCCGAGGGCGACGGGGCGGCTGCCCGTGAGCCAGGCGAGCCCCGGCGTGGGAAGGAGCCCGGCGGTCGTAGCACGTATCCCGGACTGCGCGAGTCCGCGCGCCAGAGCCTCCTGGAGCGGCCCCGCAGAGGCGCGCCCGTCGTGGGCGATCAGCGCTGCGCCTTCGCTCCCGTCGGAGTCCCGGCTGAGCACGGCTCCAGCGGCGCGGCCGAGGGCCTCGACCGCCGTGGGGGAGAGCCAGCCCTCGAGGGCGCGGCCGCGAATTCCGTCGGTCCCGAAGATCGGTCCGTCACTTTTCTGGGTCGTCATCAGGCACGTTTCGCACGAGGGCGATGGAACTCGTGGAGTCGTCCACGATGAGCCGTAGGGAGGCCGACGAATCGGACTTGGCCTCGTCGAAGTAGGGGCCGAGGCGCTGGCGCCAGAGGGGGTCGACGGCGTCGAGCTCCACGGGCGCACGGCTGCCGGGTTCTCGCAGGGCGCGGTCCACGTCAACGAACACGCGGGCGTTCTCCCTGGCGAACTGGAGGACCTCCTGGAGCATCTGGGTCCGCGTGCTGTCGGGGAGGCCCTCAGGGAACAGCCCGCGCTCCATCACGTGCACCTTGACCATCTCGGTCGGAGGCAGGAAGGGGCGTTCACCGTCAAGGCGCGCGGCGTCGAAGGACACGAGGGCGACCTCCAGTTCGATGGTCGTGATGAGGGTCTCCCTGGGCGCGATCTGCCCGCGGAGGAAGAGCTCGCCGTCGATCTGGATCTCAGGCATCCGGGACTTGTCGATCCTGACGCGCTCGACGAAGCCGCGTCCCGCGTAGCTGGAGAGGTCAATCGGTTCGAAGGCGAGGGTCGCCGGGTCGGCCGCGATGGCCTCGATCACATCTGCGGGGCCGCGGAGCCCGATGCGTGAAGGGTTGAACTCAAGCGAGGTCCCGATCAAGTCCGTGGCCGGAGGGAGGGTGATCAGCGCGAACTCGCCGGCGCTGGCTGCCTCCGGGGATGCCGCGAGGGCTGCGACGGTGGGCTCGACCTGGTCGTTGGCGTAACGCTCGACCTTGATGACGAGGGCCTCGGGGGTCACGAAGCGGATGTCGAGGTCGTTCTGGACGCGACCCAGGCCCCAGGAAAAGTCCGAGGGCTCGACCTGTCGTTCGGTCCCGACCCAGCCTTCCTCGACGATGAGGACACCTCCGAGGCCGCCCCGGATCATGGCGAGCTCGGCCTCGGAGGCCTCCGCGCTGACCTCAAGGCTCTCCCCATCGAGCGGGGTCGCGACATGGAGCCCCGCGCTCGGTAGCACGATCGTGAGCACGCCGCGGGTCGGGATGGTGTTGGCCTCGGAGCCGGCTTCGACTCGCACCTCCACCGTGAACGTCTGCTCGCCCATCACCGCGCGGCCCGCGAGGGTGAAGATGAAGATGGCGAGGATCAGGGAGGTGAGCTTCTCTGCAGGGTTAGAGAAGAGCGTGCTGGCGAGGCGCGAGAGCAGCGGGGGCCGCTCCGCGAGCCTGGGGCTGGCAAGGTCATCGCCCCCGAGTCGGGCTCTCAAGACGTCCCCGAGCTCGTCGCGAATCACGCGCCGCTCCATGGTTCCGCCCTGGAACACGGAGATGAGGCCGGTCTCCTCGGAGACGGCGACCACCACCGCGTCGGTCTCCTCGGTGAGCCCGAGGGCCGCGCGGTGGCGGGTCCCGACGGAGTTGGCGAGCTGATCATTCTCCGAGAGGGGGAGGATCGCCATGGCGCACAAGACCCGGCCCTCACGCACGATCACGGCCCCGTCATGCAGTGCACTGCCTGCATGGAAGATGCTGTCCAGCAGATCCCGCTGGACGTTGCCGTCGATCTTCACGGAGTTGGTGGTGAAGAGCTCGAGGGAAGATTGCCGCTCGAAGGCGATCAGCGCGCCCTGCTTGCGCTTCGCCATGGAGATGCAGGCCTCGGCGACCTCATCCACGGCGTCATACGAGCGGCGCCCGAGGACGCGTCGCAGCAGCGGGTTATCACCGATGCTGACGATGCCGCGCCGGAGCTCGGGCTGGAACACCACGGCGAGGATCACCACCGCAAAGCCCGTCACGCTCTTGACGATGACCTCGAGCTCCACGAGGTCCGCGGACTGCGCGATGCTGAGCAGGATCACGTACAGCAGGAAGTACGCGACCGCCGCGCCGCGGATCATCCGGCTGCTACGTGCCGTGGTCAGGAAGAACAGAAACAGGTGGATCCCGACCGTCAGGATGGCGACCTGAACGAATGTCTTGGGGTCCGGAGGCATCTGTGGGGCGGCTTGGTTCTGGCGCGTGAGGAGCAGGTACGGGTGCAAGACTATCGCCCCTGAGGGCTTCGAGCACGCGTGGGATAGCGATACGAGGTCTCGCTTCGCACGTACCCTCTCCTTCGATCGACGCGCCGGGGGGCTGACATCAAGCCCGCTCCGCCTTGAAGCTGCCTGACCCTGGCCAGGGGCGGCTGCTCGGGCTGGAGGGGGAGGGGCGCGGCTCAGACTGGGCCTTTGCCGCCCTGGCCCCATTGGCCCTGAGCGCTGATCGCCGAGGCGACCAGGGCGGCCTCGCGCATGATCGCCACATCATGGACCCGCAGGATATCGGCTCCCCCGGTGGCCACGGCGAGGGCGATCGCCGCCGCCGTCCCACCGAGGCGCCGCCTGTCGGCGGGTGCGTCGCCGGCCGCGGCTCCCTTCCAGTCGGCGTGGCGCTCGGCGCCAGTGATGTGCCCGATGAATGACTTGCGCGAGACCCCGAGCAGGAGCGGAGCTCCCAGGCCGCGCAGCTCCGGGAGCCCCCGGAGCAAGGCTAGGTTGTGCTCGAGGCGCTTGCCAAAGCCGACCCCGGGGTCCAGGGCCAGGCGGTCGGCGGGGAGCCCTGCAGCCAAGGCGGCTGCCATGCGTTGGCTCAGTGATTCGCAGACCTCGGCGAGGGCGTCCTGGTAGGTGGGGGAGGCCTGCATGGTCAGCGGCCCTCCCTGGCGGTGCATGAGGACCAGGAAGAGGTCGTGCTGGTCTCGGAGGCGGCGGACGGTGGGGATCATCTCTGGATCTGCCAGGCCGCCGCTGATGTCGTTGACCACGGACGCCCCGGCCTCCACGGCGAGGCGGGCGACCTCGGCCTTGGTGGTGTCCACAGAGATCGGCGCCGAGGTCCGCTCGGCGAGGCCGGTGATGACCGGGAGGATCCGGCGCAACTCCAGCGCGGCGGGGACGGGCTCCGCCCCGGGGCGCGTGGACTCGCCGCCCACGTCGAGGAGGTCGGCACCCTCCTCGATCAGCCGCAGCCCGTGTTCGATCGCTCGCTCCGGCTCGAGGAACTGGCCGCCGTCCGAGAAGCTATCCGGGGTCACGTTGACGACCCCCATGATCGAGGGGCGTCGCGACCCCGCCGCGAACCCGAGGCCCGGGTCAAGGGGCCACGGGGAGCGGGGGCCCTCGTCTGCTGGTTGAGCGCCGTTCAAGGCCGAGCGTCAGGCCGGGGAGAGGCCCGAGATCGGGCCGCTGTCGCCGTCCATGTCCAGCTCGGCCGCGGGCGCCGGGGGGCTGGCGGGCTTCGCCGCGCGGCGCTCCTCGCGGATCTCCTCGGCGGTCTTCTCCCGGAGGCTCTCGGGCTCATCGCCGTCAATGAGCTTCGCGATCTCCACGCGGTCGAGGGTCTCGTACAGCAGGAGCCCCTTGGTCAAGCGCTCCATGGCCTCGCGGCTCTCACCGACGAGGTCCCGCGCGAGGTCGTAGGCCTCGCGCATGATGCGCTTGATCTCCTCGTCGATCTCGCGGGCGGTCTCCTCGGAGTGCCACTTCCCGCTCATGAGCTCGGTCCCGAGGAAGTCGGAGCCCTGGCGCTCGGCGAAGTTGATCGGACCGACCTTGTCGCTCATGCCGAGCTCCGTGACCATCGCGCGCGCCAACTCCGTGGCTCGCCGGATGTCATCGGAGGCGCCGGCTGAGATGTCGCCGCAGAAGATCTCTTCGGCCACGCGTCCGCCGTACAGCATGGCGAGCTGCCCGAGCAGGCGTCGCCGCTGGGTGTGGTAGCTCTCCTTCTCGGGGAGCATCATGGTCGCGCCGAGCGCGCGCCCCCGGGGGACGATGGTGACCTTGTGGGGGACGTCCACCTGGTCCTCGAGCTTGGCGGCCACGATGGTGTGCCCCGCCTCGTGGTAGGCGGTGATCTCGAGGTCTTCCTTCTCGACGTTGCGGGCGATCTTCTGGCGCCCGTAGCGCACCTTGGCCGCGGCCTCCTCGAGGTGGCTCATCTCAATCTCGTCTTTCTTGTCGAGGACGGCCATGATTGCCGCCTCGTTCACGATGGCGGCGAGGTCCGCGCCGGAGTACCCGGGCGTCGCGCGTGCGAGGTCGATGACCTCGATCTCCTTGGCCACGCGCACCTTCTTGAGGTGCACGCCCAGGATGGCCTCCCGCCCCTCGAGGTCGGGGAGGTCAATCGTGACCTCGCGGTCAAACCGGCCCGGACGCAGGAGCGCGGGATCGAGGACGTCCGGGCGGTTGGTCGCCGCCACGACGATGATCCCTTCGTCCGTGCTGAAGCCGTCCATCTCGACGAGGATCGCGTTCAGGGTCTGTTCACGCTCATCGTGACCGCCGCCCATGCCGCTGCCGCGCCGTCGCCCGACGGCGTCGATCTCGTCGAGGAAGATGATGCAGGGGGAGTTCTCCCGCGCCTGCTTGAAGAGGTCACGGACGCGGCTCGCGCCGACGCCGACGAACATCTCAACGAAGTCCGAGCCGGAGATGGAGAAGAAGGGGACCTCGGCCTCGCCGGCGATGGCCTTCGCGAGGAGCGTCTTACCGCAGCCCGGGGAGCCCACGAGGAGCACGCCCCGGGGGATCCGGCCGCCGATCCGCGTGAACTTGCCGGGGTTCTTCAAGAACTCCACGACCTCGCGCACCTCGGCCTTCGCCTCTTGAGCCCCGGCGACATCCTCGAAGGTGACGCCCGTGTGGTTCTCCTTCGTGTACATCTGAGCGCGGCTGCGCCCGAAGTTCATCACGCCAGCGCCCGAGCCCTGGTTGCGCATCTGACGCATGAACAGGATGAAGAGCGCGAAGATGAGCAGCCACGGACCATAGGTCAGCAGCATGAGGGTGAAGGAGCCGTCAGGCGGCCCGTGGACCGTGCCGCCGTTGGGGGTCAGGTCGAAGGGGAGCTGCTTGACGGTGGCGCCCTTCGCGATGAGGGCCTCGCGGACCTCGCTGAGCCTGGGGGCCACGTTCCCGACCTTGAGCGCGATCTCGTAGTCGCCGCTCTCACCGTTGGCGCTCTGCCCGACGGTGCCGCCGCTGGGCGTGAAGCCCGAGGCGGGGGTCGCCATGCCGAACACGAACAGGCGGTCGATCTGCCGTGTGCGGGGGAGGGCGGGGGGCTCCCCCTCGACGGCGGCCCCGGTGGACTCCACCGAGACCTCGGTCACCTGCCACGCCTCGGTCGGTTGGAAGGTCCCTGCTTCGAGGGCCGCGAGCAACGTCTCGGGCTGCTCGCTGGTGTAGCGGGCGCGGGCCTTGATCTCGCGCCAGTACTCCTCGTGCTCGGCGACGCTCGCGAAGGAGGTCCGGAACGTCTTCCCTGAGGTCAGGACACCCTCCACGTCGGTCTGGCCCTTCAGCTCAAGTCGCTGCACGGTGCCAGTGACGAGGGCGTGGAGGAACCCGTCTTGAGTGAGGTCCTCGGTCTTCCGGAGGCTGCTGCCGCTGAAGGCGACGAGCACCACGACGATAACAGTCAGGAAGAGGAGGAAGGATCCGAAGGGACGGGGCTTGCGCGCCTTGTCCCCCTGGGGCTGTGTGTCGGCCATGTCTTGGATATCGGCCCGTCGGCGGTGATTCTCCAGCCCTTGGCGGGGCCCAACGGCTAATTAGTGTGCCGGGGAGAGGCTGGTGGCGCGCTCAGCCACCATCTGGGGGCGGAGGGACGCAAATCTCGACGTGCGGGCAGCAGTGTAGGCCATCCAAGGCGGTGCCCCTGCCCTGAGCCCCGATCTTCGTTCAGGGCTTACGGGAGGTCAGTCCTGGGGCGGCGCGCTGTCGCGATATTGCAGGTCGGCGATCAGGGCCAGGACGATCTGGTCAGCGGCCACCTTGAGGGCGCGCTCGCGCTGGGCGGGCTCCCGACCAGGCACATCGATGGCCGACCCCACGATGGTCTCCACGGTGGTGGTGCCCAACTCGACGCCCCGGGCGCGATCCACGAGGGTGGCCTGGATCAGGAGCACGTCCCGGGTCTCCACGAAGAGGTTGTCAGTGGTCCGCGCTCCCTCCCTGCGCTGGAAGTCCTTGATGGACCCTCTCAGGACCAGGTCGGCACGACCGGGCGACCGTAACTCGAGGTCGAGGAAGCGTCGTGCGGACTCGCTGGTGGCCTGGTGGAGCGGGCGTTCGATGTTCGGGAGCAGCGACTCGTTGCCGAAGATCTCGATGCCGATCGACGCTGCCGTGCGCCCGTCGGGCAGCGCGGGGCTGAGGCCGGCGCGGTAGCCGCAGGCGGCCGCCATGGCCAGGCTCAGCAGCAGCAGGGCAGTGCCCAGTGTGTTGGTGAGCCTCACTGCTGCTCTCCCCCTCCCCCGGACGGACCGCCAACCTCAAGCTCGGCCTGTTCGCCATCCTTGATCGCGCGCTCCGTCCGGCGCGGGATCCTGCGCGGCTCCATCGAGTCCGAGCCGGGCGCCAGCTGGGCTGGCCCTTGCTGGTCGAGCTCGCCGTCCAGCGGGACCGCGTCCTCTGGCCGAATGCCCTGGGGGATCTGTCGCGGCGGCCCGACCGACTCGATCTCGTCGAGCGCCTCGAGGAAGCTCCGGATCTCGGTGAGCTGCTCGGGATTCCCTGCGCGCTTGGCCGACTCCAGCGCCCGGGCAGCGTGCTGCCTGGCTCCTGCCGGGCTGTCGACCGTCCGATAGAAGCGGGCCACGACCATGTCGTTGTCGGCGAGGCGTTGAAGGCAATCCACGAGGGTCCGCTCGACCTCCGGGCGGCTCTCATCGCCGGGGTAGTTGGCGAGCCAGGTCTCGAGCTCTCCGAGCGCGACTTCCATGAAGTCGCGCCCATACTCGGGCCCGTCGAGCACGGCGAGGCGCAGGCGGGGGATCGCCGCCTCGCTGGCGATGCGGTAGGGCGAGTCTCGACACCAGAGGACGAGCTCCTCGTGCTTTTCGATCGCCACGGCGAATTGACGGTTCGCCTCGTAGGTGTCCGCCAGCTTCTTGAGCGCGTCGTCGGTGTCGGGGTGCTTCGGGTACTCGGCGCTCAGATACTCGTAGATCTGCGGTGCGTTGCTCGAGTACGGAAACAAGAAGTACTTGCGCCGGGTGTCGAAGAAGAAGCTGTCGCCGATCTCCTTGAGCAGCGTCCCAGCCTCACTCCGGAGGCCGTGGGACGGATAGCGCTCGTCGAGCTTGCGGATCGTCTTGAAGGCGTCCTTCCGCTCACCGCGCTCGAGGTAGATGGTGGCCGATCTCAGGCCAGCTGGCACCGAGATGCGGGCGGGGAGGTCGCTCTGGGACAGGTCCGCGAGGGCCTCCGGGTCCTCGCCGCGGGTCGCGAGCTCCCCAGCGTATTGCTCGAGGGCGCCGCGCACCTGGACCCGGGTGCCCGTCTCAAGTCCCCGGGCCTTGTCGGCGGAGAGCAGGCTGGCGACCGCGTCGATGAGGTCGGAATCCCCGAGCTCGCTCGCCGGGGAAGTCAGCGTTGCGGCGAGGGCCGGCGGCACGTCCCCGGCGTCCATGGGGGACACCTTGGCGATAGGGGTCGAGCTGCAGCTCGCGAGGACGAGCAGCGCGAGGCTGGCCGAGAGAATCGGTCTCTGCTTGAAGGGGCTCACGGGGTGTACGGGCGCGTTGCAGTCCGTCGGTTTCGGTCGGGCGCGGCGAGGAACCGGGCGTGGCTCTTGGGGCGGGTCTCGAGGTGGTGGTCGAGGAAGCGGCCAGTGAAGTCGAGGACTCGAATGGAGCGCTCCTTGGACCAGTTCAATTCGTCGAGCTTGTTCAAGGTCGCGCCCAGCGCGAGGGAGGCCGAGTCGAGGACCGCGACGGGCAGGGTACCGACGCGGACTCCCGAGGCGTGAGCTTCGTTCGCGTGGATTGGGCAGAGCCGGCCACCCACCGAGGTGGAGAACGGGGCCCGCGGCTCCGGGGCCGTGGGGTCGAGGGCGGCCGCGGGCGCGCCGCAGGTGGCGCAGGAGGCCAGCGCGGGCGCGAGGCCGAGCTGGTCGAGCAGCTTCAGTTCGAACCCGGCCAGCAAGGCGGAGGGGGGGCCTTGGGCGCGGTCCAGGGCGTCCAGGGCACTCTCCGCGAGCGTGAACTGGTCGCGGTCGCTGAAGCCGGCGCGGGTGACGAGATCCAGGAGCTCGACCACCGTCTGGGCGGCACGGTAGCTCCGCAGGGACCGGGTCAAGCCCCGCCGCCGGTGGCGAAGTTCGCCCTCTCGCAGGGTGCCGAGGTCCGCTTCCCCGCGCCGGACCCACGCGAGCTCAAGGGTGTCGAACCAGTCCAGGACCCCGAAGAAGCGAGATCGGGGGCGGTGCGCGCCCTTTGCCATCAGTTCCACCCGGCCGTGCCCAGGGGTGAGCACGTGGACCACCAGGGACGTCTCACCGAACGGCGTGCGCCGGAGGAGGATCGCGCGGTCGCTGGAGCGGGTGGCCGAGCGCCGAGCTGCGGGTCGGGAGCGGGGCATGGTCGGGGGCCGCCTCAGGCGCCGCGTCGCTCCAGAGCATCCCCGGCGTTGGCACCCCTCTTGCTCGGCGCGGGGGGGAGGTGCCGGGCGGGCCGAGGGACGCCAGGCTCGTGCCGCAGCTGGAGCCCGCCCGAGCGCTCCATGATCACCCGCAAGACACGTCGGTCGCTCGCTTCGCTGACGCGGAAGGTGACCCCCTCGGAGGTGAACGACTCGCCGGCGGACGGGAAGCGGCCGATCTCCGAGAGCACGAAGCCGCCCAGCGTCTCGTAGTCCGACTCCTCCGGGAGCTCGAGGCCGAGGGCCTCGTTGACCTCGGAGACGTGGAGGCTCGCGTCAGCTTCAACCGCGCCGTTCTCCAGCGGGCGGAACGCGGTGTTCTCCTCCTCGTACTCGTCGCTGACGTGCCCGACGATCTCGGCCACCACATCAGCGAGGGTCACGAGCCCTGCGGTCCCCCCGTACTCATCGACGACGATGGCCATCTTCTGCCGACCGGTGCGGAACTGGTTCAGGAGGTCGGGGACGCGTACCGTTTCGGGGACGAGCAGCGGCGGCCGCATGATGTCCCGGATGCGTGTGCTCTCAAGACGCTTCTCAGCGACGGCCTTGGCCGCTTCGAGGGCGGTCAGGGTGCCGATGATGGAGTCGATCGTGCCTTCGTAGACGGGGATCCGCGAGAAGCTCGCCTTCGCGAAGACCGCGACGGCGTCGGAAAGCGCGGCGCCCTCCTCGATGGCGTAGATCTCGGTGCGCGGGGTCATGACCTCGGCGGCGTCGACCTCGCCAAATTCGATCGCGTTGGCGATGAGCTCGCGGGTCTCAGCGGCGAGGTCGCCGTCAAACTCAGCGCTCTCCACCATGGCGCGGAAGCCCTCGACCATCCGGCGCGTGCCTTCGTCGGTCTCGGGGGATCGAACACCGCGGAGGATGGCGCGGCGAATGGTGCGGAGCAGGCTCACCACAGGGACGAGCGGCAGTGAGAGCCGCGCGAAGATCGGGAGCACCGCGCGGAGTAGCGCCTCGCCTCGGGAGCTGGCCAGCGCTGCCGGCAGGGTTTGCGTCGCCAGGTGCAGCAGCGGGGCGCCCAGGATGAGCGTCAGCGCAGCGGTCTTGAGCGCGCCCAGCCCGGCGGCTTCGCCGAGCAGTGACAGCAACAGCAAGGTGGCGGCGACGCGGCACAGCTGGGCCGCGAGGCTCGCGGCGCCGCTCAGCGACTCGCGACGCTCAAGGTGCGCGGCCAATGGGTCGTGCGGGCGCTGCTCCCCGTCGGCGGGCTCCTCGGTGGGTACGGCCCGCTCGATGGACTCCGCAAGCATCGCGAAGAAGCCCGCGGCGAGCAGGAGGAGCAGCAGGCTCAGGGAGCCGACGAGCGGCTGGTCCATGTTGAGCGGCGAGCCGCCGGGAGCGGCGCCGGAGCCAGGGGCTTCGACCAGCAGCGCCGAGCCGTGGGCTGGCGGAGGCTCGAGCTCGGCTTCGGGGGAGGGGAGATCGTTTGGCACGGTCGATGGAGTAGGGGGGACGCTCCTCTGATCATAAGGCTCGGGCGGGGCGGAGGGCTAACCCGGGACGTGAGCGTGGTCGGGCGGCGAACCGAACGGCGCTCCTCCGGACCCTCAGCGTCCATTCATGGTCGTGGGCGTTCCGAGCCCGTAACGTCTGGCCTCGCCCCACCCGGCCTCGTCGATGCGTGGTGTCGTCGCTAGTTCATTGCTGGATTGGGCTTATGGCCGTTCTTGGCTCATTGTCGGCGGCGCTGGCACGGCACTCGCCCATGGGCCCTCGCCATGTCCAACCTGTCCGCCGTCTGCACGCCCTCGCCTGTCCTCTCAACCCGCACCGTGGAAACCGGGCTGATGGTCGAGTTCCAGGCACGCCGGGACCACGCCTCGTTCGAGGCGTTGTATCGGGCGGCGGCCCCAGGGTTGCTCGTGTGGATCCGAAGCCTCCACGCTCAACAGCGGGACCGCGGGGACCCGAGAGAGACGCTGCAAGATGCCTTCCTCAACATCTACCGCTACGCGGCCTCCTTCAAGCCGTCGGCGCCCGGGGGATTCCGCTCCTGGGCGCGCACCATCGCCGGAAACGCGCTGCGCCGCAGGGGCAGGGACCGCGGCAGGAGGCCCGTGGTGCAGAGCGACCTTGGAGAGGGGGCGCTCGAGCAGGGGGACCTGCGCCTGGAGCCGTGCTCGGCCGTCTCACTCGGTGAGCAGGCCAACGCCGTTCGCTCGGGCATGGCCCTGCTTCTCCTTCACTACGCGACCTGCTTCAAGGCGCTCTCCACGCGCGACCAGGCCGCGCTTCGGATGGTGGAGGTCGAGGGGCGCTCCTACGACGAGGTGGGGGCGGAGCTGGGCACGAGGCGTTCAAACACCAAGATGGTCGTCTTTCGAGCTCGCAAGAGGCTCCAGAGCCTCGTGGCGGGCACGATCAGCGGCGCCGGTTTGGTCCCCGGCTCCGGTGCGTCGGTGGCCGCGCTGCAGAGCGCCTGAGCCCCCGCACTTCGAGGCCAGCGCGCGCGCGGGCGAGGGGCCGCGGCGGCGCTGAACTGGAGGCTCGACGAGCGCATCCCCGCCCCAGTCCCGTAGTCTTGCACCCATGAGCGATCGGGACGATGCACCTCCGATCGAGGAGGTGGACCTCCTCGTGACCGGGATCGGTGAGCTTGCGACCCCAACCGGCACCTTGGCGCGGGCGGGCGCCTCCATGGGAGCCCTCAGTGTCTCTCGGGGGGCGGCGGTGGCCTGCGACGGGGGCCGCTTTGTCGCGGTGGGGGCTGAGCATGAGTTGACGTCGCGGTTCAGAGGGCGCGAGGTCCTCGACGCAGGTGGGGGCCTCGCCATTCCTGGCCTGGTCGACTCCCACACGCATCCGGTCTTCCTCGGGACCCGGGAGGGAGAATTCGAGCAGCGCATCGGGGGCCGGAGCTACGTCGAGATCGCGGCCGCAGGTGGCGGGATTCGCTCCAGCCTTGAGGGGGTGCGGGGGAGCACAGAGCAGCTCCTCCTCGCGGCCCTGCTCCCGCGCCTCGATCGCTTCCTCCAGCTTGGAACGACGACGATCGAGGCGAAGACCGGCTACGGGCTGACCGTGGCGGACGAGCTCAAGGGGCTGGACGTGATCGCTGCGGCCAACCAAGCCCACGCAGTGGAGCTGGTGGCAACGTGCCTGGGCGCGCATGACGTGCCCCCTGAATTCAATGGGCGCCCCGAGGACTGGATCGAGATCGTCTGCGAGGAGCTCTGGCCCGCTGCAGCGACCAAGGCGGCCTTCGCCGACGTCTTCACCGAGAGCCATGTGTTCGGGCTGGACGCGTCGCGCCGCCTGATGGAGTCGGCCCGTGAGCACGGGCTCGGGATCAGGATGCACGTCGACCAGCTCACCTCGCTCGGCGGCGCAGAGCTGGCTGCGGAGCTGGGCGCTTCGAGCGCGGATCATCTGGAGCACGTCTCCGAGCACGGCATCGCAGCGCTGGCGGACCGCGGCGTACAGCCAGTGCTCTGCCCGCTGGTGCCGCTCTTCTTGGGGGAAGCGCAGGAGGCACCGGCTCGGAGGATGATCGACGCTGGCTGCGCTCCGGCCCTCTCCACGGACTTCAATCCCGGCTCCTGCTACTGCATGAGCCTCTTCGAGGTCATGAGCTGGGCGGCGCTCCGGTACAGGATGAGCGCCGCTGAGGCGCTCACGGGGACGACCCTCAACGCGGCCTGCACGCTCGGCCTCGGCCACGAACTCGGCTCTGTTGAGGTCGGCAAGCGAGCGGATCTCGTCTTGACGGACCTGCCGAATTACTCGCACCTGACCTACGAGCTCGGACGGAATCCGGTCCAGAAGGTCATCAAGGGCGGCGCGGTCGTCCGGTGAGAGATTCCGCGGACCGCGCGGCAATCCCGACGTTCGGCGACCTCCCGGCTGCTAACCTCCCGCCGGCCCAAAGCCCCTCCCCAGCCATGTCCAGCAAGAAGCAGCTGATCCAGCCGCGCACCCTCAAGGGGTTCCGCGACTTCCTCCCCGCGGCGATGATCCCCCGCGAGCGGCTCATCGACACGGCCAAGGGCGTATATCGCTCCTTTGGGTTCAGCCCCATCGATACGCCGTCGCTCGAGTACACGGAGGTCCTGCTCGGCAAGGGGGGCGCGGAGACGGACAAGCAGATGTACCGCTTCACCGATCACGGCGGCCGGGACGTGGGGATGCGCTTTGACCTGACCGTGCCCTTCGCGCGCTTCGCCGCCCAGCACATCGGCACGCTGGGGACGCCCTTCAAGCGGTACCACGTCGGCCCGGTGTGGAGGGGAGAGAACACGCAGCGGGGGCGCTATCGCGAGTTCATCCAGTGCGACTTTGACACGATCGGGACGACGAGCACGACGAGTGATGTGGAAGCCGCGCTGGTGATCCACGAGCTGTTCCGGGCGATCGGCTTCGAACGGTTCACGATTCGGATCAATGATCGCCGGCTGCTGACGGGGCTGCTCGAGTCCCTCGACCTCCTCGAACAGCAGACCTCCGTGCTGCGGGTGCTCGACAAGTTGGACAAGGCCGGCCCGGGCGCGGTGGCTTCTGAGCTCAAGGACGGGGTCGGCCTCTCCGAGGCACAGGTCTCTGCCGTCCTTGAGTTCGCCCAGCTTGAGGGCTCGCCGGCGGCCCTGCTGGAGGCGATCGAGCCCCTGGTCCGCGGGGCCGAGGTCGGCCTCGCCGGGCACAGCGGCCTCGCGACCCTGTTCGAGGCGGCCACTGCGGCGGGCGTCCCCGCTGAACGGATCAAGCTCGACCCGTCCATCGCGCGCGGACTGGACTACTACACGGGCGCCATCTTCGAGACGTTCCTCGATGACCTCCCGGGGATCGGGAGCTGTTGTTCAGGGGGGCGGTACGACGACCTCGCGACCCTGTACACCAAGCAGGACCTCCCCGGCGTCGGCGCCTCGCTGGGGGTCGATCGACTCCTCGCAGCGATGGAGGAGCTCGGGATGATCGAGGCTCAGTCGGCTCCCTGCCCGGTCTTCATGCCCATGCTGGAGAAGGACCGCCTCGGCGACTACCTCGCCCTCGCGAGGGAGCTCCGGGCAGCGGGGGTGGGGGTCGAGCTCTACCCCGAGCCGAGGAAGCTCGGCGCGCAGCTGAAGTACGCGGACCGGCGAGGCTTCGCCCTCGCGGTGATCGCGGGGAGCTCCGAGTTCGAGTCGGGCACGTGCCAGTTGAAGGACCTCCGCGCCAAGGAGGGGGTCGAGGTGGCCCGTGGCGACCTGGCCGCCCGGATCGGAGAGCTCCTCTAGTCCCGGGCTCTTCGGGGGGGCTGGCCCGCCGGGCTGCCTGCCAGCAGGATTCCTGGCGCAGGGGTCCAGTCGTCGGGCCGTGGCTTAGGAAGAGGACAAGGACCAGGGGCCGACGGCGAGCCGCACTCCACGCGAGGCACGGGTCGCGACGGGCGCTGCGATCCCCATTTTGGGAGGTTCCCGGAGCATGGGGACCTGCCATCTCGGACCACAGACTTCGGACGGGATCAGCCCTGAGGAGGTAAACTCAATGGAGAGTCCTAGCCCCTCCTTCGCGGAATCCTGCCATGCAATCCCAACGGTCGTCCCTTCGCAGCGTGCGTTCCCGACGCACCATTCTCGGTGGGTCCACTGGTCGGGCGGCGTCCCAGGGGGCGATTTCTCCCATGGGACCGAGCGCCCCCGCGCCCGGGGCGGCCGCGCGAGGCGACCTGGACCGGGCCCTCGCGCACCGTGCGACCCAGGGGTTCACGCGGGAGACGCTGGGTGAGATCCGGTCGCTGGGGCGTCCGGCGTGGCTGGACCAACAGCTCAACCCGCAGCTCATCGCGGATCCGGCGGCCGACGCCTTCGTGGCGGGCTACCCGAGCGTCTCCATGTCGATCCCGGACCTGCACGCGAACTTCGCCAACTCAAGCCTCGTCCCCTGCGAGCACCTGCAGCAGGTGTGTGTGGCCCGTTCTGTGTTGAGCGAGCGTGAGCTCTTCGAGCGAGTCGTCGAGTTCTGGCATGACCACTTCAACGTCGACCAACTCGAGACCGTGCGGGGGCGCCTGTTCTTCACCGCCTACGATCGAGACACGATCCGGCAGCACGCTCTGGGTCGCTTCGAGGACCTGCTGATCTCCGTCGCGAAGAGCCCCGCGATGTCCGCGTACCTGGACGGGGATGTGAACGTCGCCGGAGCAGCCAACGAGAACTTCGGTCGGGAGGTCATGGAGCTGCACACCCTCGGGGTGGATGGGCCCTACACCGAGGACGATGTGCGTGAGATCAGCCGCTGCTTCACCGGCTGGCGGTACGAGTACTGGTTCGAGGCCAACCCGGGGGACTTCTACTTCGACGCGGCGGGCCATGACTTCGGGCCGAAGAGGGTCCTCGGCGTTCAGTTGCCGGGCGGCGGGGGAGTGCAGGACGGACTGGACATGCTCCGCTTCCTGGCGGCCCACCCGAAGACCCTCGACTACGTCTCGCGGAAGCTCCTGAGCTGGCTGGCCGGAGCGGAGCCACCCCAGGCCGCGGTGGATCAGGTGGTCGGGGTCTGGCAAGCCACCGCGGGCGATCTCAGAGAGGTCGTGCGCGAGGCGCTCTCGGATGGAGTGCTCGAGCTCTGCTCGGCGACGACGGCGCTCAAGCTAAAGCGGCCGTACCACTTCGGGGTCGGGCTCATGCGGCAGCTGCGCGCCGACACGGCGGACGACTTCCTGGGGGCCGCGCGGATCTTTGAGCTGGTCGGTCACCGGCCGTATGTCTGGGGGACACCGGACGGGTACCCCGATACGCTCCTCGCGTGGGGGAGCGACGTGAACGGTCGCTGGGCCTACTCGACGAACCTCCTGAACGGGGCGCTGCCCGGGCTGAGGGTCCCGATCACCGCGCTGAATGACCTCCGCGGTTCAGCGCCCAACGCGGGCCTGGCCCAGCGTCTGGCTCAGGAGATGTCCGGCGGCCTCATCCCCGGTGCTGAGGTGGCACGGGTCCAGCAGTACATCGATTCCCGGCCTTTCACGGACCAGGTCCTGCGGGACGCGGTGGCGCTCCTGGCGTCCAGTCCGGGTTACCAGTTCTATTGATCCGGAGCCGACACCATGACACGACGAAGTGAACGTGCCGCGTGCTCTGAGTACGCCAACCTCTCCAGACGGGGCTTCCTGCGAACGGCGGCAGCGGGAGCAGCGGCCACCTCGGCCATGCCCCGGATCGCCTTCAGCGCAGCGCGCGGGAGCGGCGCTGGCGCGCAGCGTGATGTCCTGATCAACGTCTTCCTCCGTGGAGGGATGGACGGGCTCAGCGCGGTCGTGCCCTACGGCGACCCGGACTATGCGTCGTCACGGGGGCCGCTCGCCATCCCGGGCCCCTCCTCTGGCAACGGGTCAGTGGACCTGGACGGGACCTTCTGCCTGTCGCCGTCGGCTGCGCCGCTCCACACGCCCTACGCGGACGGCCGACTCCTTGTCGTCCACGCCGCGGGCGCGCCGATCCACACGCTCTCTCACTTCGCTGGCATGCGCCGCTGGGAGACCGCGACGCCGCTGAGCAACTCGCTCCCGCTCTCCGAGGGCTGGGTCTCGCGTCACCTCAGCACCGTCTCCCCTCTGGGTAGCGGGACCGTCCGAGCGCTGTCGGTCTCCGCGCTCCTGCCGTGGACGCTCACTGGAGCGCCCGGGGCTATCCCGATCGTGGTGCCTCAGACCTACGCGTTCCCCGGTGAGATCTCCACGGCGCTCGAGCGGAGGCAGGTGCTGGCGGACATGTACTCCCCTCAGCCCGCCCCGATGGGCCCTGCGGCGACCAGCGCGCTCGACGCGCTGGATCAGTTGGGAGGCGTGCAGTTCTCAAGCTACACCCCGTCCAACGGCGCGGTCTATCCCGGGGGGCCCTTCGGTGGCGGCCTCCGTTCGGTTGCGACGATGCTGAAGGCGGGCCTGGACCTCGAGTGCTGCGTCGTGGACTTCGACGGTTGGGACCACCACGTTCAGATGGGCCCGCTCAGCGGCACCTATGCGAGCATGCTGGACACCTTCGCGCGAGCCCTGGAGGCCTTCTACCTGGACCTGAAGAACTCCGGCATCGGATACACCCTCGTGGCCCACTCCGAGTTCGGCCGCCGGGTCGCGCCCAACCTCAGCGACGGCTGCGACCACGGCTTCGGGAACGCCATGTACCTCATGGGCGACGGGGTCGACGGCGGTCGCGTCCTGACCCAGTGGCCGGGGCTGGCGCCCACGAACCTGAATCAGGGGGACCTCGACGTCACGATCGACTATCGAGATGTCCTCTTCGAGGTCGCAGAGCGGCGGCTCGGGAGCCCCGACGCCAGCGTGCTCTTCCCTGGTCATACCCCGACGCTGCTCGGCGTCACGATCTAGGAAGACCGCGTGGGGGTGGGGCCGCTCCTCCGCGCTCACGGGGCCTTGCGGTGGGCCCTCACGCGGCGCGGGCGGCGCCATGACTCGTGCTCAGGGCCCCAGGCCGTGCCCGAGACCCCGAGCGGAGGTGGGATCCACGTCGACGTGCGCAGGGCCTGACGTGGGCGTGCTGCGCAGCATGGACGGAAGGGAGGGGAGAGGTCCCCCCTGGCGGTCGGTCAGGTCACTTGTCGAAGACGTTCGTCTCGCTCGGGCTGATGCGCTCCTCGACGGTCTCGACCGTGAGGTCGAGGCCCTCGAGGTCGAGGGCTTCTCCGCCTGCAGCGGCGGAGGTCTCATTGTCCTTGGCGGACACCTCGTCGTTCTCGAGGTCATCCCTTTGGTCTTTGTTCTGATTCATCGTCGGTGGGGTGGGCAGAGATGGGAGGGGCAGAGGCTCAGCCTCGCGCGGTCGCGAGAGCCTTGGGAGCGGACGTGGGAGTCGCGGCCGCGCGCAACACCCCGAGGCGGTGGAGCTCGGCGGCGAACTGCTCGAGCTTTTGGATCGCGGCGTCGGAGGCGCCGGCGTCTCGCTGGGCCTCCACGAGGGCGCCGAGCGTCCCGCACTCACGCAGCGCGGAGAGGACGCGGGAGCCACCGTCTCGCAGCTCGACGAACTCGCCGTTCTCCGGGTCGTACAGCAGGAAGCGCTCCTTGGGATCGAGGGGCGGCAGCTTCTCCTCGGCCACGCGATCAGCGTCCCGGACGTAGCGGCCCGTGAGGAAGTCCGGGCGGGCGGCGCGGGCGAGTGGGTCGCCGAGGGTGCGGACCGCATCGGAGTGGCTGAAGCCAAGGGGGATACTGACGAGCCCGCGGCTCACGGTCAGCTCGGGCTCGGCCTGCCGCTCAGCGCGCGCCGCCGTGCGCTCGGCGCAGCGCTCGGAGAAGCCCTGGGGTGTCTCTCCAGCGGCGAGGTGGAGGAAGTAGTGACTCTTCTGCATGAAGTAGAAGATGTTGTCCCCTGAGAAGATGGCGAGGTTGCGGCGGAACGAGGCCATCATCTCCTCGAACATCTCCGCGGCCTCCTCCTGGGTCATCCCCACGTCGGCCTCGTAGTCGTGGTAGAGGGCGAGGTCACCCGGCGCGTCGAGGACGCGGATGCCGAACTGCTCGGGCTCCTTGTAGGTCTTCGCGACCTCGTCGATGTGGAAGGTCTGGAGGGAGACCTCGCGGATGATGTCCGCGTGCTGCTCGATGAACTCGAGGGTCGCGCGTGCCTCCTCACGGGTCTCGGTCGGGAACCCGACCATCGCGTAGAAGGTCACGCTGATGTTGGCCTCCGTGCAGTTGCGGGCGACCTCCACCACCGACTTCAGGCTCTGACCCTTCATCATCATCTTCAGGATCCGCTTGGTTGCAGACTCGAAGCCGAAGAGCAGCTTGCGGCACCCGGACTCGTAGAGCCGCCTCGCGCCGTCGGCGTCATAGGCCTTCGGCTCGATGCGGGCGTCCGCCCACCAGGTGATGCCGGCCTCGGCTTCGATCAGCTGCTCGGGGAGATCCTTGATCATCCCCGGGGGCATGCAGTCGGTGATGAAGTTGAAGTGCGTCGAGGAGTAGCGGTCGCGGAGCTCGACCACGTGCCGGGCGATGGTCTCAGAGGAGCGCGTGCGGTACCCCGGGCCGATGACCGTGGGCAGGGTGCAGAAGGTGCACTCGCCGTAGTAGCAGCCTCGGTTGACGTCGTAAGGGATCACGACCTGCGGGGAGAAGTACTTGTCCAGCGGGAGCCCCTCGAGGTCCGGCGCTGGCGCGTCATCGAGCTTGATCGGGTGGGCCGACATGTTCTTGACCACCACGGGCTCCTCCGGGTTGGAGCGGTCCCACCAGGCGAGGCTCCCGACGTCGTGGAGCGGTTCCCCGGTCCGGAGCGCCTCGCAGAGCATCAGCAGGGGCCGCTCGCCCTCGTGGAAGACGATCGAATCAAAGCACTCCGCCATGCCAGGCGCAGCCATGACCTTGTCGCCGATGTAGGCGAGGAAGCCGCCGCCCATGGTGATGTGGCAGTCGGGGAGGGCCGCCTTCACCATCCGCGCCAGGGTGAGGGCGGGGATCAGTTGGCTGCCGTAGAGCACCGAGAGCCCCAGGAGCTTGGGCTTCCTCGCGAGCAGTCGGGGCATGACCTGCTCTCGGTAGAACTCGATGAAGGGGTTCTGCTCCTCGTCCAACGTGGCCGCGAGCACCTCCTCACTGGAGTCGTTCGAGTAGGCCATCGTGAAGTTGTGGGGGGTGAGCTCGCTCGGGTAGTGCGCCGAGGAGATCAGCCGGAGCCCGTGGTAGAGCGTCCGCACCGCGGGGACGTAGCGGTCGGGGTCCCAGAACCCGCGCTCGCTGTCCACAGGGTGGTCCTGCCCGCGGAGGATGGCCTTGGCCGACTCGACCCGGTCGATGAGGGACTGCGCAGAGGCCGCGCTCTCAGCGGCCGCGCGCCAGGCGCGCATCTGGCCCAAGGGCAAGCGGTCCCCCTGGAAGCGCTCGAGGGGGAGCCTGCGCTCGACCTTCTCCGCGGCGCGGGTCAGTGACTCGGCGGTGAGGAAGTGGTCAAAGGCCTCGACCGAGAGGTCCATCTGGTCCACGTCCGAGTAGCCGCTCGCGTGAAGCCAGGCCTTGAGGCAGGGGAGGGCCAGATGAGGTTGAGTCCAGTGCCCTTGCGGGGGGAACGCGAGGGTGACCGGGAAGTCGTTGCTGGGGAGCTGGATCATGGCGCCTGGTTCAGGGTGATTTGCTGAGCGGGGAGGCCGGGGGGGGCGGCCGCGACGTCCGCAGGTGGAATGAGGACGCCGGATTGAATCAGTCCGCTGGCGGCGTCGCGGACGCCGGGGGCCTCGAGGGCCGCGGAGATTTGGGCGTGGGCCTTCGGGCTCTTGGCCTGCGCCAGCGCCTCGGCGAGGCGCACGGAGCCGCCGGAGAGCCTCACCGTACGAACGCCCGATAGCCGGCCAGGGAGCGGGGTCGGGGCGACGACCGCGAAGGTCAAGTCGTCCGGTCCCAGGAGCCCCTCGGGTGACGCCTGGTCCGAGCCCGTCGTGGCGCGCCTCTTGATCAGGGCGTCCGTGGCTGAGCCGAGGTCGAGCTTCGTGGTGAGGAGCTCTGCGCCCAGGGACCATCGGCCTTGCCGCGCGCGCCGGGGGCCCCGGGCAGAGACGCGAATAAGGGCGTTCTCCCAGCGCAGGAGGGCATCGATGAGCGGGGCCGCCGTTGAACGCGCCACGCGGAGGCGGGCGAACGTCTCGAACGTTCGGCCGTCGGCCCTGAGCTCGCGTGCGAGCGTGAGGATGGACCCGCCTGAGAGGGACGCGAGCGCGCTCACCGAACGAGGGTAGCGCATCAGGGTCTCGCCAAATTCCCCGCTCAGGAAGACCAGCTCCGCCAGCTGCGCCTCCGGGTAGGGCAGCAGAGACCAGGTGGAGAACAGGTCCGGGTGCCCGAGGATCAGCGCCCTCTCCGCGGCGGACTCCCCCGCGCCGAGCGCCATGTCGGGTGGGACTCCAGGGATCGGACTCGAGCTCTCCGCGAGCTCCTCACCGAGGGCGCAGCCCGGCTGAGGATTCACGAGGTGGAGTGAGAGGTTGACCCCGGCGCGCAGCGCCGCGGAGGCGCAGAACTCCAGGGACTCGTTCAGCTCACCGTCGCCTTCCCCGGGCAAGCCCAGGATGAGGGAGAGGATCGGCGTGACCCCTGCGGCGGCGCAGTCGTCGACGACCTGGAGGAGGTCGACGTCGTCTCGCATGCCCTTCTGGTTGGCGGCGCGGACCGTCGCAGACGCGGACTCGATCCCGAGCAGGACGCGGTCACACCCCGCGCTCCCCATGCGGCGAAGGAGCTCGGCGTCCAGGTGGTCGGCGCGCGCCCGGACCTCCCAGGGGACCCGGACCTCACGTTCCACGAGCCGCTCGCAGAGGGCGAGGGCGTGGGCCCGGTCTGCGCCGAAGAGGTCGTGGCAAAGGTAGGCGCGCCGGGCTCCAGGGATGCCCCTGAGCGCAGCGATCTCATCCGCGAGGCGGGCGGCCGGGAGAGGCCGCGATCGGCGGCGCCACGTTCGGCCGATGGAGCAGAACGAGCAGTCGTAGGCGCAGCCTCGGCCGGAGTCGATCGGCACGAGCCCGTCCATCTCGCCGGTGATCTCCTTGTACCTCGCGATCGGGGGGAGGAGGTCCCAGGCGTAGGCCGGGAGCCCCTCGAGGTCTCGGATCATGGCTCGGTCCGGGGCGCGTCGGACCTCTCCTTCAGCGCGGAAGGTGATCCCATCCACGCTGCCTGCCGCGGGGAGACCGCCCGTCAAGGCCTCGCAGAGCTCGACGACCGTGACCTCGCCCTCGCCTCGGGCCACGAGGTCGATCGCCGGGAAGCGCTCGAGGATCGTGATGTCGACGCCGTGGACCCCGGGGCCGCCCAGCGCGATCGGCACGGTGGGCCAGCTCTCCTTGAGCTGCTCGGCGATGAGCAGCGCGATGGGCAGGGTCGCGCCCATGACTGAGAGGCCCACGATGTCCGGGCGCCCGCGGCGAGCGAGGAGCGCCGCCGCGGCTGCGGCGAGCGCGTCGCCCCCGGGGAGGTCCCCGATCCCGAGCCGAAAGGCGAGGTCCTCGAGCGCGACGTCATGGTCAGCCTCTCGCAGCGCGCCGCCGAGCCTCAAAAGGCCCGGGGGGGGCATTGAGTAGCCGAACGTGTCGGCGTGGGGGGAGGAGGCGAGCAGAATCTTCAACGGAACGGGGGGCATAGCCTAGCCCGTCGCACGGCAGATCGGGAGGCTCAGGCGGCCTCAAGGAGCTACGATCCGGCCCGAAGGATCGTTGGCTGGATCCAGTTGAATGAGACACCTCCTCGACGACCAAGGGAATCCCCGAGCCCGCTCCGCTTGGCTGGAGTGGGCGCCGGTGATCGTGGCGCTGCTGCACGCGGCGACGCTCTTCGATGTCGGGCCGGTGGATGACGACTACATCGTCTATCGATACGCCCGGCACTGGGTTGAGGGGCTGGGCCCGGTCTTCAATCCCGGGGAAGTGCCGGTGGGCGGGGTGACGAGCCCGGGCTGGTTCCTCCTCGCGGCGCTGGGCCTGTGGGGAGGAGCCTCACCCGCGGTATGGACTCCGCTGGTCGGGGCCTCGAGCTTCGCGCTGCTGGTGTTCGTCGTCGGTCGATGGGCCCGGGCACGGGACAGGAGCCGCTTCGCCGAGCTGGCGCCATGGGCGGTCGCCGTGTCGCCCGCGGTTGCCTGGCACGCGGTGGCCGGCCTCGGGACCATGCCCCTGGCGGCGGCGATCGCCCTCGGCTTTCACCGCTGGGCGCGCTGGGCCGCGGGAGAGGCGCAGGGGGTGGCGCTTCCCGGGCTGGCGTTCGCCGTCGCATGCACGCTTCGCGTCGAGGCGCTGGTCCCCTGGGCGGCGTGCGTGGTCGCCATGCGGCCCGCGCGGAGACTCGGGGTGACCGAGGTCTGGTGGATGGCCTCGCCGCTCCTCGCGCTCTTGGTGCTCTCCGGCCTGAGGTGGGAGTGGTTCGGAAGCCTCACGCCCCACGCGCTCGGGCTGAAGGCGCTCCCGCTCGCGGTCGAACTCGAGTACGGCGCTCGCTATCTCGTGCGATCGCTCTCCGAGGGAGGTCTCTCCTTGATGCTTCTCCTCGCGGTCCTCGTGCCGCGGACGGACCAGGAGGGGCGGGCGATCTCCCTCGCCGCCCTCGGGTCCCTGGTCGCCGTCCTCGGAGTCGGCGGGGACTGGATGGTCTACTCGAGGTTCCTGGTCCCGTTCGTGGGGGTCGGCGCCGTCGGCGCAGTTGGAATGGTCGCAGGCCTCGGTCGAGGGCGGCTGCGGGTGCTCCCGGCTGCCGGCGCGGCGGTGCTCGTGGTCGCGTTGCCCGGGGCGGGCTTGGTTGCGAGGCCCCAGGCCGTCTTCGAGCAGCGCTTCTTCGAGCACCACTGGCTGCGGATGGGGGCGGCCTTCGGTGACCTCGCGCCGGCAGGGAGCGCTGTCGGGGTGTCGCCGATCGGAGCGTTCGGGTGGGCCTCTCGGCTCCCGGTGGTGGACATCCTCGGCCTGACCCACGGGGCCTTCCTGCAGCAACCGCCGGACCTCGGGGGAGTCAAGGTCAAGGGGCATCACCGGCACGACGGGAGCTGGGTCCTGGACCAAGCGCCGGACTACCTGATCCTCGGGAACGGGGTGATCCAGCCTCAAACGGGCACTCTCGATGCGAACCCCTGGGAGGCGGACATCTTGGCGGACCCGCGCTTCCATCGGATGTATCGGCCCCTCAGTCTCGTCCTCGAGGAGGGCGGCAGAGAATCGGTCGTGCCGTACTTCGCGCGGGCAGGCGTCCGCGCGGTCCGCTGAGAGCGCTGGGGTCGGGCGCGGCGATTGAGCCGCAGTGGACGCGCTCGGCGTCGCCCGTTCGCCCGTCGCCTACTGTTCTTCGGGCGCCCCCTTGAGGGCCTGACGCAGGACGGCCCCGAGGCTCGTTGAGAAGCCGCTGCTCGGCGTTCCATCCGCGCCAGGTTCTGGCAGGAGATCCTTCAGGGCGGGCAGGCTCCTGATGGTGCCGAAGTCTGCGATGCACTCGGCCTCATCCGCGGCGATGGGCTGGCCAGTCGCGTGCAAGAGCGAGAACGCGAGGCGCTCCTCCTCGGGGTCCATCTCCAGGATCCGCGCGGAGAGGCGGTCTCCGGTGGAGAGGCCCGCCGGCGGGCAACGATCGCCGCATTCGGACATCGGGAGGATCCCTTCCGCACCGGCGAAGAGCCTCCCGACGGCGCCGTAGCGCCCCACGCGCACGATCTCCACGGACACGATTTGACCCTCCCAGTGCTCGCGCTCGAGCCGGACCCAGGGGCTCTCGAGGAGCTGCTTGAAACCGAGTCCGATGCGCCTCCCGCCCGCCCGGACGTAGAGGACGCGCGCGTCGACCACCTCCCCGATCTGGACAACGTCACCCGGGTGTTCGACTCGGTCCGCGGAGAGGTTGGTGACGTGGCAGAGGCCCTCCCGTCCCCGGCTGAGGCGGATGAAGACTCCGTAGGGTTCGATGCGGGTCACCCGTCCCTGGACAGTCTGCCCCGGGACCACTGCCCCGGGAGCAGCGCCAGCCTTCTGAAGCTTCAAGACGGCCTTCCGGGAGACGATCGCCCGCTGCTTGTCGGCGTCGACCTCGAGGACCTCCACCACGATGGAGCGGCCGAGGAGCGCGCCACGCTCGCGGGGCTTTCGCACCCCAGAGCGCGAGTACGGCATGTATGCGTAGACGGGTCCGATCTTGAGCTGATAGCCGTCGTGGGTCTTCGTGAGCACCCTCGCGGTCGTGAGGCTGCCCGCCTCAAGCTCCTCCCACTCGGACAGGGTCCGTTCGCTGTGAAGGTTGAGCATCCACAGCTCATCCTCGCGGCCCCGCAGGGTGAACTGGTGGACCTCGCCCAGCCGCGGCTCGGTCTCGAAGGCCGCGAGGGGGATCACCCCCTGCTTCCTGGGCCCGAGCTCGACGAAGACGTCCGCCCCGTGGAGCCCGACGATCGTCCCATCCACGACGTCGAGCGTGTGGGCGCCCCGTTCCGGCTCTTCTTGTCGACGGGTCGGGTGGAAGCGTGACATGGGGGTGGGGGAGCGCGGTTGAGGGCTCAGTGCCTCGGGGTGTCTCGGCGGGACTCAGGCGTCCAGCGTTCCCTCTCATAGACCCCAACCCGCCGAAGTTCGTCACTCTGGACCACGCGATTGATGGTCATGTAGTGAAAGCCGCTGCGGACCAGTCCCTCCGCCGCCTCGGCCGCGTTCATCGAAGAGAGCCGGTCTCGCAGCTTGGTGAACCCGACCGCGCCGAGGACCGCCAGGGTCGGGTCTGCGACAGTTCGCGCCAGGGTCTCCATGGGCCGTGGCTCGCGGCGGTCCGGGCCGCCGAGGAGCGGGGCACGGCAGATCGTGAAGGGCAGCCCGCTGGAACGGACGGCCTCCTCCGCGAGCCAGCGGTTCCTGAGGTAGGCGCCGCGCGCGCGGGGGGAGGCGCCGATGGCGGAGAGGTAGACGACTCGCGGCGGCGGGGAGACGGCCGCCGCGGCCTCGAGGAGGAGCCGGGTGAGGCCGAGGTCGACGGCCTCGTAGGGCGCCTTGAGGCCCTCCCGCCGCGCTCGACGGGCGGTCGTCCCGTGGCAGATGAAGAGGTGGCTCGGCCGGCATGCCTCCAAGGCGTGCGCGAGCGGGGAGAGCTCAAGCGGGGTGCGGTCTACGAGGATCGAACCTCCGACGCCGGCCTCCAGGGCGGCCCCGCGGCTCGAGCCTGGGCGGGCGTGTGCGATGACCTGGCCAACACCCTGCGTCCGCGCCGCGGCCTCGACCACGGCGCGGCCGACATAGCCGGTGGCACCGAATACGAAGGCGACGGGATCGGGCGGCTCCATGTCAGGATCCTATCACTGCGGAGGCCGCGCCGAAGTAGTCTGGGCCCCATGCCTGAAGGACTCCTCCCCTGGATTCTCCTGCCGTTGGTGGGAGCGCTGATCGGTTACGGCACCAACCGCGTCGCCGTGGGAATGATCTTCCGTCCGATCGAGCCGCGGCGCGTCCTGGGCTTCACGCTGCAGGGGCTCGTCGGCCGCCGGCAGCCGGAGCTGGCGCGCAGCATCGGGGGAGTCGTCGGAGACCACCTCCTCAGGCCCGAGGACCTGGAGGGGGTCCTCGCGACCATCGACCTCGAGCCGATGGTCGAGCAGGCCTTCCAGGCAGGGCTCGAACCCAAGCTCGCCGAGTTCCGGCGCATGCCGCTGGTGGGGGCCCTGCTCACGGACGAGCGGGTCGCGGACCTTCGCACGCAGGCGGTGAGGGGGGTCATGGAGCAGCGCGAGGTCCTCGTTGCAGGGTTCCATGAGGCGCTGGATCAGGGACTCGATGTCCACCGCATCGTCGAGGAGAAGGTGGCGTCCTTCCCCGTCGCACGGCTCGAGGAGCTCATCGTCTCGGTCGCCTCGAGGGAGCTGCGGGCGATCGAGGTCCTGGGCGGAGTCCTCGGCGCGCTGCTCGGTCTGCTCCAGGCCGGGCTCCTGGCCTGGCTCGGGTGAGCCCCTGGCGGGTCGGTCAGTCCTCGAGTCCGGCCCCGCACTCCCCGCAGAAGCGGGCTCCGAGGCTGTGGTTCTCCGAGCCGCACTCGGTGCAGGCTTGTCCGCCGACAGCCCCACGGCGTGGCGTCCGCGCGATCTCTGCGCTCACGATGCCCGTCGGCACGGCGATCACCCCGTAGCCGAGGACCATGATGATGGAGGCGAAGAACTTCCCCAGCGGCGTGGCGGGCGAGATGTCTCCGTACCCGACGGTGGTCAGGGTGACGATCGCCCAGTAGACCGACTCGGGGATGTTGCTGAAGCCGTGCTCGGGACCCTCGATCAGGTACAGGAGGGAGCCTGAGATGGTCGTCATCGAGAGCACTGCGATGACGAAGACCGTGATCTTGGGCAGGCTTGCCCGGAGGGCAGAGCGCAGGTCGTCGGCTTGGTCGACGAACTGCGCCAGCTTCAGGACCCGGAAGATCCTGAGGAGGCGCAGCGTTCGAACGACCAGGAGCGCCTGGGTGCCCGGGACAAAGGCGGCGACGTAGGTGGGCAGGATGGCGAGCAGGTCAACGACCCCGAAGAAGCTGCGCGCGTAGACCCACGGTCGTGGGTGGCAGTAGAGCCTGGTCAGATACTCTGCGGTGAACGCGATGGTGAGGCCCCACTCGAGTGACCTGAGGAGGCTCCCGTGCGAGTCCGCGAACCGAGGCACGCTCTCGACCATCACCAGCGCGATGCTCGCGACGATCACGAAGAGCAGGAGCACGTCGAAGACGAACCCCGGCCGGGTCTCGTGCTCGAAGATCGTTTCGTACAGCACGCGGCTGCCCGGTCTTGTCTTCCCCTCGGTGCTCATGCCATCACTATGGGGGCATCGAACGGTTCAGTCCACGGCAGAGCCCCGCATGCACGCGCCCTGCCCTTGGGGGGGCGGCAGCGGTCAGGCCGGTCGACGCGCTGGGCCCGGCTCGTGGGCCTCGGCCTCACGTCTGCGCTCGATGTACTTCAGGTACTCGGTCCGGCGGCGGGCCATTCCGTGGGTGGCGCCCCGGTCGAATTCGATCCCGAGGTGCACGTCCTTCCCGTCTCGATACCCGTGCCTCACGGTCCCAGAAACCTCGATCTCCTCGGCGCTTCCGGGGAGATCGATGGACGCCTGCACGTGCTCGCCGAGGCGGAAGACCGCCGCTTGGACCAGGGGGGCCCTTGTGCACAGACCGGTGGAGGACAGGTCGCTCGCGAGCCCCCGGACCCGGTGCGGACCGCGGGCAAGTCGCACGCCAATCCGTTCGCCTTCGGCAGGCGCGACTCGGTCCTCGCCGCGGCGGTTGAAGTACCTGCCCAGCGCGTTGTCGAGTTGTGCGTACAGCGCTCCGAGCTGCGTGAACTCGAGCTCGAGCATGACCTTGTCGTCGGACCAGCGGTTGAGCTGGGTCACCCTCGAGTGGGCCTGAACGGCCCACTGGCGCGACTCGTGCCTGATGTCGAGGCGGACGGGCTGGCCATCGGCTTCGGACGGAGCGAAGTGGAAGGGGGCGATGACCCTTGCCCCGTGGATGTTCATGTCAAAGAGCTCCACCGGTTGCGCCGGAGCGCCGCCGAAGGAGGCCTTGAGGGTCAGCTCCCGGGCAGCGCGGTCGGGGGAGCCGAAGTCCGCTTCGATGGCGTCCCGGGACGGCTTACCTTTGGTCCTGAAGAGGCGGAGGAGGTCGAATCGCATGGGGGCAGGGGGGCGGCCAGGTGCGGAACGCGCCGGCCTCTCTTCCTCCAGTCGTCGGTCCGAAGCCCTGCCTCGGTTTAGCGATCCGCAGGCTGAGCCTCGCCAGCCTTGCCCCTCGGTCTCATGTCGAGAAGGACGGCCACGAGGTCCTCCTCAGGGAGTCGGAAGGGAGTCCTGAACTCCCAGAGGATCCGGCCCTCGCGATCGATCTGGAGCGCGCGGCCGGCGGTGCTCTCAATCACGAGGAGTCGGTCTCCCGGGAGAGGCAGGACCGTCCCGCAGACCGGCGAGAAGAAGGGCGCCTCGGCGGAGCCTTGGAACACAAGCTCGGCGGCCTGGAGCCCCACATCCAGCGCGAGGACACGGGAGCCGACCCCGCTGTCTCCGAAGTTGTCGAACAGCAGCACGCCGCCGCTGAGGGGGTCGAGCTGGGGGTCATGGGCCCCGATGAACGGGCCCGCGCGGAGGCGCTCGATGCTGGAGAGACCAGGCGCCACATCGACCAGGGCGCCAGCCTCGCGAAGGAACACGCTCGGGACCCTCCGCTCCGGGTGGAGGCGCACAAGCGCGTTGGAGTGGAGCGGGTCCAGGGCTTGGTGCAGGGCGCCGCCGGGGCGGGCGTCTCCGATGTCGACGGACCGCGCGCGCCTGAGCGCGTCCCTGTAGGTCCTGGTCCAGTCCTCTCCACCCTCCAGCTCGGTGAGCGAGGCGCGCTCCAGGGCGCGGCCGTCTTCGAGCGAGATGCGGACCAGGCCGTCTCGGGCGACCTGCGCTTCGAGGCCCCCGAGCCACTCCCGCTCCGAGGTGGTCAGAGGGGTCACGGTCCGGTCCAGCACCCAGGCGCTGTCTCCCTCGACGAGGAAGTCATGGTGGGCACCGGGAGCGGCCCTCCAGCGAATGGTCGAGTTCGGGGCGAGGCGCATGACGCAGAGCCCCTCGTGGATCACGAGGAGGTCGCCGTCTGGGAGCTCCTGGATCCTGCGCCAGGCTCGCTGGGTGGGGTGTTGGATCCTGGGGCCGACCTCCCTCTGATTGGAGGCCTCACTGAGGGCCCAGCGCCGCTCGATGGTCCCGTCCGGAAGAAGCAGGTAAGCCGCTGCCTCGTGCCCTGAGGAGAAGAGCAACGGTTCGAGATAAGCGGACTCCGGGTCATGGACCCGCAGCCCAGTCCAGCGGCCAGCCGCCGGCTCGTATCCCGCGGCGTAGCCGAGGGAGCCGATGGCGTCTCTGGTCTCGGCCCCGCGCTCGGCGAACCAGAAGCCTGCGCTTGACGAGGGAGCGGGGTCGTCGGGCTCCCCGCAGCTCGCCACCCCCAGGGTCGCGGCGACCCCGAGGTCCCGAAGGAGGAGCAGAGGCGGGGGGAGTTGAGGGAGGCGTCGGCCCATGGCGGCGGGTCGAAGCAGGTACACCCGCTCCGAGCCTTCTTCGAGGATGCCATCAAGCGCCCGGGGCGGCGCAGGAAAGAGTTCAACTAGGCCCTCAAACGGCGACCGGTGGTTGACGGAGCGGTTGCCGGATCACGTCATGGGTCCATGACCACGCCTGTCACGCTCATCTCTGGCTTTCTCGGGAGCGGAAAGACCACTCTCGTTCAGCGGATCCTCGAGGAGAGTCACGGGCTGCGATGCGCAGTGATCGTGAACGAGTTCGGCGCCCTCGGTGTGGACGGAGACCTCGTGGTGCGCAAGGAGGCGGAGGGGAGCGCGGTCGTCGAACTGGCGAACGGCTGTATCTGCTGCGAGATCCAGGAGGACCTGCGCGCGACGCTGACCCAGCTCACGGATCCAGGGGGGGGGAGGGGCCTCGTCGGCCGCTGGCTCAGGCGCGGCGAGGGAGGACCGGAGCGGATCCTGGTGGAGGCGTCAGGCGCCGCCTCGCCTGGACCCGCGGTGCAGACCTTCCTCCTCGATGAGGCGCTCGCGGACCGCGTTCACCTGGACGGAGTCGTGACCCTGTTGCACGCAGCCAAGATCGAGGCGCAGCTGGAGGAAACGGCGGAGGCCGGGACTCAGATCGCCTACGCGGACCGCCTCGTGCTCAACCACGTGGACCGGGTCGAGGGTGAGCGCATCCCCGAGCTAGCGGCGCTGCTCGCGTCGCTGAACCCGCTCGCGGCGATTCGTCACGCGGAGCGAGCCCGGGTCCCGCTGGACTGGGTCCTTGGCGGCGGCCCCACGGCAGGCGCAGATACCCGCTGGATGGAGCTCAGCCAAGCCGCCGGGGACGGGGCGCTGCCCCACACCTCGGGGCTCAGCTCCGTTTCTCTTAGCTCAGGGGAGGAGATCGACCGCGACGCCGCGCTGATGTGGCTCGAATTCCTCTCGCGTCGAAGGGGCCAGGAGCTCATGCGGGCCAAGGGGGTCCTGCGAGTACCGGGGGGCGCGCTGGTCGTCCAGGGGGTCTACCAGTGGCTCGAAGCCACCAGTGAACCCGGCGCGGCGCCAGACGCCTCGCAGCTTGTCTTGATCGGTCGGGGCTTGGACCCGCAAGAGCTCTTGCGCGGGTGGCAGGCGATCGGCGGCGCGAGCGCTTCGCTAAGCTAGCGACGGTCCCACCCTCCCTCCTATCCAGCATTGCATGAAGCCCCACGACGGCCCGTCCGATCTCCGCCCCACTCGCCGTGACGTCCTGCAGGCAGCCTCCGCTGCCACCGCAGTCGCCGCGGCCACGGGGGTCGGCCTGGCCCTTGATCCCATGGAATACGAAGACCCCTGGTTCAGAATCTCCCTCGCTGAGTGGTCGCTGCACCGTGCGCTCAAGAGCGCCGGCGCCGATCGAATCTCCAACCTGGAATTCCCTGGCGTCGCGAAGGGGTTGGGCATGGACGGCGTCGAGTACGTCAACGCCTTCTTCAAGTCCGCCGGGCGCGGAGGTGAGGAGGTCTGGCGGGGGACGGACTTCGGGTACCTCAACGACCTTCGGGGCGCCTGCACCGAGGCCGGCGTGGAGAGCCTCCTGATCATGGTCGACGGCGAGGGGCAACTGGCGGACGAGGACGAGGCCCGCCGCAGGGACGCTGTGGAGAACCACTTCAAGTGGGTCGCCGCCGCCGCCTACCTGGGGTGCCACTCGATCCGCGTCAACGCTGGGGGAGGAGGCACCCCGGAGCAGCAAGCGGAACGGGCCGCCGACTCCCTCCTCAGAATCGCGCGGGTGAGCGACGCTTACGAGATCAACGTGATCGTCGAGAACCACGGGGGCCTCTCGTCGGACGGGGCATGGCTCGCGGGGGTCATGCGCCGCTGTGACCACCCGAGGGTCGGGACGCTGCCCGACTTCGGCAACTTCGGGGAGTACGATCGGTACCAAGGGGTCGCAGACCTCATGCCCTTCGCCAAGGCTGTGAGCGCGAAGTCCTACGCGTTTGATGGCGACGGGAACGAGACCAAGATCGACTACGCCCGGATGATGAACATCGTCAAGGGGGCGGGGTACCGAGGCTGGGTCGGCGTCGAGTATGAGGGGCCGGACGCGGACGAGCGGGCCGGGATCACACGCACGAGGGAGCTCCTTGAGCGCGTGCGCAAGGAACTCGCCTGAGCCCAACGCGGGCGCTGCCCGGCGCTCGGCGGTGGGGAGGGTCCCCGCCCCTGAGCCCGTTCGCCCCCTCTCCTGACCCCCGCAGGGGGCTCCTGGGGCGACCCGAGGGCCCTGAAATCTCCGATCCGGGAGAGACAGGGCACTCGCTTGATTGCCACCGGAGCCCTGGGACCGTATCTTCTTGCCCCCGAACCGGCCTCCGAGAGGCCGCGGCTCGGCCCAGCGGGTGCGCTCTGCCCCGCCGAACCACGATCTCCCGACCGAACCGGCGTCCGCCGCCGCGGTCGGGTCCCAACCACCCTCGATCCCTCACCCACCGACCGCACCGCCATGGCCAAGGTCTCCTCAGTTCAAAAGAACGATCGCCGCCGGCGACTCGCCGACAAGTACTCCGAGCGTCGCGCGGAGTGCAAGAGCATCATCCGCTCCACCAAGACCACGGAGGAGGCCAAGGACGAGGCCCGCGCCGCGCTGGCCAAGATCCCGCGCAACGCGAACCCGAACCGGATCCGCAACCGCTGCGCGTTCACCGGTCGCCCCCGCGCGGTGTACCGTCGCTTCGGCATCTGCCGGGTGACCCTCCGCGAGCTTGCCCACGAGGGCAAGATCCCGGGCATGCGCAAGTCGAGCTGGTGATCTCCAGTCGGGGGTGAGGCGCCGCGTGCGCACGACACCCACCGCCAACAAGAGAGGAGGCCGGAGCACATCGTGCTCCGG
>JAQWJQ010000266.1 GCA_029248265.1 Planctomycetota bacterium
TGTCGCCCAAGGGACTCGACTCCTCGGGGTACTTGCTGCTCAGGCTCTGGAAGATGGCGACGGCCTCGGCCGAGCGACCAGCGGAGACGAGCGAGCGCCCGCGCGTGTAGCAGGCAACGTCGTCGTCGGCGAACGGGGCGAGCGCCTCGGCGGCCTCGTCGTAGCGGCCGAGCATCCAGAGGCCAAGCCCGCGGCGGCGACCGACTTCACCGGTGGTCTCAAGGGTGTCGACCTGTCGGTCAAAGCTCTCGAAGGTCTTCGGGTTCTCGAAGACCGACGGACGCGCCGCGAGCAGCGCGCCGAAGCTCGGGAGCTCGTCCTCCAGGAGGTCGAAGGGAGCGTGTGCGGAGACCGGCTCGATCTCCTCCTCCTCCTCCGGCTCGGGAGAGTGGTAGGCCTCCATCGGCGCGGCCATCGTGTCGGCCGAGGCCTCGGCCGAACCTTCCGCCTCACGGTGCTCTTGGAGGTCGGTGTGGCCCGCCTCAGAGAGGCCGCTCACCGAGTCGTGCTCCACGCCCGGTTGTCCAGTGGGCTCCGGCGCTGCGGGTTGGGTCGCTGCGGGCTGCGGAGCGTTCGCTCCGGGCTGCTCGGGGCTCACGTCTTGGTTGTCCATTTGATCCATGTCAACGCCGCTGGATGCGCGGCGAGGCGGTGGTGTCTTCTAGGGGAGACCGGGGCGGCTCCCGGAGGGCAGCGGTGACGCTCCTCGGTGGCTCCGAGGACTCTGAATCGCCGCATACAGGCGCAAGAGAATAGGTGCAGAGGGGGGGCGGAGTCAAATAAAGGGGGGGCGGGGTCGCCGCGCGGGTGAACTGGCCGGGCCGGATCCCCGTGCCAGGGGGAGGAGGGCGGCGGGGGCGCCGGGCCGAGCGGTCGGACTCCTTGGAGCGAGCCCTTGGATCCGCCCCCCCCAGATCGCTAGTCTCTGGGTCGTCCGGGTCCGAGGGGGGCCTGGGCAGCACCGCACCACCAGCCGAGGGCATCCCGAGGATGCCTGCAACCGCGGGGCCGAAAGGTCTCGATCGGCATCCGGGGGCCCGCCAAGCGGGTTCTGCCCGGAAACTACGCCAGCGGCCCAGCCGGGCCCGGCGACCTCAGGGGGACCATGGATAAGCTGATCATCGAGGGCGGACGACCGCTCGAGGGAACGATTCGAACCGCCGGCTCGAAGAACGCCGTGCTGCCGATTCTCGCCGCAGCGCTGCTCCCCAGGGAGCCTGTGACCATCACCCGCGCGCCTCGGTTGGCGGATGTGTCCACCATGCTGGGCATCATCCGAGACCTCGGCGCGGAGGCTGATCAGGACGCGGACGGGACGGTTCATATCTCGGCGGCGGGGGATATTCGCGGCAAGGCCACCTGGGACGCGGTGCGCAAGATGCGCGGCTCGGTGTGTGTGCTGGGGCCGCTCCTCGCACGACTCGGGCGGGCTGAGGTGAGCCTCCCTGGAGGGTGCGCCTTCGGTGTCCGGCCCATCGATGTCCACCTGAAGGGGCTGCGAGCCCTCGGTGCCAAGGTCCGAATTGAGCACGGATACGTCGTCGCAGAGGCCCCTCCTGGCGGCCTGCGCGGCGCCAGGGTCTTCCTCGGCTCGGCCAACGGTCCGAGCGTGCTCGGGACCGCCAACATCGTCATGGCCGCCACCCTGGCCCGGGGGACGACGGTGATCGAGAGCGCCGCCTGCGAGCCTGAGGTGATCGACCTGTGCGACGCCCTGGTCGCCATGGGGGCGAAGATCTCCGGTCAAGGCTCTCCGATGCTCACCATCGAGGGGGTCGACGAGCTGCATGGCGCGACCCATGATGTGATCCCGGATCGCATCGAGGCGGGCACCTATGTCCTCGGCGGGGCGCTCGCCGGGGCCCAGGTGCGGGTGGCAGACTGCCGCCCCGCTCACCTCGGCGCGCTCCTGGATCGCATGGAGGAGGCGCGTGTTCCCTTCGAGACCGGGGAGGACTGGATCGAGGTCCAGGCCTACGACGTGGCGGATTCACCTCCGCGTTCCACGGACGTGACCACCCACGCCTACCCGGGCTTCCCGACGGACCTCCAGGCGCAATGGATGGCGCTGATGACCAAGGCCGACGGCCTGAGCATCATCACCGAGCGGATCTTCTCGGATCGCTGGATGCACGTCCCGGAGCTCGAGCGACTCGGCGCCAACGTCCGACGACAGAACACCGCGGTCGTGGTTCGCGGCGTGGCCGAGCTCTCCGGCGCCCCGGTGACGGCCTCGGACCTCCGGGCCTCAGCGGCGCTGGTGATGGCTGGCCTGGTGGCGCGTGGCACCACCGAGGTGCACCGCGTGTACCACATCGATCGGGGATACGAGCGGATCGAGGATCGCCTGGCCTCCATCGGCGCGGCGATCCGCCGAGTGTCAGAATAGAGGCGAGAGGGGCGCTCCATGGTGCCCCCTGGCCCCTGGCATGTGCTAGAACCCCCCCCATGTTCGAGACCCTGACCGAGCGCCTGGGAAGCTCCTTCTCGTTCTTCAAGAGCAAGAAGGAGCTCACCGAGGCGAACATCGACGAGGGCCTTGCCGCAGTCCGGCAGGCGCTTCTCGAGGCTGACGTTCACTTCAAGCTCGCTCGGGACTTCACCGAGCGCGTGAAGACCAGGGCCCTCGGAGAGGGTCGCCTGAAGGGCGTGGAGGCCTCGGACCAGTTCGTCCACGCGGTCCACGCCGAGCTCGTGGAGGTCATGGGACCGGAGGACGCGACCCTCGAGGTCGCCAAGTCCGGACCCACGGTCATCCTGATGGCTGGCCTCCAGGGTGCGGGCAAGACGACCACCTGCGCCAAGCTGGCCAAGCACCTCCGGGACCGGCACGGCAAGCGCCCGATGATGGTCGCTGCGGATGTGAAGCGCCCGGCTGCGGTGGAGCAGCTGCGGGTCCTGGGTCGCTCCCTCGACATCCCCGTCTTCCACCTCGAGGGCGCTGCGCCACCGCGGGTTTGTGAAGCGGGCGTGGCGGAGGCCAAGGCGAGCGGCTGCGACGTGGTCATCCTCGACACGGCGGGCCGCCTGCACGTGGATGAGCTGCTGATGGACGAGGTGGCGGAGATCGCCGCCACCACCCAGCCGCACAACCAGGTCCTGGTGGTCGACGCGATGACCGGCCAGGACGCGGTCCAGTCGGCCAAGGCCTTCCATGAGCGCCTCGCGCTGACGGGGGTCATCCTGACCAAGATGGACGGGGACGCCCGCGGTGGCGCGGCGGTGAGCCTCAAGGAGGTCACTGGCGCTCCGATTCTGTTCCTCGGCGCGGGGGAGAAGGTCGACGACCTCGACCCGTTCGTCGCCGAGCGGATGGCCGGGCGAATCCTGGGCATGGGGGACGTGGTGGGCCTCGTCGAGACGGCCCAGCAGAACATCGACGAGGACGAAGCCCAGGCCAGCTACGAGAAGATGGTCATGGGCTCCTTCACCCTCGAGGACATGCTCGGCATGTTCCGGATGGTGAGGAAGATGGGCCCGATGAAGAAGGTCCTCGGGATGATGCCCGGGATGGGGCAGGCGGCGAAGGACCTCGACATCGATGACGGTCAACTCAACCGCTTGGAGGCCCTCTTCACCTCCATGACCCGGCAGGAGCGGCTCGAGCCCGAGACGCTGGATATGAGCCGTCGTCGGCGCGTGGCGCGCGGGGCCGGCCAGGACGTGGGGGCCGTGAATGAGCTCTTGAAGCGCTTCAAGGACATGCGGCGCATGATGAAGCAGCTGAACAAGATGGGGCTGGGCTCCATGCTTGGCGGCAAGGCCAAGCGCGAGAGCCTGGCGAGCCTGTCGCCCTCCGGGGCCATGGCGGATCCCTCCGCGGGCAAGGGGGGCGGCCTCCTGGGCGGGCTTGGAGGCCTGCTCGGGGGCGGCGGCGGTGGCATGCCCGACATGTCTGAGATGCTCGGCGCGGGGGGCCCCATGGCCGGTCCGAGGCCGATGGGCAGCTCCTCCACGCGGTCCGCAGCCAAGCCTCGGGACCGCAAGAAGGACAAGGCCAAGTCGAAGCAGAAGCGCAAGAACCGCAAGAAGCGGTGACCCGGAGCCCGGGAACGGCAAAAAAAGCGGGCCAGGATGCTGGACAGGGCGCCTCCACTCAGGTGTCCTCTCTCCCCTGGATCCTGGGAGGAGCGCTCCGTGCCGGTCGATCGGCACCCCGCCCCCGCTGATCCCGGCATCTCCCGCCCTTTAGGAGTGCTCCTCCCGGTCCTTTTTCTCATCACGCCTCGCCCCCTGCGAGATGTGCCCCAACGAACGCGCCCCGGTCCCGGGGCGATCTCTTCTCTTCAACGGAACACGAGCTCCATCTAGTGCGGCGACCAAGGTCGCTGTTGAGAGTCCCGAACATGGCCGTCGTCATCAGAATGAAGCGCACGGGTCGTCGTAACCGACCCTGCTACCGCATCTCCGTCGCTGACTCGCGTTCACCGCGTGATGGCCGAGTCCTTGAGACCATCGGTCTCTACGACCCGATCGCCGTCGACAAGGACCGCCAGGTCACCCTGGACGTCGAGCGTGCTCAGCACTGGATCAGCGAAGGCGCGACGCCGAGCCAGACCGTGACCTCGATCTTCAAGCGTCAGGGTGTGTACACCGGTGAGTTCGCGCTCGCCGGGAAGCACAAGCCGCGCAAGCGCCCCGGCCGCAAGAAGACGACCGCCACGGGTACCCGCCGAGCCGCCGACAAGGCCGCTCGGGCCGCCGGCAAGACCGCTCGCCGCGACGGCCGCGTCGCCGCGAAGAAGGCGGCCGCAGCCGCCGTTGACGCTGGCGACGAGTGATCGCCCTCGGCGCCCCTTGGCCTCTCGGCCATGGACGCCACCCAGTATTCACTGTGGACCGCCCGGCCTCCCCCGGCGCGGTCCTTTTCAATCCTGCGAAGCACCGCAGGTCCGGCGCGTCGCCCGCGCCCTCCCGCTCCTCTACGACCGCTGACCCCCGTGAGCAAGAAGTCCGACCTCGTCGCCGCGCTGATCAAGGAAGTAAAGCTCCGGCACCCCATGCCGAGTGGACCTGCCGAAGGCCTCAACCTGCTGGAGCAGGGCGCGGTCATCGTGCTCATGCGTCACATGACGCAGAAGCAGGCTGAGGCCTCCGTGAAGGCCCTCAAGGGGTCCTACGAGGACTGGAACGAGATCCGCGTCTGCCAGGCGCAGGAGATCTCCGAGAGCCTTCGCCATGGCGGACGCAAGAAGGGCGTCGCGCTGCTCCACGACCGCCGTGAAGCAGCCATGGCCCTCAAGGAGTACCTCCAGGACGTCTTCCAGGAGACCGACGGGTTGGATCTGGAGGAGCTCCGTGAGGAGCCCCAGGCCGCGGGCAAGGCCGGCATGAGCCTGAGTGTCCTCGGGAACGCTGGCGCGTCGTACCTCATGTTCCTGGCCTCAGATGGCCAGGTCCCGGTGCACCTCCCGCTGGTCAAGCTCCTGGATCGCCTCGGGCTCATCCCCAAGACCACCTCCCTGAAGAAGGCGCGCGGCTCGATCGACGGCCTGATTGGCAAGGGCCAGGAGCTCTCCTTCACGCTCGCCATTCATGAGGTGCTCGAACTCTGGGAAGACGAGGACGCGCCGATCTACATGAGCGTCCCGTGCCTCCAGGCGACCGAGTACGGCAAGAAGTCGTTCAAGGACCGGTCGAACGCGATCGCGAAGGCGGAGGCCGCGCGCAAGCGCGAAGAGGAGCGCCTCCGGAAGGAGGAGGAGCGCGAGCGCAAGCGCGCTGAGGCCGAGGCCAAGAAGCGCGCCCGTGAACTCGAGCGGAAGCGCGTGGCCGAGGAGAAGAATCTCGCGGCCGCCCGCGCCAAGGCTGCGGCAGCCGATGCCAAGCGCAAGGAGGCCGAGGCCAAGCGCGCCGAGATCGCACGCAAGAAGGAGACGGCCCGCAGGCAGGCCGCCGCCAAGAAGCTCGCGGCAAAGAAGGCTGCGGACAAAAAGGTCGCCGACAAGAAGGCTGCCGCCAAGAAGGCCGCGGTGAAGAAGGCCGCCGCCGCCAAGAAGGCGGCCGCCGCCAAGAAGGCTGCAGCCAAGAAGGCGGCCAAGAAGCCGGCGGCGAAGAAGAAGGCCGCCAAGAAGCCCGCCGCCAAGAAGAAGGCGGCCAAGAAGCCCGCCGCCAAGAAGGCGGCGAAGAAGAAGGCGGCCAAGAAGCCCGCGGCGAAGAAAAAAGCCGCCAAGAAGTCCGCGGCCAAGAAGCCCGCCGCCAAGAAGAAGGCCGCCAAGAAGCCCGCGGCGAAGAAGAAGGCTGCCAAGAAGCCCGCCGCGAAGAAGAAGGCCGCCTCGCGCCGGCGCTGAGCGGTGCCGCACGGGGCGAGTCACGCCGCCGGGGATCGGGATCTGATCCTGGCCTCCGCGTCCCCTCGGCGCCACCGACTCCTGGCCGAGGCGGGGGTGAGCTTTCGCATCGTCCCGGCGGACGTGGACGAGACCATCAACCTCGCCCTCGACGCGGGGGGCGTGGCCGAGGACCTGGCCCTCCGCAAGGCTCAGGCCGTGGCGGACCGCCAGGGCAGCGCGGGCGCGCTGGTCCTTGGGTCCGACACCGTGGTGGTCCTGGGTGAGGACGGCGACGTGGACCGGCGCTTCCTTGAGAAGGCCCCTGACGCACAGGAGGCCACCAGGATGCTCCAGGCCCTCTCTGGGACCAGGCACCGGGTCAT
>JAQWJQ010000301.1 GCA_029248265.1 Planctomycetota bacterium
GTACGCGTCCGAGCCGGTGACCGTTGACCTGAGCCTCCAGGGGTCGGTGACGGCCGGCGTGGACGTCAACTTGCTGACCACCTCGCTCTCCATTCCGGTCGGCGCCCTCGGCGCTACCGCGCAGATCGAGATCATCGATGACTCGGATCCCGAGCCGAGCGAGACCGCGATCGTCGTGCTCTCGAGTCCCGTCGGAGCGACGCTGGGTTCGCCGGACTCGCACGCCCTGACGATCTCTGACAACGACTCCGTGGTGTCGGTGAGCTTCGCGCTGGCGAGCTCCTCCGCGGCGGAGTCCGCTGGCCTGGTGTTCGTGGACGTACAGCTGGACGTTGCAGCCACCGCCGACGTCACGGTGCCGATCGTCCTGTCGGGCAGTGCCACGGCCGGCGGGGTCGACGCGGGCGTGCTCCCGATGCCGCTCGTCATCCCCGCGGGCGCTCTCGCTGGGCAGTTCGAGGTCACCCTCGTCGATGACTCTCTGTACGAGGGCGACGAGGACCTGGTGATGACCTTCGGCGCCATCACGGGCGCGAGCCCGGGGGCGGAGATTGAGCACACCCTGACCGTCACGGATGACGACTCGCTTCCCGTGGTTCAGTTCCCGGCCTTCCGGACCGTCGTCAACGAGGCCTCGGGCGGCTTTGACCTGCGCGTTGAGCTGGACACCGCCTCCGGGCTGGACGTGGTGGCACCGTTCGTGGTCACCGGCGACGCCTCCGGCGCCAGCGACCTGAGCCTGCCCGCTGGCCCGGCGGTCATCCCGGCTGGGTCGACGTTCGTGGACATCCCGGTCACCCTCGTGGTCGACCGGATCCCGGAGCCTGGTGAGCGTGTGCTCTTCACGCTGCTGGACGGGGGCACGCCGGGCTCCGGCGCCCCCGATGGGGCGACCCTCGGGGCGACCTCGTCCCTCCTCGTGTTGATCTCCGACGGGGACGCTTCCGCGGTGCTGGTCGCTCCGCCCGTGACGCCCTCAGCCCTGGCGCTCACCTTCGCCCAAGGGCGCTTTGGTGAGTCGTCCTCAGCGCAGACGGTCTTCTTCACCAACCTCCACTCGAGCGCGATCACCCTGAACGCTCTCCAGCTCAGCGGTGAGGGCGCCACGAGCTTCCAAGCCGTTCCCCAATCCGGCCTGCCGCTGGTGCTCGCGCCCGCGCAGAGCGTCGGTGTGGACGTCACCTTCGCGCCGAGCGCCACGGGGGACCTGTCCGCGGAGCTCACCGCGATCCAGGCGGGGCAGGGCGCCCCTCCGCTGCCGGTGTCCCTCTCCGGGCGGGCCCTCGGTCCGACCGGGGCAGACCTCCTCTTCACGGCCGGTCCCAACGACTTTGTCGAGCCGGGCGGTCAGGTCTGGGTGAGCGAGTACGGATTCACACAGGGGTCCTATGCCTCCTCGGGGGTGCCCGTGTCCGGCACCGACTTGGACGGCCTCTTCCACGGGATCCGCCTTGGGGCTCAGTTCGACTACGCCCTTCCGGTGCCCAGTGGCGCCTATGAGCTCAGGATCCTGAGCTGGGAGCCCGTGCGGGACGCGGTGGGCGAGCGCGTCTTCGACGTGTTCGCCGAGGGCACCCTGGTGCTGGACGACCTGGACCTCTACGCAGAGGTCGGTCGCGACGCGGCATACATCTCGGACCCGATCTCTGTCGTGGTCTCCGACGGCGTGTTCGACCTCGAGTTCAGCGCCTCAGTGGGGCAAGGCATCGTGGGCGCGGTGAGCCTTCGCTCGGTGCCAGTCCTCTCCTCTCCAACGAGCAGTCTGGTCTTCGGCATCGTGGACCAGGGCGCCAGTTCGACCCTGAGCTTCGTCGTTCAGAACGACGGGCTTCACCCCGGGTCGATCGATCGGGTCACCTTCATGGAGCCGAGCGTTGGGTCCAGCGCGGACTTCAGCGTGGAGAACGGGGGCGTCGCCTACACCGGTGATGCTGCCGAGCGCTCCTACACCGTCGACCCACCGATTATGGCGGCGCCCGGGCTGACCAACGTGGCGGTGACGTTCGAACCGACCGAACACGAGGACCACGTCTTCGACCTCGAGTTGGAGTCGACTGAGCTCGGCCTGTCCTTCACGGCGAACGCCAGCGCGACGGGTGGCGCAGAAGCCGGGTGGGGGTTCCTCCATCCCATTCCGAACAGCGCTCCCACCTACGTGGTGGACTATGACGGGGACGGGCTGGAGACGGTCCAACTCCTCGGGGCAGAGTCTCACACCCACGAGCCCGGCCGTCAGCTGGCGACCTTCGACTGGACCGTCAACGGCGGCCAAGCCGGGAGCGCGGCGGACGTCGCCTTCGACTTTGCCCTCGGGGCCTCCTCCGTGGAGCTCGAGATCGGTGATGACAACCTCACGCCGAACTTCGCCTCGGACGACCGGACCATCAATGTCTACGCCTCGGACGCCGTGCCTGGGGCGCTGGTCCGCATGTACGACGGGGCGACCCTTGGGGCCGCCTTCCTCCTGGACAATGTCCCCACCGCCCCCGACTTCGTGCAGCGCCTGGAGGGGCTGACGCTTGCGGCGAGCGGCGGGACGATCGGCCAGTCTTCCTTCACCTCTGACGCGATGGTGGTCTGGGAGAGCTCGTTCGAGCTCACGACCGCAAGGACGCTGGACGTCCAGGCGGCTGGCGGTCTCGACCGCCGCCTCCTGGTGGATGGGGCCGCGGCCTCGGGCCCGCAGACTCTGGCAGTCGGCGTCCACACCGTCGAGGCGCGGTTCGCCGTGACGGATCTGGCGCAGATGCCGCTCTCCATCGACATCCTCGAGGGAGGCGTGGTCGCCTCCGACATCACTGCGCTCCTGAGTCACGACGAGTCAGCCGTCCAGCCGGTCATTCACTCCATGCCCTCCGTGGGCACGGACCTCGGCGGTAACCGCATCGACATCAGCGGGTTTGGCTTCTTCCCCGCCTCGCAGGTGGTGGTTCACTGGGGATCCCAGGACCTCACGGTGGCCAACTTTGACGAGTTCGGAAGCGAGCTCATTGTCTTCGACTCGCCCCCGGGGTCAGGCGCGATTCAGGTGACGGTTGAGACGCCGAATGGGGTGAGCCAGCCCTTCCCGTTCAGCTACTCCCCGACCGGACCGATCCCTGTGCGGTTCGACGTCTTGAGCTCGCTTGCGGCGGTGGTGACCAATGCGACGAGCGCCGCTTGGGGACCTGACGGGAAGCTCTACGCCTGCTCGTTGGAGGGGGCGATCCACGTGATCACCTACGACGACGACTACACGGTGTTGTCCAACGACTTCAAGGTCGGCATCTCCAACCTGACCAACCGTGACTCCCTGGGGGTGGTCTTCAACCCCTACGACGTCTACGACCCTCAGGACCCCACGAGCCTGAAGCTCTACATCGCCCACGGCGAGCACTTCCAGAACGGGGGCGGCGCGTTCACCGGGTCGTCGGACTTCACCGGGCAAGTGACCGTCCTGACAGGGCCCGACTTCGACACGCCTCAGCCCCTGGTGACCGGCCTGCCGTTGTCGAATCACGACCATGGCCTGAACGGCATGTTCGTGGATGACAACGGTGACCTCCTGCTCTGCTCGGGCAGCAACACCAACGCCGGCATCAAGTGGCCCCTCAGCGGGGACGTGCCGGAGTCGCCGTTGTCCGCAGCGCTGCTGAAGATCTGCCTCTCTCGTTCGGGCTTCAACGGTGTCGTTGAGTATGAAGACTCCGTGACGGGCGCGCTCGTTGCCGACCAGGTGTACGGGGAACAGATTGACGTGGTGAGCGGCGTGGACGTTGAGGTCTACGCGCCCGGGCTGCGCAACTCGTTGGATGTGCTGGTTCACACCAACGGCTACATGTACGCCACGGACAACGGTCCGAATAACAACTACGGGCCCGCGTCGATCGACATGGTGACGCAGGGCGGCTACCCGCACCCCTCGGGCCCGGACGCGCTCGACCTGGTCGAGCCGGGTCGCTACTACGGCGCTCCGAACCGAGCGCGAGGCCGCTATGACGCGCGGCAAGGGGTCTACCGCTCCAACTACACCCCGAGCATTCCGCACCTCCACGCAGGTCCGCTGACCTCCGTCAACGCGTCCACGAACGGGCTTGATGAGTATCGGGCGACGGCGTTCAACTCCGCAATGCGGGGGGACCTCGTCGCCATGAAGTGGAACTCCGGGATCTGGCAGATCGTTCTGGATGCCACCGGCCGGAAGGTGAGCACCAAGGTCCTCCACGCGACCAGCAGCGATCCCTTCGGCCAGAATCGTGGACTCGACGTCGTGACCGGGCCTGGCGGGGCCCTCCTGGCCATCGACTACAACGGCAACCGTGTGCGGGCTCAGGTCCCTGACGACGCAGCTGCGCTCGGTCTGACCCCGTACGACATCTTCCCCTGGCGCGCGCCCGCTGGCGGTGGCCAGCGGTTCGTGCTGGGCGGTCAAAACTTCGGGACGAGTCTCGGTGCGACCAGCGTCTTCATTGGCGGAGTCGCCGCGACCCTGACCTCCGTATCGGACACCCGGATCGTCGGTGTGCTGCCGCCAAGCGCCACCGGGGCTGCCTCCGGCGCGCTCGATGTGGAAGTGCAGGTCGGGCTGGACTCCCGGACGATCACCGGCGGGTTCCGGTACATGCCGCCTGTCCCGGGCATGAAGCTCGGTCAGTGGCGTGAGGCCTCGCCGCCCTCGCTGGCTGTCGAGGACGCCTGCAGCGCCGAGGTCGACGGGCTCATCTTCCTGTTGGGTGCTGGGGCGAGTCAAACCCTCGCCTTCGACGTCCAGCAGGGCTCGTACTCCACCGCGCGTACGGCCCGCTCCTTCACGGGCGGCGGCCATGCTGCGGTTGCCCTGGACGGCGCCGTGTACCTGTTCGGTGGCTTCGACGCGGGCTCTGCGGGGAAGGTCCAGATCTACGACCCCTCCTCCGATGTGTGGAGCCTTGGGAGCGCAATGCCCTGGGACGCCGGCGGGTGCTCGGTCTCGGCGCTCGATGGGCTCATCTATGTGGCCGGTGGGGTGGCCCCGGCGGGTGGAACCGTCGGGAACTTCGCCGCCTACGACCCGGTGTTGGACACGTGGACGACCCTCCCGGCGCTCCCGACGGCAGTGCACCTCGCCGCGGCAGGATCCGACGGAGAGCGCTTCTTCGTCTTCGGCGGCCGGACCGGCGCCCTCGTGGCCCAGTCAGGGGTCGCCGAGGCGCAGGCCTATGACCCCGTGACCGGGACCTGGGAGACCAGCGGCGCAGGGCAACTCCAGCCCATGCCCCTGCCCCGGTCCTCCACGGGGGCGGCCGCCTTCTGGGCCGGTGAGTTCTATATCTGCGGGGGCGCAGACGCCTCCTCTGCCTTCACTGAGGTGCAGGTCTACGACCCCGCTGCTGACGCCTGGCGAGCGGACAGCCCCCTCCAGGGGCCGCGCCACGGGGCCGCCGTCCTGACCTATGAGTCCCGGGTCTTCGTTCTCGGCGGGGCGGATGGGCCGTCCACCGGGGCGCTTCAGTCCGGAGAAGTGTTCTCACCTCGCTGAGTTGACTCCGTACGCTGCGGGCCGCGTCTCACTTCCAAGGAAGCGGCGCGGCCCGCCTCTGTTGAGGCGGTCTCTCGGTGCTCCATGGTGACCAAAGCGCAGACCACAGTGGATGAGGTGCCCGACGAGGGGCGGCAAGGGGGGCCCGCGTGGCGCTGGCCCGTGCTCGCCTCCTTCGGGCTCGGGGCCCTGCTGCGCGTGGCCTACGTGCTGGCGTTGCGGGACCACCCGCGCTTTGAGGCACCCACCATGGATGCCGCGTATCACCTCGCCTGGGCGCGCACGCTCGTGGGGGGGGAGACCTTCCAGGATGGATCGTTCTTCAGGGCGCCGCTCTATCCCTACTTCCTCTCCATTTGGACTGCCCTTTCCCCTGGCTCTACGCTCCTTGCCAGGCTCGCCCAGGCCCTTCTAGGGGGAGTCGCAGCGGGGCTCACTGCGGGCTTGGCGTGCCGTGTGGTGGGGCGCAAGGCCGCCTGGTGGGCAGGGGGCTTCGTCGCGCTCTCCCCGGTCATGGTGGCCTTCGACGCCGAGCTCCTCATCCCGGTCCTCCTGGTACCGCTCCTGCTGTGGGCCTTGGACCGCTGCGTCGCCTGGGGTGGGGACGACCGCCCGCGGGCGGCGGTCTGGACAGGGGTGCTCTTCGGGCTGGCGGCGATCGCCCGTCCCAACGTCTTGCTGTTCATGCCGGGGCTGTTCGCCTGGACCATCTGGCGTACGCGCCGGCCAGTCAGCGGGCTGGCACTCGCCCTCGGGACGCTCATGCCCATCGCGCCGGTGACGTTGGTCAACGTGCTGGCGGGGGATCCCGCGCTCATCTCCACCCAGGCCGGGGTCAACTTCTGGATCGGGAACAACCCGCAGAGCGACGGCGTGAGCGCCATCGTCCCCGGCACCCGGCAAGGCTGGTGGGATGGCTTCCACGATTCGGTGGCCGCTGCGGAGAGGGCGGAGGGCCGTGAGCTCCGCCCGGGCGAGGTCTCGCGCCACTACGGTCGGCGGGCGCTGGCCTGGATCTTGAGCGAGCCGGGAGATGCCGCAAGGCTCTTCGCCTGGAAGGCCCGGCTCCTGTGCACGAACGTTGAGCTCGCGAACAACCAGGCCATCGAGTTCACCGCGCGCCGGACGCTACCTGCGTTGCGCTTCAGCCCGTCCCGCTGGGATGTCCTCTTCAGCCTCGGGGTCGTGGGGCTCGTGCTCGCGTGGCGGCGTCGGGAGCGCGGAGCTGGGGTCCTCCTTGGGTTCCTCTCGGTGTACTCCCTCAGCGTGCTGCTCTTCTTCGTGAACGCGCGCTTCCGTGTCCCGCTCACCCCGGTGCTCGCGGTGGGCGCGGGCTACTCCCTCGTGCAGCTCGCGGGGGCGTGGCGACGAAGGGAGCCGGGGAGAGCCGCGATGATCGGTGTCCCGGTGATCTTGCTGGGGGTGCTGAGCAATCTGGTGCCTGACGCGGTGCACCGCTCGGACGCGGCGGGCTACGCGGACCTCGGGCGCGCGGAGCTCGTCGGCGGGGACGCCGCGGCGGCCCTCCAGCACCTCACCACGGCGACAGCGCTCTCGCCGAGGAGCGTGCAGGTGCGCATGGCGCTCTCCTCCGCGATCCTCGAGGCCACAGGTGATCACGAGCGCGCCTTACGTTCGTTGCAGGACGTGGAGCCGTTCGCAAGCGCCATGGATCGCGCCGAGCTCGAGGCGCGCATCTGGGCCTTGAGGATCAACTCCGGTGAGGCGGGCACCGTGCTGGCCGAGGTCTCGCTCGCGCGACGTACCAGGCCAGACGAGGGCGCCCTGCGCTTTGTGCAGGCGATGGCCCAAGCCGCCTGTGGTCAGGCGCCGGGTGCGATCGGCACCCTCCAGGAGCTCGTCGCGTCGGAGCCCACGAACGTGGCCGCCTTGCTCTTCCTCGGGAGCCTGGAGGAGGAGCTCGGCCGACGCCAAGACGCGCACCGCACCTACACGCAGGCCAGCGCCCTGGGCAGGTTTGCGACCCCCGTGGAGGCCGCGGCGATCGGCGACGGACTCCAGCGCTGCGGGGGACGCTGAGGCCCCTGCGCGCCGCCCCTTAGGGGGTGCCGCCTTCCTGGATCAGCGCCAGGTAGACGGTGCCGGCGGCGGCCTCGGGGGTGTGGTCGGTCGTGAAGAGGTCCAGGCGTCCGTCCTCGATCACTCCGATCGGGGTCGTATCCTCACCGTGTTCGACGTAGAAGTCCTCCATGGTGAAGGTGTCCGTCAGGTTGGTCGCCTTGATCGTGGCACCCCGCCGGACCTTGACGTCGAGGCTGGCGAGCGAGTGCTCGTCGCCGATCAACACCCGTCCACGAAGGTCCTTCCTGATCTCGTCGAACACGGTGAGGACACGAC
>JAQWJQ010000306.1 GCA_029248265.1 Planctomycetota bacterium
GCCTATTCGACGTGTACTCGGTGGACGGCGACGGGCGGATCACGGTCCAGAACCAGGAGAAGTGCAAGACCAGCTGCCCCGCCTGCAGCCGGGTTTGCCCTGAGGTCGCCATCCTCTTCCCCAAGTACAAGAAGGGGCCCATCAACGGGGACGAGGTCAAGGCCGAGGACATCGCGTCGGAGTCGATGAAGGTGGACATCTCCTCGCTCCTCGGCGGGGATATCTACTCGGCGCTCAAGGAGCGCAGCGGGTCCGCGAAGAAGCGCTTCTCCACGGAGCGCGACGAGTCCAAGGCCCTGCTCGAGCGCAAGCGCTGCCTGAAGGAGCTCAAGGACAAGCTCGACATCCCCTCGGAGGTCCTCATGAGCCTCCCGAGCGCCGGTGACATCGAGGAGCGCGCGCGGCGCGCCCGCGCCAAGCAGGAGGAGCGCATCGCGCGCTCTCGCTCGGCCCAGGATCAGAAGAAGACCGACGGTCCGAGCACCCAGGAGTGGGACATTTGAGCGCCGCCCTCGCCATGCGCGTCCTCCGCACGACCTCCCCGAAGGTCCAGTGGAAGTTCGCCTACAACTTCGGCTGGAAGGGCATGCGCAGCGTGCAGCGCTTCAAGAGCCGCCTCAAGGAGGGGAAGGTCTTCCCGCCCTTCCTCTACATCTCGATCATCAACTCCTGCAACCTGCGCTGCCGCGGGTGCTGGGTGGACGTGGCGGCGCCGCAGAAGAAGATCAGCTTCGAGGACTTCTACCGTATGGTCACCAACGCCAAGAAGCACGGGAACCGCTTCTTCGGCATCCTCGGCGGGGAGCCCTTCCTGCACCCCGACCTGATGCGCATGCTCGCGGCGCACCCGGACTGCTACTTCCAGATCTTCACCAACGGGCAGCCGATCACCGACGAGGTGGCCGCCGAGCTCGCGCGCCTCGGCAACGCGACGCCGCTCATCAGCGTCGAGGGCGACACCGTCGAGAGCGACGCCCGCCGCGGGCGCACGGACGTCTACGACAAGACCCTCGCGGGCATCGAGGCGGCGCTGCGGCACAAGCTCCTGGTGGGCGTCGCGTCCAGCGTGTGCGCCACCAACTACGACCAGCTCGTGCGCGAGGAGTGGGTGGACAAGCTCATCGATCTGGGCGTGCACTACTGCTGGTTCCACACCTACCGCGCCGTGGGGCCTGACGCCGCCCCCGAGCTGGCCCTCACCCCCGAGCAGATCCGCAGCACCCGCCAGTTCGCCGTGGACATGCGCAACCGCAAGGCCATCGGCTTCGTGGACGCCTACTGGGACGACAAGGGCCAGGCCCTGTGCCCCGCGGCCATCGGGATCAGCCACCACATCTCGCCCTACGGCGACGTGGAGCCCTGTCCCATCGTCCAGTACGCCACCGAGCGTATCCAGGACAACGACGGCGACATCTACAAGACGCTCACCGAGTCCAAGATGCTCGAGGACTTCCGCCGCACCGCCGCGGAGACCACCCGCGGCTGCATCGTGCTCGAGGCCCCGGACAAGCTGGCCGAGGTGGGCCGGCGCCACGGCGCCCGCGACACCACCGCCCGGGGTGACGCCTTCGAGGAGTACGACCGGATGGAGTCCCGTCCGAGCCAGCACGACCCGGGGAACGAGATTCCCGAGAAGCACTGGATGTACCGCTTCGCCAAGAAGCACTGGTTCTTCGGGTTCGGCGCCTACACCTGAGCACGCCGGCGGGCAGCGGCCCGTGTACAGGTTGTTCAGCCCTGGCGGCGTTTCGGCGCACCTCGAGCGGCGAGCCCCTAGAATGCGAGCCACTCCCCTCCCGGACGCCACGACGATGAACCCGCCCCCCGATCCCGCCACCGCCTCCCCCGACGCGCCGACCGAGGCTGCGCCGGAGGCCACCCCCGCGATCCGGAGCACGCTCTCTGGCGGCGAGACCACGGTCCAGCTGCCCCGCCGTCTGCCCATCGTCCGAGAGCGCACGACCCAGTCCAACATCCCGAACGAGCGCGCCACCCGCGACCGCTTGCGGAGCCTCGCCGCGGCGCTGGTCGCCGAGCGAGCGGTCGTCGCACCCGCCTCGATCCTGCAGCTGCGGGAGCTGGCCGTGGAGGTCATCCGGCGCGCCGATGTGGACGACGTCTTCATCGACTACACCGCGGTCCTCCTGAACAACGAGGTCTGGCGGGACGAGCTGGCCCAGGTGCCCTACGAGCGGCGCCTGCTGCTCCTCCCCAAGTGCCTGCGGGTCGAGGAGCACTGCCCCGCCCCCTTCGACGAGTTCGGGATGCTGTGCAAGGAGTGCGGCCTGTGCTCCATCGAGGACTTCACGCGCGAGGCCGAGGAGCTCGGCTACGCGGTGCTCATCGCAGAGGGCTCGGCCATCGTCACGGCCATGGTGGAGACCGGCAAGATCGACGCCATCGTGGGGGTCTCTTGCCTCAACGTGCTGGAGAAGTGCTTCCCGCACATGGAGCGGGTGGCGATCCCGGGCATGTCGATCCCGCTGCTCCAGGACGACTGCATCGACACGAACGTGGACGTGGACCAGGTCCGCGACCTCATCCACCTCACCGCCGAGGACCGCACCTACCGCCTCGACCTCGAGGGGCTCAAGGGCGACGTCCGCGCCTGGTTCAAGCGCGACGCGCTGGACGAGGTCATGGGCCCCGCCGCCGGGGTGGACCCCGCCACGGACGACCTCGCTCGGGACTGGCTCGCGCGCGACGGCAAGCGCTGGCGACCCTATCTCGCGACCGCGATCTGGATGGCCCTGGAGAGCGAGGGCCGCGCCGAGGCGCCGGCCTTCACCGCGGACGTGCGCAAGCTCGCGGTGGCCATCGAGTGCTTCCACAAGGCGTCGCTGATCCACGACGACATCGAGGACGGGGACGACGTGCGCTACGGCGCGCCCACGCTGCACGCCGAGCACGGCGTCGCGGTGGCCATCAACATCGGAGACCTGCTCCTCGGTGAGGGCTACCGCCTGCTGGGCGAGCTGGAGGTGGACGGCGAGACCCGCGCGCAGCTCCTGTCCGTCGCAGCCCAGGGACACGCCACGCTCTCACGGGGCCAGGGCGCCGAGCTCAACTGGGCCCGCGCCCCGCGCCCCCTCACCTCCCTGGACGTCCTCGGGATCTTCCGGGAGAAGACGGCCCCGGCCTTCGAGGTTGCCCTGCGCCAGGGCGCGCTCCTCGCGGGCGCCGCGCCGGAGGTGCTCGAGGTGCTCGGGCCTTACAGCGAGGCCCTCGGCATCGCCTACCAGATCCACGATGACCTGGACGACTTCACCGGCGAGGGCGACTCGGACGACCTGGCCGACCTGCGCCCCTCGCTGATCATGGCCATCGCCCACAAGCGGGCGGCCGGCGGCGATGCCGAGGCCATGCTGGATGCGATCTGGCGCAAGGAGCGCCCCGTGGGCTCCCCCGGCTCCGACGAGCGGCTGGCCCTGGAGGCGCGCCTTGGGGAGTGGGGCGTCGTCCAGAAGGCCCGCGACCTCGCGGACGCCTACGAGGTGGCGGCGGTGGAGTCGCTGACACCGCTCCAGCACCCCAGCGTCAAGGGGCTCCTGCGCCGGGTCGTGGGCAAGATCTTCGGGGAGGGTGACCTCATCGAGGGCTACTGCTCCGAGTTCGAGGCGCTGAACCGGTCTCGCCAGGAAGAGGCGCCGAAGACGACCGCTTGAGCCTCCGCCTCGAGATGCTGCAGGTGGCCCGGCTCGCGCCGAGTGTCCTCGGTGAAGCCACGCCGAGGGTCGTGGAGTTTGTGCGCTCTCAGCTCACCGCGGAGGGCGGCGGCGCGGACCGCGCCGGCAAGACGGACCTCTACTACACCGCGTTCCTCCTGGACGCGCTGGTAGCGCTCTCCGAGGAGCTGCCCGCCGACAAGGTCCGCCCGTACCTGGAGACCTTTGGGGACGGTGAAGACCTCGACCTGGTGCACCGCGCCTGTCTGGTGCGCTGCTGGGCGGCTCTCGGCGAAGGCTGGCCCAGCGAGACGTTCGTGCGTTCGATCACCGAGCACCTCGCGGCCTGCCGGAGCGCGGACGGCTCCTTCGGCATGGACCCCGGCCGCGCACGCGGCACGCTCTACGACGCGTTCCTCGCGCTCGGCGTCTACCAGGACGTCGGCGTGCCGATGCCGGCGCCCGTGGTGCTCGGCGCCGCCATGGTGGAGCTCCGGACTCCAGACGGCGGCTTCTCCAATGAGACCGAGCTGAGGTGGGGGATGGGGCCGTCCACCGCGGCGGCGGTCGCGGTCCTCTCTCAGCTCGAGCTCCCGGTGCCTGACGACGTCGCTCCCTGGCTCCTCTCGCAGATCCACCCCAAGGGCGGCTTCAAGGCGATCCCCGATGCGCCCATGCCGGACCTGCTGTCCACGGCCACGATCCTCCACGCCCTGGGGATCCTGGGCGCGGATCTCGGCGGGGCGAAGGATCTCTGCCTCGACTACCTCGACACGCTCTGGAACGGCAAGAGCTTCTACGGCCACTGGGCCGAGGAGGAGCTGGACGTGGAGTACACCTTCTACGCGCTGCTCGCCCTCGGGCACCTGTCCTGAACCCACGAGGGGCGCCAGCTGGGTGGCGGCGCGCTGGCCCTCAAGGCCCGCGACCAAGGAGCGGGAGGCGCCGCCAGGGGCCAGCAGGGGTGGTGTCCTTCTGGTTTCAGCGACCAGCCCTTAGGGTCGAGGCATGAAGCTCCTCGCCTTGGCCCCGTCGATTGCCCTCTCTCTCGCAGCGATCACCGTCGCGGCCCCGGCTGCCGCTCAGGGGGCGGACCTCTGCGTCTTCGCCCAGCCGATCGCAGGGGCTGGGACCTTCCCCGTGGACACCACCTTCGCCGCCACGGACGGTCTGGGGAACGCCTGCGGGGAGAACGGGCAGATCCATAACGACGTGTGGTTCCGCTGGACGTCGCCGGTGAGCGGTCCGATCCAGATGGACACCTGCGCCGCGGCGGACTTCGACACCACGCTGGCGGTCTACCCGGACGAGAGCTGCGCCACGGCGGCGCCGCTGGTCTGCAACGACGACCAGTGCGCGCTCCGCTCCCGGCTCGCCTTCACCGCGGTGGCCGGCGTGGACTATCGCGTCCGGGTCGGGGGTTGGGATGAGGTGGCGCGCGGGACGGCGACGCTGACCATCGACACGGTCATCGGTATCCCCAACGACACCTGCGCGAACCCCGTCTCGATCGCGGGCTTCGGTGTCTTCCCCATGGACACCACCCAGGCCCTCACGGAGGGGGCGCTCGATGGCTGCGGCTCAGGAGGACAGATTCACCGGGACGCCTGGTACCTGTGGACCGCCACCGTGGACGGCTCCACGGAGATCAGCACCTGCCAGGCGACCTTCGACACGACGGTTGCCGTCTACGACGGAGCGGCCTGCCCGACGGGGAGCGCGATCGCCTGCAACGATGACGCCTGCGGGGTTCAAACCAGGGTCACCTTTCCCGCGCTGGCGGGCAGCACCTACCTGCTCCGCATGGGGGGCTTCAACGAGTCGGCGGGCGGCGTCTTCGATGCGACGATCAGCGCGGGGAGCGGGATCAACTGCTCCTCGCCCCCGATGGGGCCGGACGTGATCATCGGCGACCTGCCGGCGATCCAGAGCTACGGCGGCGCGGCGGAGATGAGCGCCTTCGCGCTCGCCACCACGGCCTGCAACGTGGGGGACGCCACCATGAACTGGAACGGGAGCAATCGCTTCCACCCGGTCATCGGCCAGAACCTCTATCGCATCGAGGGCGGCGCCATCCGCCAGCTCGGGATGTCCTGGCTCAAGCACGGGTTCGCCTCGGCCACGGGGAGCCTGTGCTGCACCTGCATCAGCCCCGGCTCCAACCAGATCATGGGCATCGGCTGCTCGGACCCCTATGGCGCCACCACCAACGGCGCCCAGAGCGGGCTCGGGCCGCGCTCCGAGGTGAACCCCTGGACCGGGCTCTTCGCCTACCCCTTCGGGACCCAGGGCCAGTCGGGCGACGTGATCTACAAGCGCCTGCAGGTGCCCACCCAGGACCTGGA
>JAQWJQ010000005.1 GCA_029248265.1 Planctomycetota bacterium
GCTGCTCGGCCGCTCCTCTGGCCGCGCGCTCTTCCTCGGCAACGGCTTCTCGGGGACCCCCGTCGCCCTCGGCACCCTCGGGTTCGACGTGACGGTGGCCGAACCCCAGCACGCCCGGCTCCGATTCACCCTCGACCGGGCCCAGGCCCTCGCCCCGGGCTCCACCAACGCCGCGGTGGCCGGCGGCGACCGCCGCCTGCCGTTCCTGGACGGAGCCTTCGACCTGGTCGTCCTCGAGGGCGGGCTCCCCTCTCCTGCCACCGGGTGGGGCTTCCCGACCGACGAGCTCCGGCGGGTCTGTCGGGGCGAGCTCATCATCACCGCCGATAACCGCCTGGGCTACAAGCGCTCGACAGGCCGGCGCGGCGCCTTCCGCCGCAACCCCGCCCACCTCCTCCGGGAGGTCATACGGCCCTCTCGCGGTGAGCGGACACTCCCTGGCACGCGCGCAGCGGGGCGCGGCGAGTGGGGGCAGGCGGCCGCCTACGCGCTCTATCCACATGCACGCGAGTTCAGCCACGTGGTCGCGCTGGACCGACCGAGGCCCCGCCTCACCATCGGCCCCAGGGAGCGAAAGAACCGCCTCAAGATGCTGGGCGCGGGGCTCGGTCTCTTCCCCTGGCTGACCCCGTCCTTCGCGATCCATGTCCGGCGCAGCGCCGAGGGTCCCAGCCGGATCGAACGCATCCTCGACCACGTCGCGGGCGCCTGCGGCGAAGCCCGTCCCGAGCTCGATATGCTCGTCGCGACGCGGAGCAACGACGCGTTGATGCACACGGCCCTCCCGGTGCGAGCAGGGTCCGGGCCCGTGGACCCTGAGGGCCGCTGGACCGTCCACGTGGCGCTCCAACCCGCGAAGCGCCGGATGGTCGAAATGCACCACGCGTGGCTGGTGCGCGTGCGTGACCGGTTCCCGGAGGTCCCTGTCCCCGAGCCCTTGTTTCACGGCGTGATCGAGGGCGCCGAGGTCGCCGTGGAGCGGCGCGTCGCGGGGATCAACGGCACCGACGCGACCGGTCAACGGGCGCAGACCGAGCGGATGTTCCATGACGCCTCGCGGCAGCTCGTCCACCTCCTCGAGCCCGAGCACACCACCGTGGACGAGGGCCTCTTTGATGAGCTGCTCTCCCCTCGCTTCGACCTCGTCTGCGACCTCATCGCGAGCGACGCCACGCGCCACAGCGTGCGCACCATGATCGCGCGCGCGCGGGAACAGCTCACCGGTCGCGCCCTCCGCCTCGGCGTCTATCACGCCGACCTCCGCGCCAAGCACCTGCAGCTGGACGAGGCGGGCGCCATCACGGGCTACCTGGATTGGGGAGCGAGTGAGGAGCGCTTCCTCCCGCTCGTGGACCTCCTCCACCTTGTCATCCACCAGCGCAAGCAGGAGGCGGGTGGCTCCTTCGGAGACGCCTGGCGGGCCGTCCGCGACACCCGGAGCCGCCGGCCCGTGGAGCAGCGCACGCTCGATGACTACCTGGACCTCGCCGATCTCGACCGGGACCTTCTCCCGATCCTCCTCGACCTCTATCCGGCCCTGGTGGCAGGCATGGCCGAGCTCAACTGGGACTACTCGCGACCCGACTGGGTCCGACGCCAATTCGGAGTCTGAACGGCGCGAGCCCCGGCGGTCCCGATCCGGGACCCCCATCCCACCACCTGCGCTCCGTCACATCGTGGGCCTCGCCCGGTGAATCCCCCGAGAGCCTCAAGGCGCTGCGGCCCCCCCGTCGATTCCGTCAGGGACGGGCAGGGACCCGGAGGCACCTTGATCAAGACGCGCCATCACCAGCCGAATCGAAGCGTCGCCAGCCGCGGGGGGTTCACCCTCGTGGAGGTGATGATCGCCATCGTCGTGGGCACGGTGGCCACCTACATCCTCTCCACCTCGGTCACCGCGGCGGTCGCGAACACCATCAGCCGTCAACAGCAGGCTGTCGCCGCGGAGGGCGCCATGAATTGCATGGAGCAGATCCGGTCGATGCCGGTGGAGTCCGTCTTCGCCCTGTTCAACGACGACCCGAGCGATGATCCCGATGGAGCCGGGACCGCCTTCGGCTCCTTCTTTGACGTCGAGGGCCTCGCCCCCACCTGTGATGAGACTGGGGCGCCTCGCGCCATCGGGCGCGTCCTCCTCCCTGGGGCCGGCGCCCTCCTCGACGAGACCCTCGATCAACCAGAGTTCGGATTGCCTCGGGACCTCGACGGCGACCTGCTCGTGCTCCCCGGCGATTGCTCGAAGCAGTACCTCCTCCTCCCGGTGACGATCCGGATTGAATGGAGGAGCCGCCTTGGTGATCGAAAGCTCGAGCTCTCCACGCTCCTCGTGGACCTGGAGAAGGTCAACCCTTGACGCGACGCTCGAAGACGGCTGGCTTCACCCTGGTCGAGGTCCTGATCTCCCTCACGATCCTGGCCCTCGCCTCGGTGAACATCGCCATGGTCCTGCGCGCGGGGAACGCAGCAGCGGCCACCGGGACCCTCATGGCCACCGTCTCCAACGAGCTGAATCAGACCGTCGACCGCATCGCGCTGGCGCTCATGGGCGCCGACGCGGCCGCCCTTGACGGCCCGCAGCTGAAGCCGCTCTCCTCCGAGTTCGTTCGCTTCCAGGCCTGCCTGGGCGTCGAGGAAGGCGCGGTCGTCCACGGTCCGCTCGAGGAGATCGGCTGGGTCCCCACCACCTCCGACTCGGGCAGGATCCTGTGGCGCCAGAACCCGGAGGCCGCTGACGAGCGCAGGGTCGTCTGGACCAGCGCCGTCCCCACGTCCTACATGGACGAAGTGGCCCACAACGGCGTCGATGACAACGGCAACTCCATTGAGGACGAGGCTGGCCTCGCGTTCACCATGGACGGCCCTCGGGTGGACATTCACGTGACGATCGAGCGGGTCGGCCACGACGGCAAGGCGCGCCCGGTGCAGCGTACGCAGCACATCTTCTGCAGGAACTGAGAAGCGATGAAGACTCGAAACAGACCGCACCACCAGCGCCGCGGCGCCGCGCTGCTCTTGTCCCTCTTCGTGGTTCTCGCCGTGGGCGTGATCAGCGCCTCGGTCAGCAGCATCCAATCCACGATGGAGGACCAGCAACGCTTCAGCCTCGACAGACGCTCGGCGCTCTACATCGCCGAGGCCGGCATCGCCGAGTCCGTCTTCGCCATCAGCCAGGGCAAGAGCGGCGAGCTCGCCTCGGAGGAGGTCCCCGCGGCGTTCGGTGCGGGCGTCTTCTGGGTCGAGGCGGAGGACCGCTCCGATGGCTCGGTCCAGCTCCGGTGCACCGGCCAGGTGCGCTCCGCAGAGTTCGTCTTGCAGACCAACATCGTCCCCAACGTCAACCCGATCACCAGCAAGGGCTTCTTCGGGATCGAGGGCGTGAAGATCGGTCAGGGGACCATGATCGACGGCTTCGACTCGTCGTCCGGGACCTACGACTCCCAGGTCACCTCGACGACGCCTCACCGGACGACCGCGTCAGCGGGGCGGCTCGGCAGCCTCGGGCAGGTGGTCCTCGCGGACTCGAGCAGCAGCTCCTCCCCCGAGGCCTCCTCGTTTGCCTGGGATGCCCTCCTGGGCCCCGACATGAAGAGTGCCGAAGAGCCAGACTTGAGGAGCGCCAAGGACACCGGCGTGGGGGCGAGCAAGACGCTCAGCCCCGCCGCCGCCCCCCGTGTCTCCGCCCCGATCACCACCAGCGCCAAGCAAGGTCAAGATGCCGGGGCTGCCCTCGCCGGGAGCGCCACCCTGCTCCACGCCGACATCGAGGGGTTCGTCCTCTCCTCGGGCGACGCAATCCTGGAAGGAGTGGTCGAGCTCGACGGCCCCGGTTTCATCCCGCCGCCAACCCTGCGACCCGCGACCGCCGGGAGCCTGCCGGGCGATCTGGTGGTGACCGGCGCGCAGGTCGGCACCGGAGGCAGCTCCAGCCTCGAGATCGAGGGAGACCTCGTGATCCAGTCCGGCGCGAGCCTTCGCCTGGACGGTCCCCTCGTGCTCGCCCTCGAGACCCTCCGGATGGAGACGGGCGCAGAGCTGCAACTCGACGACAGCGCGGGCCCGATTCAGCTCTACCTGCAGGCGGGCTTCGAGTGCGCGACATCCAGCCGCTTGACCTCGCTGGCCCCGGAGCCGGAGGCCCAGGGGACGTCGATCTTCGTCGAGCCCCCCCCCGAGCCTCGGGACGCCTTGTCGCTCCCTGGGATGGGACGCTTTCATGGGGCGCTCTACGCGCCGGGCGATGAGGTCATCGTCCCCAAGGCGCTCCGCTGGCTGGGCGCGATCACCGCGAGGCACCTGGAGACCGAGCCCGGTGCTCGACTCAGCTATGACGCCAGCCTCGCCATAGGCGGACTGGCGACCCCGAACACCCCACAGATCACGGCCTGGCAGATCATCCCGGTCGGAGATGGCCTGGCCCGACGGCTGCCGATCGACCCCAAGGTCGCGCTCCGCCTGCGAGGCGTCACCCCGGTCCCCTCCCCCGAGGCCGCACCAGAGTCCGATTGCGAGGTGGTCATGCTCGATAGCTCTGGTTCACCGACCACGTTCACGGGCCCGGTCTCCGCGCTCACCGCCAGCCCGAAGCGGATCCTCAACATGCGCTGGGTCGATGGTCGCAACGGCACCCTCCGCCGCTGGCTGCGGCCCGCTGGCGCCGACACCGACGGCAGCATCCCCGCCTACAGAGAGAAGGTCAAAGACGTGCGCGTCTCCGTCGTCGGCCTCGCCGGCCCGGCAGGCCCGGCCAGCAAGGCCGAGCTGGCGAAGCTCGCCGCGTCGCTCCCGGTCGACGACCTCATCAAACCGATCACCGTCTCCGCCCTTGCCCCCAAAGGATCCTCTGCCCCCGCGGGACAATGATAAGCGCCGCCCTGATCCTCCTCCTCGCCGCAGCAGGCCTGCCTTCAGCGTCCCTGTCGTCCGCCTCCCAGGCCCCGGCGCAAGAGTCGGCCCCTTCGGCCGCTCTCGACGCGCTCCTGAGCCAGGACCCTGGCAGGGCACTTGAGGCCGCCGAGCTCGCCGTCATGCTGCTGGGCGTCGAGCCCAAGGCGGTGGCCCAGTGGCTCGCCGACATGGACCAGGCCCTGCGCGAGACGCAGAGCACGACGGCACGGAGGGCTCACCTCGAGCGCCTCCTGGTCCAGACGAGGCAGGTCCCGGAGCTGATCGAGGGCTTCATCGCACGGCCAGAGCTGCCCGCCTTGGCCCGCGCCCACGCCCTCGCCGTCGGCATCGAGGTGCTCCGCACGGGCCGCCGCCCGGTGGACTTCCGCACCTTGACCGACCTCCTGCGAGCCACGGGTGACCTCCCCTCCGAGGCCGCAGGCTCAGCGAACCAGGCGCTCCGCCACTGCATGAGGGAGTTCGCCTCGCTCAGGCTCTTCTCCCACTACGGACTCGAGCAGCTCTACCTTCAGACCCCCGCCGCCCTGTCCTGCGCGGTCCTCGACGGCGTCGCCCAGAGCGAGGATGCGGAGTTCGCCGCGCAGGGACTCGCGCGCCTCTTGGGCTCCGTCCCTGAGAGTGACCCCGCGGTCCTCAACCGCCTCCACCTGACGCTGCAAGCGCACCTCGCAGGGTCCGCCCCGTCGATCGCAGATCGCGTGGAGACCTTCCTCCAAGACCCGCGCCCCTTCGCACGTCAAGAGGCCGCAGCGTGCCTCGGGCGCACCGGCGCGAGGTCGCACGTTGAAGCGCTCATCGAGCGGCTGGGAGACGATTCAACCACCGTGCGGTCCGCCGCGCAGACCGCCTTGCACCAGCTCACGGGGATGTCGCTGCCCCCGGACCCTGACCGATGGCGACAGTGGTTCGCCCGCCAGCTCGAGTGGTGGCAAGCCCGCGGCCAGGGGCGGCTCGATGAGCTCTCGCTCGCGACGCGCTCCGAGCAGCTGAAGATCCTGCGTGAGGTCTGCACCAAGCGGCTGTACCACGAGGAGGTCTCTGCTTACCTGAGCGACCTGCTCGACGGCGACGACCCGCAGACCAAGTGCCTCGCCTTGAGCGCCCTGGGGACCCTCCGCTCCCCGAGCGCCTTGGGCCTCGTCCGCACCTTCGAGCATGACCCGGCCCCGAGCGTTCGCGAGGCCGCGCGGGCCGCCCTGCGGTCTTACCAGCAGGGGGAAGGCACCCTCCCGCGGCGACCTGCGCAGGGGCCCCGGTAGCCCCCAGGTGGCCCTGGGGCGGGCCTGCACAGCAATCTCCACGCCGCCCGACGGGTTGGCTGGAACACCTCAAGGTCTGCTGTTTCGACTTCCGATCCAGCCTCCGGGCGTCCTGCCCCACCCACTCCCATGGCCAAGACCTTCAAACGCCGGCGCAAGCTGATCAAGCCGGGCCTGCAGCTCCGACTGAGCGGCCGCTTCCTGGGCCTCGCGGTCCTGATGATGGGGCTCCAATACGCGCTCCTGCAGGGGATCCTGACCCGCGTCGCCGGTGGGCTGCCGGGGGATCGCGGGCTGCTCATCGAGCAGACCCCCGCGATCGGCCTGGAGCTCCTGGGTTGGACCGCGCTCATCTTCCTCCCCCTCACCCTCCTCGTCGGGGTCATCGGGAGCTTCCGGATCGCCGGACCTCTCTACCGCTTTGAGGTCTTCCTCAAGACGGTCATCGCCGGCCGCGGTTCTGAGGATATCCGCCTGCGGAACGGCGACGAGTTGATGGACATCGCGACCCTGCTCAACGAGGCCACTCGCCCACTCAGAGAGGAGCAGCAGCGCACCGCAGAGCCCCCTGGTCCACCCGTCGACGAGCGCAGATCCGCCGCCTGACCGATCCCAATGTCGCTCAAGGCCAAGATCGCTTCGATCGTCTCCGTGCTGATCGTTCTCGTGTCAGCAGCGGGAGCGGTCATTCAGCACTCGGTCTTCTCGGACGTCTTCGAAGAATTGGAGCGAGAGGAGGCCGTTGAGAACCTCGAGGAGCTCACCCGCGCCTTCGAGAGTGAGGCTCGTGACCTCGACCGGATTGCCGCCTGGTACGCGACCTGGGCGACGGCCGCCGACCCCGCCCAGTCATCCCGCGCCGTCGCCACCGAGAGCGTCCTCGCCCAGGAGCTCGACCTCCTGATCTTCTGCGATGTGACCGGTGAGATCACCAGCAAGGTCCTGCTCGACCCTGACTCGCATACGCCGATCGCCCTCGACGAATTCCCCCAGGTCCTGAGCCTCCAGCACCCCGCGCTCGGCTGGAGCGACGCCATGCTGCGCCTCCAAGGCCGGCGATCACGCGGCGTGATGTCGACCTCGAGCGGTCCGATCTGCCTCGCCGCCGTGGGCACTTCTGGCCCGCACGGGGCCGGCGGAAGCTCCGACCCCGAGGCCGAGCCCACGGGCTTCGTCATCGCCGGGCGCTTCGTGCGCGGCTCCGTCCAGGACCGGATCCTGGCTCAGACCGGTCAGACCTTCGACTTCTGGCAGCTCGAGGACACGGAGGTCCTGCCCGAGGATGTCCGCTCGCGCCTTGACCAGATCACGAGCGCCGCGGCCCCCGTGGTCGATGACGAATCCGACCCGGCGAAGATCGTCGCCTACTCCACCATCGACGACATCCTTCAGCGGCCGGCCTTCGTGCTGCGCGCCCACGCGGAACGGCGGATCTCTGCGATCGGGAGCACGGCGATGGCCTCCGGGTCTGTGCTCGACGCCACCATGGGCTTCCTGGTCCTCCTGTGCCTGATCCTGACCCTGAACAGGATCGTCCTCCGGCCGATCGAGGAGCTGACGCAGCACGCGGAGAAGACCGGCGCAGACGAGAACTTCAGGGCCCGGATCGGCTCCGAACGCCAGGACGAGCTCGGCGCCCTCGGAAGAGGATTCGACGAGATGATGAGCCGCCTCGAGAAGGCTCGCAGTGAGCTCCTCGACACCGCGCGCACGGCGGGTAAGAGCGAGCTCGCGACGGGCATCCTGCACAACGTCGGCAACGTCCTGAACAGCGTGAACATCTCGGCCTCCCTCATCGGTCAGCGCCTCGATGAGCTGTGCATTCGAGACCTCGAGCGGCTCGCCGAGGTCCTCGCTCAGCACGCGGACGATCTGCCCGGCTTCCTCGTCAATGATCCAAGGGGCAAGCACATCGAGCCCTTCCTCTCGTCGCTCGTCGCGCAGCTCCAGGAGGAGCGCTCCTCGATCCGTCACGAGGTGGCCTCTCTCGCCGACGGGATCGACCACATCTGTGAGCTGATCAAGAGCCAGCAAGGGATCGCGAAGAAGACGAGCCTGCTCGAGTACACGAGCCTCGCGGAGCGCTT
>JAQWJQ010000006.1 GCA_029248265.1 Planctomycetota bacterium
TCCAGGGAGGAGTGCAAGGCCTCGACCCCGGCTCGGCCGAAGTCTCGCGCTCCGGCCGTCGCGTAGACCGGCACCTTCGACCAGGCCTCCACGTCGCGCTGCGCGCCGCCCCCTCCCATGGCAGCGAACGCGCGGAAGGCCGCGGGCGACGCCCCCACCAACCTCTGCCCCACGCCGGCCCCCATGGAGTGGCCCATCAGCAGCACCTGCTCCCCGTCGAAGGGGAGGCGCCCCTGGAGGGCCTCGAGCACCGCGGCCGCAGGCACGCCGAGCGGGCTCACGCGCGGCGCGACCAGCAGCCACCCGCGCTCCTCACAGAGCTGCGCGGCGAGGCCCGCACCGTAGGCATCGAAGAACATGTTCTCGCTGCCCCCCATCCCGTGCAGGGCCAACACCAGCGGTCCCGGGCTGGCGGGGTCGTAGGTCGACGGGACCAGGAGCCGCACGGACGCTGTCCGTCGACCCACGGGGAGCGCCAGCCAGTGCTGCCCCCGGGCCTGTGGGCCGAACCACGCCTCCCCCTCAGCGGCCGCCGAGGCCATCGCCTCGGCCTCCTCGAGCAGCCGCGCGGCGGGATAATCGGTCTCCTCGCTGGAGCCCGCCGCGAGCGACTCGAGCAACGTACGACGCGCGGTGAGCGTCCGCGCCTCGAGCGCCGGCGCGCCCTCCGGCAGCGGGGCCGACAGCGCCTCGAGGCGCGCCTGCAACCGCGGGACCCTGCCCAGGGTGAGGGCGCGCGCCACCGCCTCGCCGTCCCCAAGGCGTACCGTCACGTTGAGCACCAGGTCCCCCACGGGGGCGTCCGCGGGGTCAGGCCAGAGGTAGGCGTAGGCCCGGGGCTCCGTCGCGCTGCTCCGGGCCCGCGCCGGCCCCTCGAGGATGATCCCCGCACACTCCACCTGGAGGCCCAGGTCCTGCTCCGGGGCCTCCCCGTAGAGCCAGCCCAGGACGAGCTCGACGCCTGGCTCATCGGCGTCCACAAGCCGCCGGGTCGGGTGGACGCGCGCCGCGTCGAGGGGGTGGACCGCGTCGCGTCCCTCGAGAGCTGCGCGCGCCTGACCCAACGCCGCCCCCACGCCGCGGCGGTCGAAGCGAAAGAAGCGTTGCACCGCGGCCTCAACGTGCGGGAGCGCCGCAGCCCGACGCCCTTCGTCCTCCGCGGCCATCCACGCCACCTCGACGGCCCGGGTGCGCCATGCGAGCTCCGCCCGCAGGTTCGTGTCCTGAACGGGAGGCGTGAGGCCAGCGAGCAGCGCGGGGACGCCGGCGAGGAGGGTCAAGAGAGCGAGTGGGGCCATGGGGCTATCCTGAGGCGACAGACGCCCAAGGGAAAGGCACTTCAGGGCTCACCACGCCCTCAGGCGCGCGACCTCACACCCGCCGAGGGGCCCTTCTCCATCCGGAGAGGGAACTATCTGGCCAATCCGTGGCTGGCCCAGGACAGCGCGACGCATGCTCTTTACCCAGGGCCCACGCAAGGGCCCGGCCAGACCGCACCATCCCGCCAGGACCACCACCATGAACGCCCGCCTCCTACCCCTCCTTGCCCTCGGCCTCCTCCCTCTGCTCCCGGCCTGCCTCGTGCAGTCCGAGTCTCGAACCACCTTCAGCGGCGAGACCGTCGCTCCCGAGGCGGCCCACCAGATCGTCGAGGGCTGCACCCAGGAGTTCGTGAGGGGGCTGATCGGCCCACCGACGGCGGAGACCGAGCTCCCCGACGGCGGGAGCCTCTGGAAGTGGACCTCCTCCCGGTCCACCGCAAAGGGGGAACGGGTGTTCCTGCTCTTCAGCAGTACGGACGTGACGGAGGTCGAGGCCGACTTCTTCGTGGAGTTCAGCGACGGCCTCGTGACCCGCTCCTGGCGCCAGGGCGCGTGACACGGCCGACCGAGGGGTCACCCAAGGCAGTGCCGTCGCCCGCGCGCAGACCCCTGGCCCGGCCTGGAAGGACCGCGAGGGGGCGCAGCGCCGCCATGGCGTGGCCCTGCAGCTCCTCCCAAAAAGCCCCCTCCGTTTCTGAGGCCACTCGCCCCGACAGGTCAACCGGTGAGGCGCTCTTCGGCCACGGGAGCGTGACGCGCCGGCGACCCGAGCGACCCGCACGACGGAGTCACGGGTCACCGATAAGCACACCACCGCGGGCACCCGGGCCTACGAGGGGGCGCCAGCCCCTCCTCCGAACCACAGGCGGCCCAGTGGCCTCAGTCCATGCAGTCCGTCGAGCACTTCATGGGCACGCAGTCCTTCGCGCACCTCATGGACACGATGTGGGCGGTCGACAGGAGCAGCCCGCCGCACATGGTCACGAGGCTTGCAATGGGCAAGAAAAACGTGGGGGCTCCGGCCTCTTGCCGGAGCGAGGCGCAACACTCGTCCGTGCAGCCTGTCTCCGCCGGGGCGGGGAGCAGCCCCGCCAGGAACTCACCGCAGGGGACGTCAAAGCCGACCCCGGCCGCCCACTCGGCCCCCGGGGCGGCGAGACCAATCAACACGAGCAGTGAGCCCATCACGGCAGCGGTCGCCACCCGCCGGGGCCAGCGGGATCTCCGGGCGCGCCACAGGAGAGACGCCGCGGCCGGCACCGTGATCGCGGCGAAGGCCCAGTGGGTCTTGGGCGACGCCCAGAAGCTGCCGATGGCGGGCGCGAGCCCGAGCACCAGTGGCGCCGCCATGCAATGGATGGCGCAGGCGCCCGCGGCGAGCACCCCGAGCCGGTCCACCACCGAGCGGGTGCGGACCTCGCCCGAGCCAGCGGGGAACTGGACGGCTTTGCTGGAGAAGAGAAAGGTCATACTGCGATCCTCAGGGCGGATACCAGACCGCCAATGAAGGGACCAATGTAGGCCCAGCGGCCCGTCACGCTTGGGCAGTTGTGCATCTATCGTGAAAAGTCCCTCTCCCGAGGCCCCGGGCCCCAGGAGCAGCGCCTGAAGCACCCAGCCCGCGAGGCCCGCCTGCCCTACACCGAGCGCTGCCTCACCCGCGCCGGGGAGGTACCTCGGAGCGGGGGAAGCGACGCGCCCCTAGGGGCAGAAGCTCACGTCGAGGCCGTCGCTCAGGCTGAATCCACTCCCGCCGGGCGCGCCAGAGTCGCGGTACCAAAACTGGAAGTAGTAGTGCGTCCCTGCGACGACCTGCCCGGCCCCGGAGTTCATGGGGGGCGCGCCAAAGTCCAGCGGGAGGAAGGCCGTGCCGAGGAAGTCCGCCTGCACGACTTGCAAACGCTGCACGACGCCGCCCTGGCCGACGCACAGGAACGCGCCGCCGATCGGTACCTGCCCCGGCTCTGTGCCGTAGAAGAACAGCCCCGACTGCCCCGGCGGAGCGAAGAAGATCTGCAGTTGGAACGTGTTGACGGTGATCGACTGGCTGCCTGATCCGGAGATCCGAGCGCCCGCCCCGACCGAATTAGGCGACGTCACGCAGTAGCTCGTGGGCGCGGGCTCGGGGCAATCAAGGATCGGCACGTCGAAGAAGGCGAGCAGGCCCACCCCACGTGCGTTGGTGACCCAGGGGCCGTCGAGCGCGTGCCCGACGTAGGAGATACGGGTCGCGCTCCCGGGACCCGGCAGGTCGAGCAGCACCGTGTTCCCGGAGGCGGCCCCGCCGATGACCTGCTGCCCGTTGCTCAGCTGGAAGTGCACCTCAGCGCCCGCCTCCCAGCGGAGCGTGTCGGTGGGCTCGCGGAAGGTCAACAGGACACGATCTCGGGCAGAGTCGAGCCAGGCGGCCTCAAGGATGTCCGGCGCGGTGATGTCCTGCACATCGGTCGAGCCGTAGAGATCCCGCAGCACGAGGCGCGCGATCCGTTGGCCCAGCTCGTTGTAGCCAGCGCTGCCGTAGTGGCACCCATCGTGGGTCGGCGCCGCGGTCGTGGACATCAGCTGCAGGTCGCTGTAGATCGAGGGGAGCTGTCGCTGCACCTCACGCACTCCCCGCCCGCTGACCCCGCAACCCGTGCGGACCTGGAAGGCATAGAGCTGCTCAAGCGCAGTGAAGTCCGAGCGCCAATCGCCATACAGCGCGGCGAAGTTCTGGGCGTGCAACGCCTCATTGCCATTGTCGCTCTCCCCCTGATACCAGAGCAGCGCTCGCGCGGTCTCGGCGACGCCCGCGAGCCGCGCACGCCACAGGAGGCGGCCATAGATGGTGTCAAGGCGCTCTGGGTCCGACGGGTCACGTTGATGCTGCGTGCTGCTGGTGCCGCCGACGGCTCCGTTGATCACCGCGACCGGGACCCCCTGGGAGCTGACGAGCCGCTGGGCCAGAACGTGTCCCCACTGGCCGACCCCCGCATGTCCGTACTGCACCTCGGCGTCCGCCTCATCCCAGGTCTGATCCAACGCGGTCCCCGCGTTGTCCAGCGTCGATCCAAACGAGCGAATCCAGGGACTCTGAGCCAGGTTCGCGACGCCCTCCCCCGAGAAGTCCCAGGCCGCGGCATTGGACTGCCCCTGAATCAAGAAGGTGTCCCCGCACGCGATGCGCCGCCGGAGCGCCACAGGCGTAGGGCTCGCCCCGTTGAACAGGCGCACCGTCGCCTCGTAGTCATGGAACCCGGCGTCGACCAGTGCGGCCAGGTCGAAGTCGGCGCTCCCCGCGCTGTAGGTGAGAGCTTGGTCCACAGATTGGAACGGGAGGCCGTCCCTCAAGAGCTCAACCTCGATGCGGTCGAAGCCGCTACTGGCGACGCGGCCGGCAAAGCGCAGGCTCGCCTGATCCTGCGCATTCCGCTGGAGGAGCTGCCCGCTACGGGGAGCCTGATCGAAGGTGACCACGGGCGGCGAGCTGGAGAAGTACTTCGCCGTGAGATAGGCCTCCACCGCCGCCCTCTCGCCGGCATCGAGCGCATGGTCGTACACCATCGCCTCGGAGATCCGCCCGACGAAGCCGTTGGCGCCCGCGAAGGAGCCGATCTCGATCCCGGCGTCCGAGTGCGGCGGGGCGCTGCCGCTGCCGACCTGGACCCCGTTCTGGTAGAGCACCCCCGTCTGGCTCTGAGCGTCGTACGTGGCGACCAGCAACACGAGCTCCCCCAGGCCGACCGGGACGGCGCTCGTCACGAAGATGCCCCCGTGATAGACGCGCGCCAGGTCCGAGCTCTCGAAGTACACCGCATGTTGCGAGCCCCCGGAGAGCACGTTGTTCGTGGCCGAGAAGTCATCCACGGCGCAGACCATGACCTTCGAATAACTGCCCGTCACCATTCCATCCGGGCGCGCCAGCGAGTCATTCCCATCAAAGACGAGCGTGGGGTGGCCGCCTGGCCCGAAGGCCTCCAGGGTCGGCATGCGTGACCCGTCCCCCTGCTCCACATCGTTCCCAGCCGGGCTGGCATCTCGCCATGCCTCGACCTGGTCCCCCATGCGCTGCTCCGCGCCGACAGAGCCGCTCAGCCACAGGATCCGGCCCGACGATGGGCCCTGGGCCAAGACCGGACTGGCGCACGTCAGGAGCAACACAAGCTGGGAGATTCGCATGAACCCATGGTACCTGCCCCGCCCCTCGACACCCTTCCGGACTCCCTGCGACGCCCCGCGATGAGATCGCCTCGGACCACCGGTTCACCACCGAAGAGTCCCAGCCGGAACGCGCACCGGAGCGGTGACGTCGAGCGGAGAATCGGAGGGCCGTACACCTGGCCCTGCTGACCCCCTGCAAGTCGACGCGGAGCCCCCACCCGGAGCGAGAAGGCCATACGCCAGGGCCCTCGAAGGACCGAGCCGGGGTACTCTCCCTGCGCAGCGCCCCACGAGCCACTTGGGGTGGACCTCTTCCGCGGCGGTCGACCTCCTGCTCAAGAGCGCCGCCGGCTCACCCGAGGAGGACACCGCGGCCTTCCCCACCCTGACACCAGCACCGGGGCGCCCACCTCGCAACCACCGGGCCCCTCCAGCCGCACACCATGCCACTCGACGATCACATCTCTGTGGCCGCCCCCGCCACGGTCGCCAACCTCACGGTGGGGTTTGACTGCCTGGGCCTCGCCCTCGAGAGGCCGCTCGAGCGACTGGAGCTGCGACGAACGACCAGGCCGGGGGTCATCATCGCCTCCATTCACGGCTGCGATGGCCTCCCCATGGACCCCGAGCGGAACGTCAGCGGCAGGGCCGCCATGAGTGCGCTCGAGGCGCTCGGGGTGGACTGGGGCGTTGAGTTGACCATCCACAAGGCCGTCCTGCCCGGCAGCGGCATCGGGTCGAGCGCCGCCTCCGCTGCGAGCGCGGCCTTCGGAGTGGCGGCCCTGGCGGGCGCCACCCTGACCTCGGAACAGTTGCTGCCACTCGCGCTCGACGGAGAGCAGGTCGCCAGCGGCGCGCGACACGCCGACAACGTGGCGCCCGCCCTCCTCGGAGGGCTCTGCCTCGTGACCCCTGAGGGGCAGGTGGACCACCTGCCTGCTCCGGACTGGCACCTCACGGTCGTTCACCCCCAGACCGTCATCGAGACCGCCAGAGCCCGGTCCGTCCTGCCCACTCAGGTGGCGCTCGGAGACGCCTTGGGTCAGATGGCGCGCCTCGGGCACTTCGTACACTGCTGCCACACACGAGACGCACAAGCCGCCGCCCTCGCCCTCGAAGACGTCCTCGCCGAACCGCACCGAATCCCGCTTCAACCTCACTTTCGCGGGATCCGGCAGGCCGCCATGGACGCCGGCGCTACCGCAGGGGGGATCAGCGGCAGCGGACCGTCCAGCTACTGGGTGAGCCTCTCCGCAAGCACCGCCCGGGCCGTGGGCGAGGCCGTCTCTGCCGCCTTCACCTCCCATGGCATGGAGCACCATGTCCACGTCGGGCGCGTCGCCGAGCGGGGCGCGCACGTCCTCGAGAACTGACCCAGCGCGCCATGCAATTCCACAGCACCAACGATCGAGGAGAGACCGCCACCTTCCGCGAGGCGATCCTGAAGGGACTCGCGCCCAACAACGGGCTCTACGTCCCCGCCTCCATCCCGAGGATCCCGGCCGAACTTTGGAAGGGAGGTGAGACCACCCAGCCACACGAACTGGCCACCGAGATCATCTGGCCCTTCGCCGAGGGGTCCATGGAACGAGCCGACCTGGCGCGCATCTGCGCCGAGGCCATCTCCTTCCCCTTCCCGCTGGTCCAGACCGACGCGCGCCGCCACGCGCTGGAGCTCTTCCACGGCCCCACCCTCGCCTTCAAGGACGTCGGCGCTCGCTTCCTCGCCCGGGTCATCAGTCACTTCAGCCAAGCCAAGGTCACCGTCCTCGTCGCCACCAGCGGCGACACCGGGAGTGCCGTGGCCCAAGGCTTCCATGGCGTCGAGGGCATCGACGTGGTCCTCCTCTACCCGAAGGGACGCATCAGCCGCGTCCAGGAGCAACAGCTCACGACGGTGGGTGGCAACGTCCAGGCCCTGGAGGTCGACGGCGCCTTTGATGATTGCCAGGCCATGGTCAAGCAGGCCTTCCTCGACGCCGAGCTCCAGGCCCTCCGCCCGCTGACCAGCGCCAACTCCATCAACATCGCCCGGTGGATCCCCCAGGCCACCTACTTCGCGAGCACCGTGCATGCGCTCGGCGAGGACGTGCTCTTCAGCGTCCCGAGCGGCAACTACGGGAACCTCGCCGCCGGCCTGCTCGCCCACCAGATGGGCATGCCGTGCCGGGGCTTCATCGCCGCCACCAACGCGAACGACGTCGTCCCCGAGTTCCTGGAGACGGGTCGGTACCGACCGCGCCCGAGCGTGGCCACGATATCCAACGCCATGGACGTCGGCGCGCCCAGCAACTTCGTCCGCCTGACCCACCTCTTCGGGGACGACCTCGAGGCCTTTCGAGGCACCGTCCGCGGGTTCCACCTGGACGACGAGGGCACCCGCCAACGAATCAAGCAGGTCCACGATGACGCGGGGTACGTGGTCGATCCGCACGGCGCCATCGGGCACGCGGCCCTCGACGCCGCCCTCGAGGAGGACCCCGCCGCCACAGGCGTGTTCCTCCACACGGCCGCTCCCTGCAAGTTCGGCGAGGTGGTCGCACCGGTCCTCGGGGAGGAGCCGGCCATGCCTGAGCGCTTGAGGGAGATCGTCAACCGCCCGAAGCAGTCCGTCGAGATCTCCGCGAATGACGCGGCCCTGAAGGCTTACCTCCTCGGCTGAACAAGCCCCTGGGCCGACGCCAGCCCTGGTCGATAAGCTCCGCTCATCGGGCCGATCCAGAGGAGCTTAAGGGGGAGCGCCACGACCCAACGTATCCTCGGCCGTCGAGGTCCCACCCAAGGTGGCGGACCCTTCGCAACCCCCTCCCCCTCGTCGCTCAGGCCCTCAACATGTTCGACCGAAGCCCCCAGACCGCCTGCTCCCTCGCCATCACTCTCCTCGCCGCCCTCGTGGTTGGCTGCCAGGGATGGGCCATGGACTACGGCAAGCCCGCCGCCCAGTTCGAGGCCAACGACGCCGTCGCGATCGCGCAGGACTACCTCGGGGAGAAGGTCAGCGTGCGCGGCGAGGTCCGCTCCGTGGACGCCTCGAACCCCGAGGACTGCGTCGTCGAGCTCGAGGGGGGCGTCACGGCCCGCTTCGGGGCCTTCAAGGCCGCGGCCGAGTCCTGCACCGTCGGCACCGTGGTCTACGTCGACGGCATCGTGAAGGCCGGGAGCTCGCAGGGCGTCACCCTCGACCCCGCCTTCGGCAGGGATCCCGAGGCCCCCTTCGAGCCGCAAGAGCCCTGACCCCACTCGCGACGGCACTCAACGGCTCCGGGTGGGCCACCGGCTTCACCTTGGAGCCCGAGGCCGCACTCCACGAGACGGCCCGTGAAGCGAGCCGTGGGCCGCCTCGGGGCCCGGATCCGAAGGCTAGCCTCCGTCTTCTTGAGCCACCCCCTGGCCCCTGAGGCACTCCCTGGCCCCTAGCCGGCCTTCCGGTGGAGCCTGCGCTCGAGCCAGCCCCACACCCCGAGCCGGTCCATGGGAGCATTCAGCCAGCCGGTGGTGATGCAGTAGGACGAGTCGAACGAATTCGAGTGGTGGAGAGCGTGGCGTGCGGGGGTGATGATCCACCCCAGCGCCTGCAGGCGCCGAGCGAGCCGAGGTGCCCGCTCCATGTGCGCCCAGCGATGAAAGAGGTTGGTGCAGACGCCGCCCACCATGGCGCTCAGCGTGAGGGCCCCGGCCAGGAGCGCGAGCGAGGACCCGTCCGCGAGGTCAAGGCCATGGAAGGCCAAGGCCAGCGTGGGCAGCGCGAGCACCGCAGTGTTCCCTACGAGCTCCACCGTGCCGTGCTCCACCATCTCCTCCGGTACCACGTGGTGCCGACGGAAGGGCGCGATGAACCCGGGCCCGATGAACGGCGTCGTCTCCTCGAAGAAGCGGTCCCCCACCCAGTGCGCGAGGCCAGAGAGCAGGTCCGCGAGGAGGTACCCGCCCAGGAGCCCTGCGGCGACGGCGAGCCCCTGAGCCGCGGAGCCGACCGCGCCCGCAAGCCGCACCGCAAGCGCCAGCGCATAGGCGGTGAAGATCACCATGGCGACCGACTCGAGCACGCGTTGGCCGAGGGAGTGCTCCGAGGGTTGGCTCACCCACGCAGGATAGGTGGACACCGCCCCGCCCGGACCAGAATCCACCTTCGGCTCGGCGAGCCGACGCGCCCTGAACCTACGATGGGACTTCATGGTCCCCACTTCGACGTCGAGCGCACCCGTACGGGCTGTCACCACGGCAACGGGACCGCAGGGACCTGGGATGACGCCGCAGGTACCTCAACCCGCTCCCGCTGAGCAGGCGTGACGTCCGCATCGTGCTGACCCCCGAGCGAACCACGGTCATCGTCAACCCCGCCGCCGGCAGCGGCCGCGTCGGGCGTCGATGGAGCCAGCTGGAGCCCGAGCTGGGCGGAATCCTCGGACCGGTCCGCTTCCGGAGCACCGAGGGGCCCGGGCACGGGACAGAGCTCGCGCGGCAGGCCGTCCTCGACGGGCACCACACGCTCCTCTCCCTCGGAGGGGACGGGACCCACAACGAGGTGGTCAACGGGATCATGGAGGCGTCGCCCCCCAAGGGCGCGGTGTCCTTCGGCGTGCTCCCCGGCGGCACCGGCGGCGACTTCGCCCGCATGCTCGAGGCACCGCGCGACCCGGTCGGCGCGGCCCGCGCCCTGGTCGACGCCCCGACGAGCCCCCTCGACCTCGGTCGAGTGACGATCGAGTCCACGAGCCCCGCCAAGGTGCGCCACTTCGTGAACGTCGGCACCTTCGGCATGAGCGGCCTGATCGATGAGCTCGTCAAAGGGTCCAGCACGGCGCTCGGCGGGAGGGTGTCGTTCTTCCTGGCGTCGGTCCGCGGGCTCTTCCGGTACCGGCCCGCCTTGGTCCGGCTCACCGCGGACGGCGAGGTGCTCGGCACCTTCAGGATCAACACCGTGGCCCTCGGCAACGCCCAGTTCTGCGGCGGCGGCATGCGCATGGCCCCGTCGGCGGATCCCGGGGACGGCTGGTTGGACGGGGTCATCATCGAGCAGCGCTCCATCCCGCGGATGCTCTCCCTGACGGCCTCGATCTACCGGGGCAAGCACACCGGCTGTGGCTTCGTCCACACCTTCCGCGCCCGCCGCTTGACCGCCGAGCTCATGGGCGACGACCCGGCCTACCTCGACCTGGACGGCGAGGCCCCCGGAGTCCTCCCCGCCACCTTCGACGTCATCCCCGGCGCCCTCACGCTCCTCGGCGAGGTTCGAGGCCGCCCGGCCCTGGAGCTGCTGGGGACCTAGGGTCCGTCGGTCACCGCCGGCGACGCGCGACTCGCCGTACCGGAAGGACCCGCCGGCCGGGGCGCGCAAGAT
>JAQWJQ010000026.1 GCA_029248265.1 Planctomycetota bacterium
GCCAGGAGCTCCGAGGCACCCTCCATGAACATGTCGTCGTAGGGTGCCGGCGGGTTGTACATCGTCGAGCTCGGCCCAACGAGGTCGCCAGAGTGAATGTCGAAGAGGTGCACAAACATGAAGTACGGCCACCCAGCGCGGACTCCATCCAAGGCGACTTCCAGTTCACGCCCAGCCTCCACCGCATTGTTGGCCTTCTCGTAGGTGCCGAAGCCTCGTCCGAACCCAAAGCGCCGATCAAGCCACCCCGGGTAGTGAACTCCCAGGTTCGTGTAGCCCTCGCCTGCGAGCCGCTCCGCCAGGGTCGGAAACCCCGGAGACAGGGCGAGCTCGGCCTCCATGACGCCATGCTGCGTCGGGTACAGGCCGGTGACCATCGACATGTGCGCGATCAGCGTCCAGGACATCGTGGTGTAGGCCCGATCAAAGACGACGCACTGCTTTGAGAACTCGTCCAGGAACGGGGTGGTGTCGCGCTCGTACCCGTTGAACCCGCAGTGATCGTAGCGCAGCGTGTCGAGCGAGATCAGGATCACACTCGGCGGGCTCGCCAAATCCTCACCCCCGCTGCAAGCCACCAGAGTGAGGATCGCGGCGCTACACCTGCCACGGAATACGCCCGGAATGAGTTTCGCCATGTCGTTGGTTATTCAACGGTTCTCAGGCACTGGACGCAAAGCCAGCGCCCCGAACCCCGTGCAATTCAGCGGAGATCAAAGTCGATCGAGCCCCAGCCCAGCCGTTCCCCACGACTGGATGCCCCGGGGCGACCAACATGGGGAGCAGGACCACGCCGCCTCCCAGAGACACGCCCCAAGCCGGACGCCAAAAGGGGGACTTCCGGCCGCGCCGCTTCGGGCGGCCCGCCCTCGACCCGGACAGCTGACGCTGGAGCTCCTCCTCCCCAAAGGGTGGGCGGCCGACGCGTCGCACGCCGAGGGTCAGCGGCGGGTTACTGGAAGGTGACCGTCAGGCCGTCCGTGAAGTTGGAGGTCGCCTGCCCGGCAACGGAATCCCGGTACCAGGCCTGGAAGCTCCAGGCCTCCCCCGCCGCCACCGCCACGAACCCAGTGGGCTGAGGGACGGCGAGGAGATCCAACATCAACGTGATGCCGCCCCCGCTGTCCGCCTGTTGAATCTGGCCCGGCCCCACATACCGCCCGATGGACCCGGAGAGGCAAAGGTTGCCCTGGCTTCCACCTGGATTCGACGTGAGGCCCGTGAGCCGACTGGCGAGAAAGAAGCCGAAGGACCCGGCCGCAAGGCCGTTGGCCGCCAACGTGAGGTCGTTGTCCGCCGCCCGCGAGCTGCCCTGCGCCGCCATGGAGGCCGCGACGCCCAGGCTGTTGGCGTTGGCCGCGCAGAAGTTCACGCCAAGCCCGGGAATGGTCACAGAGACGTCGTCCACGAGGAAGTCCGCCAGGCTCCCCGAGTTCGCCCCGTTCACCACGGCGAACTGCAGGGTCACACCGCCGCTGACATCCGACCCCGCCACCGCGGTGAAGGAGAAAAGCTGCCAGGCGCCCGTGAGGTTGAGTGGACCTCCCCCGAGGATCTCGCTCGAAGAGACGCCCCCGCCGCTGAGCTCCGAGAAGAACTCGGCGAAGGCGACGCCGCCGTTCGCGAAGGTCCCCTTGGCCGAGAAGGTGATAGTCACCAGCTCACCACTGGAGACGGCTCCGACCCCGAGGTTGGCCTGCTTGATCACCGCCGCAGTGGTCTGGTCGGGATTGAAGACCTGGCCACCGAAGGCGCCGCTACTGGCGTCCGCGGTCGCACTGAAGGTGGAGTTGGGGGTCCCGAAGTACGCCCATGAGCTGGTGTCCCCCGACTCAAAACCACCGTTCGCCGCCAGCTCGGCCTGTGGGGTGGCGGCCGCCACGCTCGCGGAGGCTGCGAAAAAGGCGGCAATGACCGGGAGGGAGACGGGTGCGCGCATGAGAGGTGGGATCAGTGGATTGGAGAAGGGAGCTCGCGGGCGCCGGTGAGCCCTCTATCGAAAGGCTAACTTTGCTCAACCAGCGCAGGGCCCCCGGTTCCGCCTTCAGCGACTTCGCACCAACATGAGATGGGCGCGGGCCAGCACGCTCCCCCGGGACGCCCGAGCACCCGCCCGCGACATCGCGCCACGCTAACGGTGTGCCCAGGCGGAGCCTCGATGAGGGGCCGACTGGCGGCGCTCGAGACGGGTTTGTTCGCTCGTGGCATCCGCGGACCCACCCACGCGAAGCCCCGTGCATGGCCTTGCTCCCCCTCATCGCGCTCGTCACGTCCCTCAACCTCCCCCAAGCCATGGACCTCCCTCCTGAGCCGCCGCCGGGCCACCCGTCCCCCGGTGAGCCCATGGTCCTCACAGAGTTCGAGGACAACCTCTGGGGCTGGACCACGGTGCTCGATGGCGTGATGGGCGGGCGCTCCAAGGGAGCCCTTCGCCTCCTCCAGGGGAGCCTCGAGTTCCGGGGGACCCTGAACACCAATGGCGGCGGGTTCGCCTCGGTACGCAGCGGTGACCGCCTCACGGACCTGCACGCCTTCCAGGGCATCAGGGTCAGGGTCCGTGGCGACGGCCGGCGGTACACCCTCCGCCTGCGGGAGGCGGGCGCACGGTACGGAGTCACCTATCGCGCGGACTTCCCGACCCGTGATGCATGGAATACGAAGGGCGGGGTCGCCGGCCCATGGGAGACCGTGTGGCTACCGTTCGATGCCTTCACGCCCAAGTGGCGCGGACGCCAACTTGAGCTGCCTCCGCTGGACACCTCCAGGGTGTGCGGGCTGGGGCTGACGCTCGCGGACGGCGTCGACGGCCCCTTCCGAATCCAATGGGGTCAGGCCGCCGCCTACCCCCGCTTTGAGCTGGCTCAGTGGCAGGGCAGCCGACGTCCCCTGGTGTTGGTCGCCCCCGACCTCCAGGCTGGAGAGGCCCTCGCCTGGAGCAAGGCCTTCGCCGCCGCGCGGGAAGGCGCAGCGGCCCGGGACCTTGCCCTGGTCGGCGTCGACCATGCGGGGACCTCCTTCGCGGGCTCGCGCCCTTTGACCCAAGAGGAAACGAAGGGGATTCGCGCGACCCTCAAGGTGGACGACGACCAGACCCTCGTGGCGGTGCTGGGAAAGGACGGCTCCGTTCACCCCCTCGGGGCCGGACCGCCGGACATCAGGGCCCTCTTCGAGCTCGTCGACCGCCTCCCGTGCCGGAGGGCCGAGGTCGCGAAAGCGGAGGAGAGCGGAGGCTGACCCACCCTCCTGCGGGAGAGCGGGAGCAGGCACACCTCGGGAGGGGGTCAGCCGCCTGCCGCAACCAGCGGGGCGACCCTTTCCATGAACGCCTCCATGTTGGCGATCACCCGGCGGCTGTCGTGGTTGAAGAAGTCAAACCAGAGCATCAGGCGGTCTTCCGGGTGGAAGCGCTCCCGGAGCTGGGAGGCGACCATGCCCGCGTCTCCCACCACCGCGTTCTGCGCCTCGCGCTCCACACGCGCAGGGTCCACCGTGCCCTCAAGCGCCGACCAGTAGGCGGCGAGCGCGGTCCGAGCTTCGGCCTGCGCCGCCGCCCGCCGCTGGGCGACTGAGAGACCAGGCTCCTCGTTCAAGAAGACCATCGTCGTCCTGGGCATGTACTCGCGGCGCCAGGGCCCGCCGTCCGGGTGGTAGGCCCCCGCCATCCGCTCATGGGTCGCCTCGATCACCTCAGGGCGCGTGATCGAGAGGTTGAAGACCTTCACCGGTGCGACAACATTCACCGCGCGCTGAAGCTCGGCGTCGTGGCTCCCAAGCGTGAGGTCCAAGAGCTCTCGACGGACCGCCTGCGGCACGATCCTCAGGGCCTCGAAGGCCCACCGAGGCGGAACCGAGATGCGACCCTCCTCGGACCACCGCCCGGTGGCCCGCGCGATCTCCCGCACCTTGGTCCACGCCTCCTCCGTCCGGAAGTGACCTCGCGTGAGCTCCGTGGGCGCGACCTCTACGCTGGAGAGGGTCTCCCCCTGAAGGAGGCGCAGGAAGACCTCGCATGCCTCTGCGAAGACCTGCCCCCGCAGCGCTGGCCACGCGGCCCGCTCGAGCTCATCGCGCGGCACGACCCCGTGCGCCTCACTGATGAATTCGAAGCGACCGGAGGAGAAGCCGACGTGCAGGCGGCGCTTCTCCGAGGGATCCAGTCCGTGGAGCGCAAGGAACGTGGCGACTCGCTCGGCGTGGGCAATCGGCCCGCCGTTGCAGAGCAGGTTCATCACCGCGCTCCCCACCTCAATCGAACGCGTCCGGGCAAAGATGCGGGGCGCCAGCTGGAGAATGTCCGTGTTCAGCCCGACCTCCCCACGCCAATGGGGAATCACCGGCGAACGATTTGACTTCTGCACCTGACTGGACAGGTGGGACTCGGCGACCCAGGCGGTGGAGTACCCGAGCCGGTCCGCCGCCTCCACCTGCTCGAAGAAGCTGCGCAGCATGGCCGCCTCGGAGGGCAGGACGCCCCCGACCGGGGTCTGCGAGATCGAGAAGAAGATGTCGTACTTCAATGCTGCTCGGTTTGGAGAGGTCCCCGGATGCGCGCCCGCCCCTCCCGGCCAGCGGGTGGCGTGTCGCTGGTGCCCGGGACCGGGGTGTGGCCCCACCTCCGGGGCGGCCGCTGCTAGTCCCCAGTGGCCACAAGCCACGCGTGTAGACGCTGGTCAAACTGTCGGAGGTCCAGGCCCAGCTCCTCGAGAAAGGTCTCGTGCGCCGTGCGGCCCTGCCCGATCTTGTCGAGGACCCCAGGGAGCTCGCCCGGGCGGCCCTCCACGAAGAACGCGATGACGGCGTTGCACAGGAGCAAGTCCTCGGTCGAGAGCATGTTCACGTCTCGGCCCACCACCGAGTGGAAGGGCGGCAGCTTGCCCTCCGCGAGGAGCAGCCTCGCCTCCTCGATCCAGTCCACGTCCCGGCGCGAGAGCTTGTCGCGCATGGCCGCGTCTTCCTTGGGGCTCTTGTAGCGCGACGGAGCCACGAACCATGTGAGGTGGGTGCCCGTGACCTTGTGGGTGAAGTAGAGCCCGACGCCCTCGAGCGCCCATCCGCGGCTCGAGGTGATCTCATGGCCGTTGTAGAGCAGGTTCGAGATGGCCTGCCGACAAGCAGAGTCCAGTCGACGAGCAGGGCCGCTCGCCCAACTCCCGAAGTGTCGGGCCCCTGGCATGGTCGCGCTCTCAAGGGTACCGAGGAAGGCAAGGTCGTCCTCTCCCACCTCGGGGTGGTGGCTCAGGAACGTGGCCCGCTCCGCGGACCCGTTGAGGAGGAAGTAGGTGAAGCCGCTGGAGTAAGCGCACTGGGGTCCCACGTACGCCCGCATCAGGGGCCGCGCGAGGAGCAGGTTGCTGGCGCAGGCCTCCAGTTCCTCCCGGCCGACGGTGCCCACCACGCGGACGCCGCCCTGCTCAAGGGCCACGGTGAAGGGCAGCTCAAGGCTGACCTCGACCGGGGTGAGGTCCTTCTCCACCAGGGGCTTCAGACCCGCCCGCGTCTTCGTCGCGAGGCCTACCAGGCGCTCCCGCCCCGTGGCCGAGTTGGCGAGCTCCATCATCACCCACTCCCCCTTGTGCTTCACCTCCGTTCGGATCCCACGCGCCCACGCGTTGTCCGGATCCACGGCGATGACGTCCGCGATGATGCGCCCCTTCAGCCCAGGGCCGAGATCCTCCGCGTCGGCCTCATAGAGTGCCCGCAGCGCGTCAACGAAGGCCAGCGTCACCTCGCCCCGCCGAGTGCGACACTCCTCGAGGTCCTTCTCCGACCGGTCCACGGGCTTGGTCTTGCGTGACTCCTTCCAGGTCCCGTCCCGTTGCCGCTTGTGACCGAGCCCACGGTGCGCCTCGTCGTTCTCCGCGTCCAACTGCAGCACGGCCGCGTACGCCAGCGCGCGCTGCCTCCAGAGCTTCTTCTTCTTGCACCAGGCCGCGTGCTCATTCAGGCCCGAGATCAAGCCTTGCAACTCCCGCGCCCTGATCTCCTCGTAGGAGTCGCCCCGCGCTGCTGTGGACCGCTCCACGCGGGCGCCTCCATCCGCGTGCGGGAGAGGAGACGCCAAGGGGACCGCGGAGCTCAGCGTGAGGAGCAGGTGTAGGAGGTACATGGTCGGATACCTTGTCAGACGGAGGACGTCACCAGGGAGCGTTCTCCCTTTTGATCCCATGCGCGCGCCTCTTGCGTGCGCACCTTCGAGCCGAGGACGGCGGGCGCCCCCCCCCCGCCTCGAGCGCGCGCTCCACCACAGCGCTGGAGGCCCCGGCGAGTCAACGCGGCAAGTCAACGCGGCGAGGCCACCGCGGCGGAGGCCACCGCGGCGGGGCAGAGCGTGCACGCTCCCGACCTCTCCGCCGGGGCTCAAGAGCGGTCCAGGTAAGCCACAACGTGATATAGCAGAACCGCCAGGTAGACCAGGCTGAGGCCCCAGAGCCCCGCGCGAGTGCCGCGGAACCGCGCGTGGAGGAGGAGGAAGAAGACGGCGCCGACGGTCACCACCACCTTGGTGGCCGCGAAGGCGGCCGAGCCGCCCAGCTCGAGGGCCCAATTCATGGCGGGGTTCGCCTCCCCCCCTCCCGCAGACAGGTGCCGGAGCGTCAGGACGAGATCCAGGGCCGACGCAAGGAGGATCCAAGCGGTCAGCGAGACCTCCTCCCGCGTGTAACGGTCGACGTAGATGGAGCCCCGCTCGCCCGCGCGGCGCCCCCCACGCCGCCGACCGGTGAGCCAGTACCGCGAGAGCATGGGCGTGGGGCGCTTCCGCCGGTCGGGACCGCGAAGCCCCCCCGGTCCGTCACGCGACTCCCGCGGCCCGCTGCCACCTCCATCGTTCTCGTCCTGCATGCTGCTTCGCCTTTGGTTTGTGCCGTGACCCGACCCCGACCGCCCCTGGGAGCCGAGCCGCGCCATCCAGCCGCCCCATGGTTGTAGCTCGCGCCGCCCCCATGGGAAGATCGCGGTATGCGCATCGTCTACGTGATCGCTGAGTACAGCCTGCACAACCATATCCTCGAGGCGCACCACCGCTCCAGGCCCGGGGACCAGCTCGCGATCGTCAAGGTTCCGCTGGTCCTCCGCGGGAAGAGCCGCGCCGACACCGCCCAGCGGATTGTTCCCCAGCTCTCCCACCGCTTCCTGCTCGGGAAGCTGATGGAGGCTGCGGGCATGCTGGCGATCACCGCGCTCCCCAAGGTGCTCCGCAAGGGCCCGGTCTTCTCGCGCCTGCGCACGATCGCCAGCCGCCACCGCCTCCCCTTTCACCGGACCGCGGACATCATGTCCCCCG
>JAQWJQ010000028.1 GCA_029248265.1 Planctomycetota bacterium
CAGCGCGCCGTCATCGTTCGAGCCTGCTTGATCCGCGACCACGAGGTGGGCCCCGCAGACGGCCCCCTCACGGTCGTGCTCGAAGACCAACCAGTCACGATAGATGCCCCCCGCGACCGGTGGCTGCGGCCAGGCCGCCGCCGGCAGCTCCAGCCGCTCCCCCTCGACGCCCAGGTCGTACGCGAGCGCCCCGATGAAGCCGCCGCTGAACGGCCCCGGCGGGAGGTCTCCATCCCAGGCCATGGCGCGGAGCACGCCACGCAGCTGGACAAGATCGTCCGGCCCCTCTCCGTCCAGGCCGGGGAGGGCCTCCATCGGATCGAACGCCACCAGGGACCAGCGTCCCGGCGCCCCGCTGGCGCTGTCCAGAGCGACGAGCCCCGGGCGATGAGACAGGCGGCGGAGCGCCATCGGGACGTCGAGCCCGCGGCTGACATGCTGCCCCAGGTCAAAGGTTCGCCCACTCAGGCGAACGCTCACGGGTTCAGTCTGGACCTCAGCCATAGGAGGCGCACTCTATACGGCCTCGCGAGTTCACCGGAGAAACAACCACCATGAGCACCACCGCCCCCCACCCCTCCGCTGGCCCCCGCAAGGGTGTGCTGGGCCTCGTGTTCCTGACCGTGTTCCTCGACATGGTCGGCTTCTCGGTCATCTTCCCGCTCTTCCCGGAGATGCTCGACTGGTACGTCGAGGCGGAGGGGCCGAACAGCCTCGTGGGCCGTCTCGCCGGCTGGCTGGAGACCCTCGTGGAGGACCGCTTCGCCGTGATCGTCCTGTTCGGTGGGCTCCTGGGCTCCCTGTACTCCGGCCTACAGTTCATCTTCGCCCCGCTCTGGGGCGGCCTCTCGGACCGCCGCGGACGGCGGTCGATCCTCCTCCTCACCCTCACGGGCACGGCGCTGTCCTACGTGGTCTGGTTCTTCGCCGGGGGCTTTGCCCTGCTGGTCGTCGCGCGCCTCACCGGCGGCGTCATGGCCGGCAACATCTCCATCGCCTCAGCGGCGGTGGCGGACACCCACAAGAAGGCCGACCGCGCCAAGGGGATGGGCGTGCTAGGCGCTGGAATCGGCCTGGGGTTCGTGGTGGGCCCCGCCCTCGGCGGCCTCGCGTCCGGCTGGGACCTCACGGCGTCCTTCCCCGACACCCCAGGGGTCAACCCCTTCAGCGGCGCCGCCCTGATCGCATTCGGCCTCGCCCTCGTCAACCTGATCTGGGCTGCGCTCCGCTTCCCGGAGACGCTCGAGGCAGCGGCCACGGGCACAGAGAAGAGGAGCCTCAATCCCTTCACCGCCCAGGGCGGCCTGACCTTCCCCGGCGTGCGCACGCTCAACCTCGCGTACTTCATCTACTTCGCCGCCTTCGGCGCCATGGAGTTCACGCTCGTGTTCCTCGCCGCCGAGTACCTCGGCTACGGGCCGCTCGACAACGCGTGGATGTTCGTCTTCATCGGCCTGACGATCGCCTTCGTCCAGGGCGGCGTCGTCCGCCGCCTCGTCCCCCGGGTAGGCGAGCTCAAGGTCGCCAGCCTCGGCATGGCCCTGACCCTGCCGGGCTTCCTGGTGATCGCCGCGGTGACCGAGGCCGCCCATCCCGCCGTCCTCTACACCGGGCTCGGCCTCGTCGCTGTGGGCAGCTCCCTCGTGATGCCGAGCCTCAGCTCGCTCGCCAGCCGCTACGTCCCCGACGACAGGCAGGGCTTCGCCCTTGGAGTGTTCCGAAGCTTCGGCAGCCTCGCGAGGGTCGTCGGCCCCATCGCTGGCGGCCTGCTCTATTACGGGCTCGGCGCCATCGCTCCCTACCTGATCGGCGCGGTCCTCCTCGTGCTCCCGCTGGGCCTGGCCCGGCGACTCCCCGCGCCTCCGTCGAGCGACGAGGGCTGAGGCAAGTCGAGGGGCCCGCAGGCCCCAGGGCCCGCCCGGCGCCCCCCCTGGGGCCTCCCAGGGGCCCGCAGAGCCCCTTCGGCCCGCCAGGAGCATTCCGCGCTTCACCCACAGGCCCCTCCAGCCGATAGAGGAGGTGTGATGCAACGCTTTCAGACACCTGTCCTGTGCGCCGGCAGCGCGCTCCTCGCCTCGCTCGTCTCCTTTGGCCCGGCCCCCACCGAGGTCCGCCCGCAGGGTTCCGACGCGGCCCTCGCCGCGCTCCGCGAGCAGGTCACGGCGCTCGAGGCCAAGGTGGAGACCTGCCAGCAGTTCATGCTCCGCCAGGCCGCGGCGGGCAAGGGCCTCACCGAGGCCCTCGCTCGCTCGGAGGCAGAGGGCTTCACCGCGGGGATCAACCCGCGGTCACGTGAGGTGCTGCTCGACGGGCTCCGCGCCCAGGCCAAGGCCATGCAGCCGGCCGCGACCTCCGCCGACGACAAGGCGAAGGACAGCGACCGCCGCCAGGGCCGCCGCCGCGACCGGTGACGACCACCGAGCCCCGCCAGCTGGAGTCGGAACTCTGGCCCCGGGTGGACGCCTTCATCGAGCGCATGCGCGTGACCCGCGGCGCGTCAGACCACACGCTCCGGGCGTACGGGCTCGACCTCGCAGACCTCGTGGGCTTCCTCGCGGGCCGCGGCGTCACGGGCCACGCCTCCATCACCCCACGCGCCCTCCGCGGATGGCTCGGAGACCTGGACGAGCGAGGGCTCGCCCGCTCCACCATTCAACGCCGGCTCTCCGCCGCGAGGTCCTTCCTCAAGAGCCTCGTCCACGAGGGGCTCCTCGAGGTCAACCCGGCCACGGGGCTGAGGCAGCGCCGAAGCTCGCGCCACCTCCCCGGCGTCCTCTCGGAAGCCGAGGTCGAGGCGCTCCTCGCAGCGCCGGACGCGACGACCACAGGGGGGAGGCGGGACCGGGCCATCCTCGAGGTGATGTACAGCGCGGGCACCCGAGCCGCGGAGACCGTGGGCCTCGACCGCGCGCACCTGGACCTCCGTCGCGGCGTGGGGCGCGTCCTCGGCAAGGGGCGCAAGGAGCGCCTCGTGGCCCTCGGTCGCTTCGCCATCGAGGCGATCTCGGAGCACCTCTCCGACCCCGAGCGGCCGGCCCCCACCACCGCGGCCGGTGACGCCCTGTTCCTCAACCGCGCCGGCGGCCGGCTCAGTACGCGGAGCCTCGAGACCATCGTCGGCAAGCACGCCCTGCGGGCCGGGATCACGCGCCGCGCGACGCCCCACACCCTCCGCCACAGCTTCGCCACGCACCTGCTCGACCGCGGCGCGGACCTACGCTCCGTGCAGGAGCTCCTGGGACACGAGCACCTCGCGACGACCCAGATCTACACGCACGTCTCCGTGGCGCGCCTCCAGGAGATCTACGAGAAGGCCCACCCGCGGGCCTGACCGCCCCCGGGCTCGGCGGTTCGGATCAGACGTCCCAACCGGGCCGTTCCTCGGCGCCGAGCAACTCGGCGCCGACGTCGAACGTCCCCGCCTCTGCGTCCCAGCGCGCCTGCCCTCCAGCTCGGTAGGCGGCGGGCGCCAGGAGGACGGTCTCGGTCAGGGGCCCCGAGTAGTCGAAGCTGCACAGGGGGCTCAACGGCGTTCCCTTCTGGATCGCGTCGAGCCACTCGACGTAGTGACCGGGTGAATCGGCGATGGAGGGCGCCGGGGCCTCCCACTTCGCGGTGGGGTCGTCGAGCTCCACCTTCATGGACGAGTAGTTCGAGACGATCCGGCCCCGCGTCCCGATGAACACATGGCTGTCTCCCGGGGGAGCTTGCTCCGGCGCGGCCCCACCGTCCCACCAATGAACGTCCACAGCCTTTCGGTCCCCGGCCGCCGCGTGCGACCACTTCACGTGCATCCACTCGGGGGTGCCCACCGGGTCGACCGCCGGCCCCTCCACCTCGACGGCCCGGGGGGTCTTCAGGTCGAGCGCCCAGTGCACGAGGTCGACCCAGTGGCATGCCATGTCCCCCACCGTCCCGGTGCCGAAGGCCCAGAACCGACGCCAGTTGGCGGGGTGCACGCCGTCGCAGTAGGGCCGCTGAGGGGTCGGCCCCAGCCAGAGGTCCCAGTCCAGGCTCGCCGGCGCGGGCTTGGGCTCGGAGAACCTGCCGTTGGACCATGACTTCCGACACACCACGTGGACGGTGTGCACGTCCCCGATCACGCCGGCCCGGATGGCCTCCACCACCCTTCGGTAGTTGTTGGTGGCGTGGATCTGCGTCCCCATCTGGGTGGCCACCCCCGAGCTCTTCGCCAGCTCCTGGAGTTGCTTCGCCTCCTGCACGGTCCGTGACAGGGGCTTCTCGCAGTACACGGCGATCTTGCGCCGCAGCGCCGCCCGAGCGATCGGCGCGTGGAGGTGATCGGGCGTCGAGATCACGACACCCGCGAGGTCCTTCTCCTGGTCCAGGAGCTCGCGCCAGTCCACGTACGTCTTCGGGCGCTTCTGCCCGGCGGCCGCCACCTGCGCCAGCCCGCGCTCCAGCATCCTCGAGTCCACGTCACACATCACCGCCACGTCCTGGGAGAGGACCCCGTCCACGTTGGCGGCGCCCCGGTTCGCGACCCCGATGGCGGCGAGCTTGAGGCGGTCCCGGATGGGGCGCGTTCGAATGAAGGGGGCTGCGACGGAGGAGGTGGCGAGCGCGGCGGCGCCGTGCAGGACTCGGCGTCGTGAGAGCAAGGGGATGGGCATGGCTCAAATGCTATTGCAGCCACCTGAATGCTGCTCCCCCTTCCGGGCGTCCCCGGGGTATCCCGCCTGTGTACCCCGCCGGGGTACGCCCGTGGCTCACGCCCCGCCTGGTCGCCGCGTTCCAGCGAGCCGGTGGCGCTTGAGCCCGAACCCGACGCAGCGCTCGACGTCGAAGCCCGCGGCCTTGAGCCCCCTGCGCACGCCGCCCGCCGCCGTGTACGTCGCGATGCTCGCCCCTGGCCGCGCGAGCCGCGCGAGCTCCCTGAAGACCTCCGGCGACCAGAGCGCTGGGTTCAACGCGGGCGCGAAGCCGTCCAGGAAGACGGCGTCAGCGCGCAGGTCGAGCTGACGCAAGGCCGCGGCGCCATCGCCGACGACCAGCTGCAGCGGAACGGTGTGCGCGCCGATTCGGAGGCTGGCAGAACCACGCGCGAGGAGCTCTGGATAGACGGACAGGAAGGCCGTGGTCTCCGCGTCCATACGCCCGAGGCGAGCGTGCACCTCGTGCATCACGGCTGGGGTGAGGGGGTGCAACTCGACTGACGCGTGGCGCATGGAGCCACGCCCTGCTGCGACCAGAGCCCGCAGGGACGCGAGCAGGTTGATCCCGAGGCCCAGGCCCGTCTCGACGATGGTGATCGCCTCTCCGCTCGCGAGGCGAGCGGGCAGGTCGCTGCCCTCGACGAAGACGAGATCCCCCTGCCCGGGGCCGCTCCTCGAGTAGTAGACGTCTTGGTAGGCGGGCGCGAGGGGGACACCCTCCTCCGACCAGACGACCTCGCCGGGTCCGCGCTCTTGCTCCCCCATCATGAGGCGCCAGCTTAAACGGATGCGAATCGAGCACGCGACTCCGCCCCCGGAGGTCGTGCCCGTTGAGCAGGGCATCGCCCGCCCGTGGTGGTGCGGCCTGGCCGCTCGGTGCGGCGACCCTCGATCCCGGCGTGCGCGGCCGATGTGGCGCGGCATGGGAGAGAGTGGTGGTGACCCTAGGGGGATTCGAACCCCCGTCGCCAGGATGAAAACCTGGTGTCCTAGGCCTGACTAGACGATAGGGCCACGGGTGACGTCAGCCCCGAGGGGCGTTCGACGGCGGGGAAGATAGGCGCTGACTCTGGTCCTGTCAAACCCTCGCCTGGGTGCTTTTTCTCCCTTCAGCTGAGGGCCCATCCGGCGGCGGCGAGTCGACCCGTCAGGTGACCATACTCCCGGACCAGGCCATCGACGACCAGCCCCGGGTCCCCGAGGATGGACCAGGTGTACGTTTCGATCTCCAGATGCAGCTCGGGGGTGCTCCAGCCCGCCGGATCAGAGAGCAAACCGTCCACGATCCGGTCGGCGTGATCGCGGGTCGTCCCGAGGCTCCCGAAGGTGGCCTGGTCCAGGGGCACGTGAAAGTGACAGCGCCACTCCTCCGCGCTCGCCCAGGGGCTCCCCTCCTCCGAGAGCGCCCGGGAGAGCGCCGGGAGGTCCGGCAGATGGAGGAAGCCATCGCTCCCCATCCCGGTGACCTGGTGAAGGAAGCGCGGCTCATCCATGGCCAGGAGCTCAGCGCGGGCCTCGGGGTGAGCGGAAGGGTGCGGTAAGCGCAGGGCGCTGCTGACCTGGACCTTGCCGAGCGGCCCCCCATGGGTCGCGAATGCGAGCGAATCCTCGGCCTCCTCGAACTCCACCGCCGAGTGGCAGCAATCCAGGCACGTCCCCAGGTGCCGAGCCGCGAGCCGCGACGAGCCCTCGACGTCCGCACCAAACTCGTCCTGCAGGATCCGGGTCGCGATCAAGCGAGCGAACACGAGGTACTCCGCCAGGGCGCGCCCGTTCCTGGCGCTCGCGTCCGGCTCTGACTCGAGAGACAGGACCACACGGACCCCGGTCTCCTCCTCGATCCTGACGAGCTCACCGAGCGCACGCCCCATGCCCTCAGCGCAGCGGCGGAGGCCTGAGCGGTCCTTGATGTCGGCGCCGTAGGCGCCGGGGTGCGTGCTGATCGAGACCATGCGTGGTTCGTCCCCGGAGACCTCGACGAGCCCAGCGGCGGCGCGCGCCACGTCCACCGTGTAGTCCACTCGCTCGGGCTCCATCCAGGTCGGCTGATAGACCCGCGCCTTGAGCCCATCCTCCTGGAAGCCGCCGTAGGGGAAGGCGTTGAACGTGAACGGGTCGATCCGGTGCCCGCGCAGGAAGGACCGCAGGGCGCCGAGCGCGTCAGGATCCGCGCAGAGTTCCCGCGCGGCGCCGGCCGCCAGGTACATGCCGACCCCGAAGGCTTCGCCCCCTGGGGCCAGCCGATCGCGGAGGGGCACCGAGAAGGCCTCGATCGCCTCGCGGACGTCGGCGAGGGTCTCCGCGGCGTGGAGGTTGAGGCAGTACCCGACCCGGACGACTCGGTCCGAGTTGGGGTGATGGAATCGCATGGCGCTCAGCCTGCGGACCCGACGAGGATCCCTTCCTCGCGGAGCAGCACAGGGATGTCATCCCGCACGGGGTAGATCACCTGCCCGTCCTCACGGACGAGGCCGGCCTCCAGCGCCGCGGTCACGTCCACGCCCCCCACGTTCTGCACTCCGCCCGAGGCGATGCGGTCGTTCAGCCCCTTCAGGGTCGCCTCGTCGGCGAGGCCGAGGGGCTGACGTGAATCCGGGCAGGCGAGGATGGCGAGGAGGTCGGGGTGGATCACAGCGCAGGTGGGGTGGCGGGGTCCGGGTGGGGTGAAGAGCCCACAGGCTCCGAGCGTGGAGAATCGTGCATGGACGCGGACAACGCAACCCGAACGAGCCTGAGGTTCCACTGAGAAGGTCAGGGCTTGACCAAAGACGCTCGGGGTTGGAGGTTGGGGCCATGGTCTCCGCCCTCCGCTGCTCCCTCCCCCTGATCTCCGCCGCCGTCGCCCTCAGCCTCCCGCTGGGCGCGTGGCCAGCCGCCCCCACTCCGGCCAGCCAGGACGCCCCCCGCGGCTGGCTGGACCTCCCCGAGGACCCGCTAGGGCGCCTCTGGGCCTCCGTGGGCGCCGGCACGGCCCCGTGGAGATCGGATCAAGCCCCCGGCGACCTGAAAGCCAGCGACACCGCCTGGGCAGAGTGGCGTCGAGCCATGACCGAAACTCGCGTCCCGGAGCGCCGCCGTGAGGCCCTCTCGGTCCTCCTCAAGCTGGCCGCCAACGACGGCCGAATGGAGGACGCTTACGGATGGATCCGGGCCTTCGGCGCAGACGACGCCCCCGCCCTCGCCGGCTCGATCCCCCTCTTGTTTCCAGGCCTCGCCCCCACCGCTGCGCTGGGTGGAGGCGGCCGACCGGGCCCCTTGGCCGAGGGGGCACTGCTACGCCCGCAGTTGCCCCCCCGCAGCCGCGCCGCGCTGCCAGGCAGCATTGAGACACGGCGGGTGACCGCCCGAGGGCTCCAGGTGGGAGGCACGACCTTCGACCTCATGCTCAAGGTGGACGGGTCCGGCGTCATCGCGGAGTTCACCCACGTCGCCGGCGGCCCCGCTGAACTGCGGGTCGCGCTGCCCGCCCCCGAGGGCTTCAGGCTGAAGAGCGTCTACGTGGACTGGGAGCTGCAAGACCCCGGCGAGGAGATCGCGCCAGGTGACGTGGACTGGTCCGGGACCCCCCTTCTGGTGCGGGTCGTCCCTGCGGAGGACCCCATCTCACTCTTCGCGCGCCTCGACCGAAGAGAAACGCCCCTCCCCACGGCGCCGGCACCCGGGGCGCCCCTGCCCGAGACCATCACCAACTCCGGGCTCTTACTGGTGGTCCCCGAGGAGGAGCAAGGCCCGCGCTGGGGTGCCATGGCGAGCGCCTTCGCGGAGGTCCTCGGCGTGCCCGTTCGGGTGGGCGCGCCCCAGGAAACGCGCGGCGCGGGGGGCGGGCAGACCCCCACGGCCCTGCGCTTCGACCTCGCCGCCGATCCCGAGGCGCTACGGCGGCGCGTGACCCACGCCATCGAAGCCCGCTTCCAGGAAGGCTGAGGGCGCACCCGCTCCCCCAGCGCCCCGCTGGCGTTAAGGTGGCACGCCTATCATGAGCGACTCTCTCCACGCACTGCACCGCGCCCGCTTCCTCAACCTGCTCGCCGAACGCGACGCCGTGGCGATCATCCCCACCGCGACGACCAAGACGCGCAACGACGACGCGGACTACCTGTTCCGGCCGACCAGCGACTTCTGGTACCTCACCGGCTTCAAGGAGCCTGGGTCCTGCCTGGTCTTGCTCCCCGGCCTGGAGGGTGAGGAGCATCGCGCGGTCCTGTTCCTTCGCGAGCGGGACAAGGTCAGTGAGACCTGGGACGGGCGCCGCCTCGGCCTTGAACGGGCCCCCGACGCCCTCGGCGTCGACGCTGCCATGGACATCAAGGAGCTCTGGACGGAACTCCCGAAGCTACTCGCGGGCCGTCAGCGGATCATGTGGCGCTTCGGAGACGACGACGTCGCCGACCGCCGCATGGTTGAGCTCTTCTCCTCCCTCCGGGACCACGCCCGCGGGCCGGTGGAGCCGCCCACGGAGCTCCTCGACCCGGCGCCCGCCCTGCACGAGCTGCGGGTCATCAAGAGCGACGCTGAGCTCGACCACATGCGCCGCTCCGCGGAGCTCGCCGCAAGCGCCCACTCGGCCCTCATGCGCCACATCAAGCCCGGCATGAACGAGTGCGAGGCCGAGGCCCTCCTCGACCATCACTACCGCAGCGCCGGCTCCACTGGCGCGGCCTACAACCACATCTGCGCCGGCGGTGCGAACGCCTGCATCCTCCATTACATCGAGAACGATCAGCCCCTGAAGGACGGCGACCTCCTGCTGGTGGACTCCGGGGCGGAGTGGCATTACTACGCATCGGATATCACGCGGACCTTCCCCGTCGGCGGGCGCTTCACCCCGGAGCAGCGGGCGCTGTACCAGGTCGTCCTGGACGCCGAGGAGGCCGCCATCGCCGTGGCCGCCCCTGGAGTCCCCTTCGACCGCATCCACGAGGTGGCGCTCGGCGTGATCGTGGACGGCCTGCTGGAGCACGGGCTCCTCAAGGGGACGCGCGAGGAGGCCCTCGAGTCCGGGTCCTACCGCGAGTTCTTCATGCACAAGACCGGGCACTACCTCGGCCTCGACGTCCACGACTGTGGCCGATACCTCACGGCCAGCGGCGCGCCCAGGCCCCTGGAACAGGGCATGGTCTTCACCGTCGAACCTGGGATCTACGTGGACCCTGAGAACATGGACGTGGACGCGCGCTGGCGCGGGATTGGCATCCGGATCGAGGACGACGTCCTGGTCACCGAAGACGGCCACGAGGTCCTCACCACGGCAGCCCCCAAGAGCGTCGCCGCGGTCGAGGCCATGTGCGCCGCCCAGCCCGAGCCCCAGGGGTGAGATGAGCCGCGAGCCGGAGAGGGCAGCGAGCGACCAGCGCAGCACCATCGCCGCCGCGGTCCGTGGCGCGGCGGTTCCTAGCCTCGCAGGGCTCGCGTTCGAGCTCAGCGGGCTCGCCTGGGCCTTTGGAGGTGCCGCTGCCCTGTCTGCGCTCGCGGCGCTCGCGGGGGACGCGGAGCTGGTCTCCGGTGCGGTGGGCTCGGGCGTGCCGATCCCCGGGCCGCTGCTCGCGCTCGCGCTGTTCATGGTCTCCCTCCCGCTCATCCTGGCCTGCGCACGCATCGGGGGCGGAGCCGCCAGGATCTCGATCGGCGCCGAGCCCGGCGGAAGGGACACGACGACCCTGCGCAGCGCATGGGCCGAGGGCCGCCCGCTACAGGTCTCTGCGGCGGGCATCTGGCTGCAGATCTTCGGAATGATGGCGAGCGGCACCTTTGTTCTCCTCGGCCCCCTCGTCGGCCTGACCGTCCTCGTGGGCCCAGATACCCTCGGCCCCTTCGGCGTGGTCCTCTCGGGCGTGGCCCTGATCCTCACGCTGGCCTACGCGGCGGAGCTCGGCGCCCTGCACCAACTCGCACTGGCGAGCCTCGTGCGCCACGACCGCGGCGTAGGGTCCGCGGTCCTCCACGGCTGGCGCCTGATGCGCGCCCAACGAGGCCACAGCCGCCGCCTCGCGACGGTGGAGTTCGGCGTGCGAGCCGCCGTCCTCCTCGCCGCGGGGCTCGCGAGCTACCTCGCGGGACCTTCATGGGGCCTGCTACAGCTCGCCCTCCTCGGCTGCATCCTCGGCTCCTCCCGCTGCCGCGCCTGGTCCCTCGCTTACCCGAGGTTCGGCGGACTCGCCGCCACAGCAGGCGGCGGCGAAACGTAAGAAGCCCACTCGCGTGGGCTTCTGATACGGCTCCTGGCGGAGCTCCCGGCCGGTGGTGGCGACGGGCCGGGCTCGACCGAATCGAAAGGGTGGTGAGCGCGCCAGGGATCGAACCTGGGACCTACTGGTTAAAAGCCAGTTGCTCTACCAACTGAGCTACGCGCCCACCCGTTGTGTCGATTCGGCGCACGATCGAAGACCGTGCGTTCGAGGCGGAGAAGATACGGCTTTTGGGACAGGGTGCAAGTCCCGACCCGTGGAGATCCACGGGCCGACGCCTGATCAGTCCTCGAGGATCTCCTTGGCCTTCTTCTCCTGGGCCTCGCCGACCTTGGCCTCGAAGGACTTCAGCATCTTCTGGATCTCGTCCTGGAGGTCCTTGTGGGCGTCCTCGGTGACCTCACCGCTCTTCTTATGAGCATCGGCCTCCTTGTTGGCATCACGGCGAACGTTGCGGAGGGATACGCGCCCCTCCTCCGCAAGGTCCTTGGCCTTCGCCGCATACTTCTTGCGCTGCTCACCAGAGAGGGGCGGCATCGTCAGGCGGATGACCTTGCCGTCCGACTCGGGAGAGATCCCGAGGTCTGACTTCATGAGCGCCTTC
>JAQWJQ010000060.1 GCA_029248265.1 Planctomycetota bacterium
CTTCACCATCGACGGGGCCGACGCGAAGGACTACGACGACGCCATCGCCATCCGAGCGCGCGATGAAGGGGGCTTCCACGTGAGCGTGCATATCGCAGACGTGAGCCACTATGTGCGACCAGGCACCGCACTGGATGACGAGGCGTTGGCCCGTGGGACCAGCGTGTACCTGCCGGATCAGGTCATCCCCATGCTGCCGGAGGCGTTGTCCAACGGGCTCTGCTCACTGGTGCCCAAGCAAGACCGCCTCGCCTACTCGGTCTTCATGGAGTTCAACGAGGCGGGGGAGCGGGTCTCCTCCAGGGTCTCCAAGAGTGTGATCTGCAGCGTCCACCGCGGGGACTATCGAATCGTCCAGGACCTGCTGGACGGGACCGAGTCCGAGGAGACCAAGGAGATCGAGTTCCTCCGCGAGCCGCTGGAGCAGTTCAGCGAATGGACCAAGGTCCAGCAGCGACTCCGAGACGCCAAGGGCTCGCTGCGGATCAACTCGCGGGAGAAGAAGTTTGTCTTCGACGAAGCCCACGAGGTGAAGGCAATCGTCAACGCCCCCCGGTACTTCTCACAGACGCTCATCGAGGAGACGGCCCTCGCCGCGAACCAGGCAGTCGGCGACCTCTTCCGGGCCAAAGGGCTCCCGACGATCTATCGGGTGCACCCGGAGAAGGACCCTGAGGAGATCGAGCGAGTCTCTGCGATGCTGGCCAAGTTTGGAATCCGCGTCCCCGACAAGGACCGTCTGACCGGGCGCGACATCGGCCGGATGATCCGTCTCGCGCGGCGCAAGTCCAACGCGGAGGCTCTCGTGCAGCGGATCATGGGCCTCGTGGAGCGGGCGGTGTACGAGGTCAAGGACCACGAGGACGTGGCGACTCACTTTGGCCTGGCCCGGAAGGCGTACCTCCACTTCACCTCACCAATCAGGCGCTACCCCGACCTGATCGTTCACCGTTGGCTCCACGCGGTCGAGACCCGCCACGACGAGGCGGCCGAGGAGCTGGGCTCCATGGCGCTCATCGACGATCTGAACGACACGGCTTCACACTGCAGTGTCCAATCGGAGGCCGCTGGTATGGCGGAGATCGCCGTCAAAGACCTGAAGGTGTGCCAGTTCATGGAGCCCCGAATCGAGCAGAGCTTTGACGCCAAGGTGCACCGGGTCTCACGCGGCGGCCTCGAGGTCCACATCGGCGAGCTCAACGTCTCCGGCTTCATTCCTGCGCGGTCCATGGGCGATCGGCCCAAGGTGGACGGCGCAACCCTCAAGGTCTCTGTGGGCAAGCGGATCCTCTCCTTCACGGAGGGCTACCAGATCTCGGTCCGGGTCAAGGACGTTGACTTCCTGCGGCTGCAGGTGCTCCTCGAGCTGGCCGGCTAGCGGACCTTGCGGTTGGCTCTGGCTGCGGCAGCCGCCTCGGCCTCTGCCTTCCTGCGGGCCTTCTCGTCTGCCTTGCGCTGCTTCATGAGCTCCGGGCGACGTTGGAGCTCGATCTCCGCGAAGCCCGTGGCGGTCTTGTGCCCGTTGTTCGTCCCGACCGCGACCTCGAGGACGGTCACCTTCAGCTCGCGGATCACCTTGGTCTTGGGCAGCGGGAGGTAGGCCTTCCCGAAGTGCTCGGGGTCGAGCTCGAACTCCCCGGCCTCCGCCCCATTGACCTCGATCAGGACGCGCTTGGGGCGGCCCCAGGCGTTCCGTTGGTCGGGCGCCTCGTAGTACGGGGAGAGCACCACATGGTCCGCGCGCTGGGGACGGTCGGGCTCGATGGAGATCCAGGGCTGCTCGTCGGTCGGCAGTGAGAGCCAGCCGTATCCGTGGGAGCCATCGCGGACGTAGCGAGCGGGGTGTCCGTTGTTCGCGATGCTGGATGCTCGGCAGGTGCTGCGTGTCTTGCTGAGTTCATCGCGGTCGAAATCCCGCGCGGCCTCCCGCATCGAGGCGGTCATCACCCCGTCCACGAGGACCTCGAGGGTGGGGGAGACGAGCTCAACGTGCTCACCCTCGTCGTCGCCCATGGGGCGCACGTAGGCCTTCGCCAGGACCCTGTGCTTGCCCGGCTTGTCCATGCTGAACTGCGCGGCGTAGCGTTCGCTCCTCGAGGGCTTCTGAGGGTCGCCCTCGATCGATCCGAGGACCTCGCCGGTGTCTGCGTTCACGTAGTCGATGCGCCAGATCCGGGGCCCTTTGCCGTCCTCCTTGTCCCACTCATGCTGCTGTCGGGTCCGGTCACCCCAGGAGGAGACCCACGCGGTCAACGGGGTGTCGCCGGTGATCCGCACGGAGAAGGGCCGCTCCGGGTCATCGTCCCCGTAGCTCTTCGCCCCCCGCGGCTTGAGGCCCGAGGTCGGAGAGGTGGCGCGCTTCAGGACCAGCACGCCGAAGCAGGTTCCCGGATGGGGCTCGTTCTTGTTGTCGTTCCCTGTACCCCACCGGCCCGAGGCGTGCTGCCTCCCGACCAGATAGTTCGCCGCATCCCGATACCAGTCGTGGGTGCCGAAGGTCTTGCGCCCGGTCAGTCCGCCCACGCGCTCGAGCCCGTAGAGATAGTAGAGGTGCCAGCGGGAGGGCGCGTCGGCCTCGATGCTCATGTGGTCACCCAGCCAACCCAGTCCGGCCTCGATCGCGGCATCGATGATCCGAGCGTCTCGCTTGCTGAGGTCCTTGCGGGCGGACAGCGCCTGCCGCCCGAGCTCGAGGATCGCGACCCCTGCCGCCGTCATGGAGCCTGTGACCGCGCTTCCCTGCTTGTAGGAGAATGACCCATCGTCGCGCTGGATGTTCAGCGCGTAGTCGATGCACTGCTCCCAGATCTTCGAGGGGATCTCGAGTCCGCTGGCCTCGGCGACGCGCATGCCCAGGCAGCCGTACTGGGTGAGCGACATGTCCTCGTGACCGCCCGGATAGCTGAACCCTTGGCCCTGGCACTCGAGGAGCAGCTCGGTCCACGTCTGGATCTCCTCCATGTGCTCCTCCGGGCCTGCTGCGTGGAGCGCCATGAGACAACACGCGATGCCATAGGTGTGGCGAGGTGGATTGGCGCGCAGGAACGCGAACCCGCGGACGACCGACGGGTGACGTGGTGAGATCCCCGCCTTGATCAAGGTGTACAGCGAGAGGCCCGTTTGGCCTGAGACGTACTTGTGCTCGTCGGGACGCCATGAGCCGTCGAGCTGCTGCCGCTTCATCAGGTAATCCGCGCCGCGGTTGATGGCCGCTTCGACCTGCGCCTGCGTGGCGTCATCAGGCCTCAGCGCTTCAGCGCGAAGCGTGGCCCCGTGGAGCGGCATGGCGGGCGCAGCTATGAAGGCGCTCAGCCAGAGGACGGCGCGCGCAGAGAGAAGACCTCGGACCATGCTCATCAGGGTACCGTCTCCGTGCGAAACGAAGGATAGCGGAGCGACGCCCGCCGAGCCGAGCCCCCACGCCAAGCCCAGCCAACCGGTCAACGAACATGTTTTTTCTCGAGCCTGCCCTCCTTGCGTTGTTCGGTGTGGGCCTCCTCATGGCCTGTGTCTGGGCCGCGCACCTGCGTGATGAAGACGCGAGCATCATCGACCCGTTTTGGGGGATCGCCATCGTGGCCGTGGGCGCCATCCATGCCGTCGCGGCAGGGGCCCCTCTGAGGGGGGCGAGGCTGGCGGTTGCCCTCGTGGCTGGCGCCTGGGCCCTGCGCCTGGCGATGCACCTGCGGGCGAGGCATCGGATAGAGGGCCCCGACCGCCGCTATCAGGCCATGCGGGAGGCACGAGGCGGGGCCTGGTGGTGGCAGAGCCTCTTCGTGGTCTTCCTGCTTCAGGCCATCCTCGCGTGGGTCGTGGCCCTGCCGCTGCTCGCCAGCATGTCGGGGAGCACCGCCATCACTCCCCTGGTCGCGCTGGGTCTGATGACGGCGGTCGCGGGCTTCATCTACGAATCGGTGGCCGACGGGCAGCTGGCGAACTTCAAGGCCAACCCTGCGAACGAGGGCCGCGTGATGCAGACCGGCCTGTGGAGAAACTCCCGTCACCCAAACTACTTCGGCGAAGCGGTGTTCTGGTTCGGGGTTACCCTTACGGCGCTAGCTTCTGGGGCCTGGTGGAGTGCCCTAGGGTTTGTGCTGATCACCTTCATGCTCTTGCGCGTCTCCGGCGTGGTGCTCACGGAGAAGAGCATCGCCTCCCGGCGCCCGGATTACGTCGAGTACGTGAAGGCCACGAGCTCTTTCGTTCCCCTGCCGCGGCGGACCAATTAGGCGCACTCACAGCGTGTCACGGCCAATCAGGGGGACATGTCTCCACATGGAACAGGTCTGCCGGACTCCGGCGAAGAACTCTCTCGCATGTCTGGTGAAATCGGGGTAGCGTCAATTGTGGTTAAGCGGAACCTCTGTCACGGGGGAGCCGTCTTCCACAGACGACTGCTCCTCCCTCAAAGGGCACCACTGCCTCGCAGGCCTTTATCTGCATGGCAACCAGCACCGAGGCGGGACTCGTTCATCTGCACAGTCCCACTTCCTTCTCGTTATTCCTTCCGGAGAATTCTTCCTGATGCTTCGCTCCTCACTTATCGCAGCTAGCACTTTTGCCCTCATGGCCAGCGCGGGCGCTCAGACGCCCCAGCAAGTCAACGGCACTCACAAGGTCCCCGGCGCGGTCAAGCACGCCGGTATCTACCACGTCGCCACCGGAACCTGGACCCGCTCCGGCGGGGGCGCAGTCTCCAACTTCGGCGCGTCCGACATCGTTTACAGCAACACGGCTCAGTCCGGTTACTTCTCCACGTTCGGTGGAGCTCCTGGCGGCGGTGCGCCCGGCTCCCAAAACTTCGACGAAGGTGGCCTCCCCGGCACCACGAACGGCAACGTGTTCACCGGCTCCGGCCCGAACCGCGACGAGTACAGCATTGACTCGCTCCAGTTCTCCTACTGCGACACGAGCGCTGCGGGTACCAGCGGTTGGACGTTCGACTTCTACGCCTCGTACACGCCCTGCACCCTCGCGACGAGCCCCGACGGCACGACGACCGTGACGGGCTTCCCCGCCAACGGCGGCTGCTGGGTGGTCGACATCGACCTTTCCGGTGGCGGCGAGTTCTGCCTCGAGTCTGATGGTGGCGCGCTCGCTCCCGGCTGGGACGACGATCCCGCGTTCGACAGCTTCGGCTGGGCCTACACCTACGCCGGTACTGGCACTGGTGCAGCGGGCCCGCTTCTCGTTGGTGACCCGGTCGCGACCGACCCCACCTACGTTGCTGGCGGCCTCCCGCTCGACGGCTCCAACACCTACTACGGTGCTGTGAGTGCGTGCAACAGCCTCGGTACGGGTTACCTGACCCGCGACTTCTGGTGGCTTGAGGACCCCGCGGGGGCTAGCACCAACTGCTACTTCTTCGGCGGCTACAGCAACAACAACGGTTGCGGCGGTCCCTCGAACCCGTACGCCTCGTTCTACATGCAGATGACGGCCACGCCGGGCACCTGCGGCACCCCGACGATCGGCACGATCTACTGCCAGTCGAACCCGAACTCGAACGGCGTCAACACCTCGATGACCCTCCTCGGCAGCGCCTCCGCCTCCGCGGACAACCTGACGATGGTCGGCGGGAACCTCCCGAACAACACGTTCGGCTTCTTCCTGTACTCCGGGAGCCAAGGATCGGTGGCGAACCCGGGCGGTAGCCAGGGCAACCTCTGCCTCTCCGGCGCGATCGGCCGCTTCGTTGGCCCGGGTCAAGTCAAGTCGAGTGGTGCTGGCACCGAGATCTCGCTGGACACCAACGCTGGTGAGTGGTCCACCGCGGCCCTTCCGGGCCCGACTGGTTCTTCTGCTGCGATGGCCGGTAACGCCGCCAACTTCCAGCTCTGGCACCGTGACGCTGTGGGCGGCTCCGCCGTCTCCAACTTCTCGGACGGCATCACCATCACCTGGCTGTGATCCGTTGACCCGGATGGCCTCAGCCCTTGGCTGATGCCCCCCGGGCCGCGACAGGCGCCCCCCTCTGGTCTTCCAGGGGGGGGCGCCTGTCATTGGAAGCGGCCGTCATGTGGCGGCGCCGGGCCTCCGTCGCTGGCTGGAGTCGGTTTGCCTTGGTGAATCTCGACCGAAACCGCAACCTCCCATGCGGGTCGGGGTTGTCCCTTTGGACCCACCTGACTCCCACCGTTGTCCCGGAGCGTTCGAGCGCTGCGCCACTCATGATCGGGATCTTCACCATCCTCTCTCTCTCCCTTCTCCCGGCCGCGCCGGGCGCCGATGATGGCCACGCTGCAGCCCAGGTAGGCGCTGTTGAGCCCACCGACGCCTCCGGTGCACGGGGCATCCTGAAGCGTCTGGCGGACCTGAGCGAGGCGCGACAGCGCGAGGGGCCTGAGATCTCCTGGAGTCGTGTCGAAGGGGTCATCGAGGACCTCGTTCGATGGGTCGGAGCCTCGCAAGAGGCCGAATGGCCCGAGGCCGTCGAGGTGGCCCAGCGGTTCACAGACCTGGCGATTGGTGCGACGCCGGGCCAGCGGCTGGCGCTCGTTCATGGGTGTGAGCAGCTCCTCGCCTCCGGCTGGACGGCGTCGGACCGCGGTTGCCTCCAAGGCGCGCAGATCCTCATTCTTGAGGCCTTGATCGCAGGAGGGCGACTCGTGGGCGCTGCTTCCGAGCCCAGCCGGCGCGCGGCGAGGCTCTATGAGGACCTCGCGGAGTCGGTGACGGACCCCTCGAGCGGTGCCGCTCCGCTCTACCTGCGGCGGTCGCGGCTCCGCCTGGATCGTCTGCGCCTCGGGGCCCCCATGCCGAGGTTTGTGGCCAACGGTACGGTTGGGAATGAGCTGCGGTCGGCGCAGTTGGAGGGCGAGGTCCTCCTCATTCGGTTCTGGGACGTCTCCAGCCCGGCCTCACTCGTTGCGCATCGTGAAGACGCGCGCTGCGTGCGCGAGTTCTGGGACTCCCCCTTTAGTCTCATTGGCGTCACGAAGAGCGAAGACCGGGAGGGATACCTCCGCCAGGTTGATGCGGCTCGCTTCGGTGGTGTCCAGCTCTTTGATGGTCCCATCAGCAGCGCGCTCGCTGCGGCGCTGGAGAAGCAGGAGGGAGAGAATGTCGGCGATCCCGGGGCGTTCACGGGTCAAGGGTCCTCCCGGAGTCTCTGCAATCGATGGGGGAGCCCGCCTCCGGGAAGCCTCTTCATCGTGGACGCCCGTGGGTGCATCAGAGGCCGAGATCTCGGCCACGCCGCCACCCGCCTGCTGGTCAAGGAACTGGTGGCGGAGGAGCAGGCACGAAGGCGCGAGCAGATCCTCGCTGGAGCACGGTCACGCTGACCTCCGTCGTCTCACCCATGTCTCGCCCCAAGCACTCCTCTCGTCAGCGGTCACGCAGCGGCTCGTCTCTCAAGGGCCTGCCGCTGGTGACGGTATTCATGCTGGCCCTGTTGGCGTTGCTCGCCGGGCGCGGAGGGGAGGCCGCTGGGCACGCGGCCCGGGGCGGCCCCGGTGGAAATGAGGCGCTGGCCCAGGCCCTGGGTCGGAGGAGCGTGGCGGCCGGCGGTGAGGACGGCTCGGCTCGCGGGTTGATCGCTTCTGGGGAGGTCGCCGCGAGGTCAGGGCTTCGCGCGGGGCTTGAGGCCACGGGACCTGGGGAGAGAAGGGATGAGCTCACCGCCGGACTCGACCACCCGGGCGCCGCGGCGGGGCAAGGTGCCCCAGTCGACGGCCTGAGTGAACCCCCGAGTCAGGCCACCGACCTCGATGGCCGACGGGGGGAAGGCTCCTACCATCGGGGGGGCCGGCAGGGTGAGTGGCGGTTCTTCGATCAGCAGGGGATCCTGCGTGAGGTCGGCTCGTTCTCGGCGGGGAACCGTGTTGGGCTCTGGCGACAGTTCGCATCCAATGGCCAGCTGGTCCAGGTCGCGGAGTTCGATGATGGACGCCGGGAGGGTGTCTGGAGACGATTCAACGAGGCGGGGGCCCTCCTTGAGGAAGGGCAATACTCGGCTTCCGCTCCAGAGGGCCGCTGGGTCCGGCGCTACTCCGACGGTTCGGTCAAGGAGCGCGGCCTCTATGTCAGCGGCCTGCGGGATGGACTCTGGGAGTTCTTCGATGACCTTGGGCGGCCGACGCTGCGGACCGGAACGTACAGAGCAGGGGGTCGGATCGACTAGTCCGTGGGGAGCCTCCAGGTCGGAGCGCTCTGTCTTGGCCGGACTCGGGCGTGGCGAGGGCAGAGCAGCCCGGTCTCGGCGCCACCGCGCCCCATCTGGCGTGGTCTCCCCGCGGGCCTCCGGGAGCATCAGGGCGGCGCTCGGCCACGTACCCGCCGCGGCGGTTCGCGTCGCTTCGCACGCTGCGTCTACTACCCGCCGCGGGTGTGCATCTCCAGGTGGGGAGTCTCTCGGAGCTCTCCTGGCCCTGCGAGGGCCTCACGAGCGGAGAGCCCAGCTCGGTCCTCAGCGCCCCGGTCGGTCCGGCCGGACCACAGTTCGACGACTCGATTGGCCGCGGCGCGGGCGCCGTGGCCTCGGAGGAGCGGCGCGAGCGGTGTCCCCGCGCGCGCGTAGAGGCAGCTGATGAACTGGCCGTCGGCGGTCAGCCGCGCGCGGTCGCAGCTTCCGCAGAAGGGCCGGGTAGTGGAGGCGATGACGCCGAAACGTTGGCCGTCGCCGGTCCGAAAGCGGTCCGCCGGAGCGGCGGTGCGTTCCGGGTCCTCTGGGGCCACACCGCCGCGCGCGGCCCCAATGCGTTCCAGAATCTCGGTCGCGGGTACGACCCTCTCCATGTTCCAGCGGGTCGCTCCGCCGACGTCCATGTACTCGATGAAGCGGACCTCGAGGTCACGCTCGCGCGCGAAGTCGAGCATGTCGAGGAGCTCGTCATCGTTGGTCTCGCGCATGACGACGACGTTGAGCTTCGTCCCCGTGAAGCCGGCGGCCGCGGCGGCTTCCAGCCCGCGCAGTGCGGCGGGCAGCTCTGCCCGCCGTGTCAGCTCGAGGAAGCGGTCGGGCCGCAGGGTATCGAGGCTGACCGTCAGCCGCGCGAGGCCTGCGCGGCGCAGGTCCGCGGCTAGCTCTGGGAGGCGCAGGGCGTTGGTGGTCATGGCGACCTCCCGGAGCCCAGGCAGGGAGCAGAGGCTCCGTACCAGCTGGTCGATGTCTCTGCGCAGGAGAGGCTCTCCGCCGGTCAGGCGGACCCGCTCGAGACCGTGGGGGACCAGCTCGCCAACCAGCGCGGTGGACTCCTCAAAGCTCAACAGGTCGGCTCGTTGAAGCCACGTGTAGCTCTCCTCGGGCATGCAGTACCCGCACCGCAGGTTGCAGCGATCTGTGACCGAGAGCCGCAGGTTGCGGAGGGGGCGGTGGTGGAGGTCGTGGAGCGGGACCATGGCCTCAGATTATCACTCATTCTCCCGCCAGGTCCCAGGTGCTCTTTCGGGCAGCGGCGGCCTATCTTCATGCCATGGAACGCCCCAAGACACTCGGAGAGCTCAAGGCCAGCGGTTGGACCTCCCGCACGGTCCGCGACGAGCTCCGCGCCAACCTGATCCAGCGACTCAAGACCGGAGAAGCGGTCTTCCCCGGCATCGTCGGGTACGAGGACTCGGTCATCCCCCAGATCCAGAACGCGGTGCTCTCCGGGCACAGCTTCATTCTCCTCGGCCTCAGAGGTCAGGCCAAGACGCGGATCGCCCGGGCTCTGGTGGACCTCCTCGACGAGTGGACCCCCGCCATCGAGGGGTCGGAGCTGAATGAGGACCCCATGAACCCGGTCACGATCCCGTCGATGCGGCGGGCCGGGGAGCTCGGCGATGACCTGCCGATCCGCTGGATGCACCGCTCGGAGCGCTACCAGGAGAAGCTGGCGACGCCGGACGTGACCGTCGCGGACCTCATCGGCGACGTGGACCCGATCAAGGCCGCGACTCGCAAGCTCACCTTCGCCGACCCCGAGGTCATTCACTTCGGGATCTTGCCGCGGGCGAACCGTGGGATCTTCTGCGTGAACGAGCTCCCGGACCTTCAGGCGAGGATCCAGGTGGGGCTCCTGAACATCCTCGAGGAAGGCGACATCCAGGTGCGCGGCTTCCCGATCCGGATGCCCCTCGACGTGGGGATGGTGTTCACGGCCAACCCCGAGGACTACACCAACCGGGGCAGCATCATCACGCCGCTCCGCGACCGGATCGCCTCACAGATCCTCACGCACTACCCGCGTGAGCTGGAGCAGGCGATGGCCATCACGGACCAAGAGTCATGGCGAGAGCGGGGTGAGGGAGCCGTGGACGTGCACGTCCCCTCGGCGCTCCGGGAGGCCATCGAGCTGGTGGCCTTCGAGGCGCGCGCGTCGGAGTTCGTGGACCAGGCGAGCGGGGTGAGCGCGAGGCTCTCGATCGCGATGCTTGAGAACGTGATCTCAAACGCCGAGCGACGCGCATTGTTGGCCGGAGAGGCCTCGGCGACGGCTCGTCCGGCGGACCTGTTCACCGCGATCTCGGCAGTGACTGGCAAGGTCGAGCTGGTCTACGACGGCGAGCGTGAAGGGATCGGCGCGGTGGCGGCGGCGTTGGTGGGCAAGGCGCTGGGGGAGGCGTTCTCGAGGGTCTTTCCCGATGGTTACGCCGAGGACGAAGGGGACGCGGGCACCAGCGCGCCGGTCCACGATGCGACGCTGGCGTGGTTCCGCTCTGGCGGGACCCTCGGCCTTGACGACACCGCGGGGGATGTCGAGCACCTCGCGCGGCTGAGCGAAGTGGCCGGGTTGCGCGAGCTCGTCGAGCGCACCGTCCGCCCCGCGAGTGACGGCGAGCTGGCGTCGCTGATGGAGCTGGTGCTCGAGGGCCTCCACCAGGGCTCATTGCTCTCTCGGGATGATGAGGGGGCGAACCGGCGGGTGTACGGTGACATGCTCGCTCAGATGGCACGGAGCCTCGACGCCTGACCTCAGCGGCCCTCGCCATGAAGTTCAGTTACCGGGAGTTTGACCCCTCGGAGGGGTCGCTGCGCGACCTCCTCAAGCGCCTTGAGGCCCTCTACAACGACCTGCTCCTGCAGGCCGACGGGGATCCGGAGCAGGCGCTCGAGTGGATGGAGACGATCGCGGCGCGTTACCCGCTGCTGCCCGCCGGCTTCACCATGGACGACTTCCGCCGTCACCTCCAGGAGCAGCGCTGGGTGGAGGCCTCGGCCGAGGGTCTGCGGATGGCGCCGGGGGGGGACCGCGCCCTGCGCCAGGAGTCGCTCGAACGGATCTTCAGCGGGCTCTCCAAGGATGCCGCCGGCGACCACCGGACCCAGGCGCAGGGGACCGGTCAGGAGCGGCTACCGGAGACCCGCGCGTGGGCCTTCGGGGACCCGGCCTCGCTCATCGACGCCAGCGCCTCCGTGCGGAACGCGCTCCGCCGTGGGGAGGACCTCGACGGGCTCACCCTCGGGGAGGAAGACCTCGAGGTGCACGAGACGGAGCACCTCTCCAGCTGCGCGACGGTCCTGCTGCTCGACCTGAGCCACTCGATGATCCTCTACGGCGAGGACCGAATCACGCCGGCCAAGCGTGTGGCGCTCGCGTTGACGGAACTCATCCGGACTCGCTACCCGAAGGACTCGCTCAGAGTGGTCACGTTCGGCGATGAGGCGGAGGAGGTCTCCCTGGACGACATCTCCACGATCTCGGTCGGGCCGTTCCACACCAACACGCGGGCCGCGCTCCAGCTGGGCCGGGACTTGCTCCGGAGGGAGCGACGGGCGAACAAGCAGATCTTCATGATCACGGACGGCAAGCCGAGCGCCCTCACGGAGCCGGACGGGGAGATCTACAAAAACCCTTTTGGGCTCGACCGGCGGGTGGTGGCAAAGACGATGGACGAGGCCACCATCTGCCGCCGCCACGGGATCCCGATCACCACCTTCATGCTCACGGACGACCCGGTCCTGGTCCAATTCATCGAGGAGTTCACCGAGGCCAACCGGGGCCGGGCCTACTTCGCGGGCGGCGACCGCCTCGGGGCCACGCTCTTCGTGGACTACGTGAGGAACAGGCGCAGCAGCGTGCGCTGAGCGGCGCCCAGGGGAAGAGGGGCCCCGACGGTCCCCACGCCTGCCGCCGCGGGGTGGGGCGCAGTGGCCGTGGCGTGGCTGGCGATTACCGCTGCCGATCGGTGCCATCGGCACTTCTGGTTACCAGGATTCGCCGGCTCGGCCGATGATCCTGGAGCCCAACGGGCCCCATTCATGTCGCCGCCCCCGCCCTGCGGAGGAGTGCGTCCCCCCCTCTTGACCGGAATGACTCCATGACTTGTCGTCGCCACGCCCTTCCGCTCTTCGTGAGCGCGCTCTTCCTCGGCACCGTGTCCTGTTCGTCCACTGCGAGCTCTGGGGCCGACGCGTCGACCTCCGGCGCTCCCCTTGCGGCCCCCGCGGGCAGCATCGCTGAGTGCCCGGTCATGGGGGCGGACGCCAAGGCGACCCTGGCGGGCGCCTCGGCTCTGGAGGATGACGGCGCGCGTTACCAGCGCAACGCAGACTGGTGGCCGAACCGCCTCGACCTCTCGATCCTGCGCCAGAACTCGGCCAAGAGCGATCCCATGGGCGGGGACTTCGACTACGCGACCGAGTTCGCCAAGGTCGACCTCGACGAGCTCCGCGCGGACCTGAAGAAGGTCATGACCACCTCGCAGGCCTGGTGGCCAGCGGACTGGGACAACTACGGCGGGCTCTTCATCCGCATGGCGTGGCACAGCGCCGGGACCTATCGGAGCACCGACGGGCGCGGCGGCTCCGCCGACGGCATGCTGCGCTTCGCCCCGCTCAACAGCTGGCCCGACAACGCCAACCTCGACAAGTCGCGCCGCCTGCTGTGGCCCATCAAGCAGAAGTACGGCCGCTCCGTCTCTTGGGCGGACCTGATGATCTTCGCGGGCAACGTCGCGCTCGAGCACTCGGGCTTCGAGACCCTCGGCTTCGCCGGCGGCCGCGAGGACCTCTGGGAGTCCCAGCAGGACATCAACTGGGGACCCGAGGACGAGTGGCTCGGTGTCGACCGCTGGGAGGAGGGCCGCGAGCTCGAGGGCGACCTCGCCGCGGCACACATGGGCTTGATCTACGTGAACCCCGAGGGCCCAGACGGCAACCCCGACCCGCTCGCGGCGGCCCACGACATCCGCGTCACCTTCGGCCGCATGGCCATGAATGACGAGGAGACCGCCGCGTTGATCGCAGGCGGCCACACCCTCGGTAAGGCCCACGGGGCCGCGCCGGCCGGAGACAACGTCGGCCCTGACCCCGAGGCGGCGCCCATCGCCGAGCAGGGGTTCGGCTGGAACAACGGCTATGGCACCGGCAACGGCGCGGACACCATCACCAGCGGGCTGGAGGGCGCCTGGACCTCCACGCCCACGGACTGGTCCTCCGAGTACCTCGAGAACCTCTGGAACTACGAGTGGGAGCTCACGAAGAGCCCCGCTGGCGCGCAGCAGTGGACGCCGGTCGGCGCCGGTGACGTGGTCCCGGACGCGCACGTGGAGGGCAAGCGCAACAAGGTCATGATGCTGACCACGGATCTTTCGCTCCGCGAGGACCCGATCTACGCGGAGATCACCAAGCGCTGGCTCGAGAGCCCGGGCGAGTTCGACAAGGCCTTCGCGGCGGCCTGGTTCAAGCTGACGCACCGCGACATGGGGCCGGCCAGCCGCCTGCTCGGGGCTGAGGTCCCGCCGGCCCAGCTGTGGCAGGACCCGATCCCGGCCGTGGATCACCCGCTCATCGATGGCGGTGAGCAGCAGCGGCTCAAGGCCGCGATCCTGAGCACCGGGGTGGCCCCGCGTGACCTGGTGGCGGTGGCCTGGGCGTCGGCGTCCACCTACAGGGACAGCGACAAGCGTGGCGGCGCGAACGGCGCCCGGATTCGCTTCGCCCCCCAGAACGGTTGGGAGGTCAACGAGCCCGAGACGCTCGCGGAGGTCCTGTCGGTGTACGAGCAGCTTCAGGCCAAGGTGAACGCGGTCGGCGGCGACAAGAGGGTCTCTCTCGCCGACCTGATCGTGCTCGGCGGGTGCGCTGGCATCGAAGCCGCTGCAGCCGCCGCGGGGACGCCCATCGAGGTGCCCTTCACCCCTGGGCGCATGGACGCCTCGGATGAGATGACGGACAACGCGAGCTTCGACGTGCTGGAGCCGAAGGCCGACGGCTTCCGGAACTACTTCTCCGACCGGGCGTACCTGAAGCCGTCCGAGGCCCTGATCGACCGCGCCAACCAGCTCACCCTGACTGTGCCCGAGATGACGGTCCTCGTGGGCGGTCTCCGCGCGGTCGGCGTCACCTCCGCGGGGTCAAGGGCGGGCGTGCTGACGGAGACCCCCGGGCACCTCGACAACGCCTTCTTCGTGAACCTGCTCGACATGGACACGGCGTGGGAGGCTGCGGCGGACGGCTCGGACTCCTTCGTGGGTTCGGTCCGCACGACGGGGGCGCCCAAGTGGTCCGCCACCTCAGTGGACCTCATCTTCGGGTCCAACTCGGAGCTTCGCGCAGTCGCCGAGGTGTACGGCACCGGGGACGGCGCGGAGAAGTTCCTCGTCGACTTTGTCGCCGCCTGGGACAAGGTCATGAACCTCGACCGATTCGACCTCGAGTGAGCCCCCGCCCGAGCGGGAGCTCGGCCAGTCGGAGCTCCCGCTCGCTGTGTCCCCGCTCGCCGTGTCGAGCGGATGAGGAGAAGGGCCGGGCCCCGCGAGGGTCCGGCCCTTCTCCTGTCCTGCCGTCGCCCCGCGCCCTGGGAGCTGCCGTCGAGCCCTCGACGGCGAGGCGACCGCGGGCCGCTCAGCGACGCGGTGCGAGGTGCCTCGGGAGGTCCTCGACGCGCTCGCAGCCGAGCTGCTCCATCACCTGGGTCAGCTGGCGCATGAGCATGGTCATCACGTGCGGCCCACCGCGGGCGCCCATGGCGCAGATGGCGTACATGAAGGAGCGCCCCATGAAGGCGAAGCGCGCGCCGCTCGCGAGGGCGCAGGCCACGTCGGGCCCACCCCGGACCCCGCTGTCGAAGAGCACCTCCATGCGGTCACCGAACTCGGCTGCGAGGGCGGGGAGCGCCTGAATGGTGGAGGTGCCCACCTCCAGCTGGCGGCCCCCGTGGTTGGAGACGATGATCCCATCTGCCCCGAGCTCGAGCACCTGCGCGGCGTCCTGGGGGTGGACGATCCCCTTCACCACGAGCTTGCCCTTCCAGCGCTCACGGATGGCCGCGATGCGGTCGGACGAGAGCCGTCCGCTGAAGGTGGCGTTCATGAACTGCCCCAGGTGGGACATGTCCAGGCCCTTGGGGATGTAGGGCGCGAGCGTGGCGAACTCGGGCTTGCCCCGGGCCAGCTGGGAGAAGGACCAGGTCGGGCGCATCACCATCTGGGCGATGTTGCGCAGGGACATGCGCGGGGGGATCGCGAGGCCGTTGCGGATCTCCTTCGGGCGATAGCCGAAGGTGGGGGTGTCCGCGAGGAGTACGAGGACCGGGACCCCCGCGGCCTCGGCGCGGTCGAGGATCTTGTCCCGCAGCTCGTCCTCGGTCGGGTGGTAGAGCTGGAACCAGGCCTTGCCCTCGGTGATCTCCGACACGCGCTCGATGCTCGCGGTGCCCACCGTGCTGAGGATGAAGGGGACCCTTGCGGCGTGGGCGGCCTCGGCGAGGAACTCGCAGGCGCCGGGCCACACCAGCCCCTGGAGCCCGATGGGGGCGACCCCGAAGGGGGCCGCGTAGGTCTCGCCGAAGAGCTCGGTCTCCAGCTCCGCGCCGCCATAGTCGAGCACGTACCGTGGCTCGAGCCGGACCTCACGGAGCTCGTCCGTGTTGCGGCGCATGTTGAGGTTCGAGTGGCACCCATTGTCGAGGTACTCGAAGGCGAACGGGGGGACGCGCTTTCGGCCCCGCTCGCGCAGGTGCTCGATCGAGGGGAGGTTCGGGTCGAGGCTCATGGGCAGGCTCAACGATACCCCAGGGGGGCGCAACCGGCTGCGGCTCGATCGATGGAACGTCGGCCGGCCACGCGGAGCGTCCGGGAGCCGGGTCAGCCCGCGTGGACGCGGACGTTGTCGCCGATCCAGTCCTGGATCGCGCGGAGCTCGTCGAAGCTCGGGTGGCGCAGCCGGACCCAGGCGTTGGCCATGTAGCCGGCCTCCACGCCCTGGGTCGCGGTCCCCGGCGCAGGGAAGTGGGAGTCGATGATGTGGTCGCCGTAGCGCGCCTTGAGGTCCTCGACGCCTTCGTAGCGCTCGATGCGCCCGTCCGCACTCGGGCGCAGGGCGATCATGCCACCCGCGCAGCGCCTCGACGGCGCCTGTGAAGCGGCACCGCGGACGATCAGGTGAGCCCACTCCCGGTAGATGTCGAAGTCATTGGCTGCCTGGTAGACGTCCCACATGCGCACCCCGGGCGGACGGCAGCCGATCTCGCTGAACTTGAGGCCCTTGGGGCCGAAGAACCACTCCATGTGGGTGGCGGAGGTCTGGATGCCGAGGGTCTCGATGACCTTGCGCCCCATCTCCCGCAGCCCGTCATAGCGCTCGTCTTCCACCTCGTTGGTGGTGACCATTTGG
>JAQWJQ010000071.1 GCA_029248265.1 Planctomycetota bacterium
AGCGTGCTGAATGACCTGGTGTCCAGCTGCTCGTGTCCCTCATCCGTGATTCTCCAGAGCCCCCAGGGGCCAGCCGCATAGAGGGCCCCCCGATACTCCACGAGGTCCGCGGACACCGCTCTCGTCGCCTCTGCAAGGACATCCGCCTCGCCGTCGCGCAAGACCTGGAGCACGTGACCAGCCGCGACGATGGAACCATCGCGCCTCTGGTGGAGGCTGAGGATCGGACCTCGGGGCTCATCGAGCAGTGAGGTGAAGGATCCTCCTGCATATCGGAGGACCCGTCCATTGTCGGACCCGGCCAACAGGTCCCCTTCGAGGTCGAGGCAGAGGGCGGTGACCCGGTGGGCCAGAGGGGGGCCGCCTGTGCTCAAGGGGAGGTTGATGAATTCGGACCCGTCGAACACGGTCAGGCCCGCGCGTGAACCGATCCAGAGCCGACCGCCCGCGTCGAACAGGAGCGCCTGGATCGAGTTTGAGGGCAAACCATCCTCGATCGAGAAGCGATGTTCGGCGTAGTGCTCCTCGGTGACTTGGGCGACGAGGGGGCGCGTCAGGGTGAGCGCGAGCACGGCAACGAACGAGGGGCTGAGAGTTGCCATACTTTGTCTCTGGTGCGGGGGGCTTGCTACAGACTGAGGCTCGGGCAGCTCGAAGGCCGCCGCCCGATGCGACTATAGTTGACACGCGAGGTTCATGATCAACGGAGGGCGGCCCAGGCGGGCCGTTCTGGCCGGCCTGGGCCGCTCTGAGGGGGTGGCGCGCTCAGCGCGTACCCACTACTGGTTGATCGTCGGCGTGGAGGTCGAGATGATCTGCAGCGAGGGGTCGTGGATCAGCCACTGGAAGAGGAACGCCCCCTCGAGGGCGGGACTCTGCGTGAACACAAGCCCGCCAGCGCCGCTGCTGTTGAGCAGGATCGGCGCGAAGCGGCGTCCGAAGGAGCCGGCCGAGGCCTGGAGGGCAACAGGATAGAGGCCGCCAACCGACTCGATCGCCGGCACCGACTGCCACGCCGAGGAGCGGGCGACCCAGAGCGATGCGTAGCCGTCAGGCACGCCCCCCTGGACATCGATCAGCGCCAGTCCCGTGACGCCAGATGCCGGACCAGTGAAGACCGCTTCGGCCTGGCGCGGGGTGATGTTATAGAGGCCCGAGGCGCCGGTGGAGAAGCACTCGGAGTAGGAGAGGCGGAGCGACGTGTAGGGGGGCTGATAGGCCGCCAGGGCCGTTCCCGCTCCGGAGTCCACGATCTGCGCACCCCCGGCAAACCCGGGGACGGTGGCGATCTGTTCTTGGCGAACGCCAGCGTCGCTGAGGGCCCACGCGATGCTGCCGAAGCCGCCAGGGCCGGTGTTCACCTCGGTGACCGTGTAGCGGCCAGTGTTCGCGTCGAAGGCCGCGGAGGAGATGCCGTCATATCCGACCGAGAACTCGTCACCGTCCGCTTCGTCCGTGAGGATGGCGCCGGTCGTGACCTCAACGCCGTCGAACTGGATCAGCTTGACGGAGTCGGCGGGGACGGGGAATTGGCCGAGGTCCACCGAGACGGTGACGTTCCCGACCGAGTCCACGAGGACGGGGCCGGAGTACCCGTCGAGCTGGGCGACGAGGGTCGTCACGCCGCTGAAGAGGTCGAGGCGGTAGAGGGCGTTGAGGCCGAACCCGTTGGGCGAGGCCGTGACGTAGGCCAGGCCCGGAACGACGTCGAAGGTCAGGTCGTAGTTGAACCCGAGGGTCGTCAGGACACGGGAGGCTCCGGTGTCGAGGTCGAGCTCAGTGATGGTCCCAAAGCTCGACTCACCGATGTACGCGAGGCCGTTCGCCTCGTCGACTCGGACGAAGCTCGCGAAGACGGAGCTCGGCCGGGTCCCGTAGTCACGGAGGATGGTGCCGTCAGCTGAGCGGCGAGAGATGTTCGAGCCGTCGAAGATCAACGTCGATCCATCCGGGAAGGCATGGACGGCCGGGAAGGTGCCGCAGAGCGGCGTCAGGTCGAGGGACCCGGCGAGAGAGAACCCTTCGCTCGGCGTGACCTGGGCAGAAGCAGAGGAGGCGAGAAGGACGCTGAGGACAGCGCCACCGAGAAGATGGTGATTGGAATTCATAGTTCAGAAAGTTGCTTGGCCCTCTTGCGAGTTGTGCGGGCCAAAAAGTTGCTCGATGGACTTGCCGTTCAGTCTTCCTGGGACGGCGGCAAGGGTGATTGAGGGGTGCTGGGAGGCGGGGATGAGGACCGTCTCGGGTGCGCCCTCGTGAGGAGTTGGTGGGCTGCCTCGACGATCCCCAGCCCGGCGTCGCTGTTGTAGGCGCTGTTGATCTCGATGATCCGCCCGTTGGGGCCGCAGGCGGACAGGCTCGACAGCAGCGCGTGATTGCGGATGACCTGCGCCATGCCCTCCAAGGTGACGATCAGCGGTGGGTCGAGCTCGAGGAGTTGCTCCGCGGTGTACTGGGGCCAGTCGACGAAGCCTTGCTCGGCCGCGATGTCGCGGATGCCGCCGAGGCGGAGGGTGTCGGCGTAGCTCGTATTGGCGGAGGCGCCGAAGAAGGTGTCGCCGTAAACGGAGAGGTAGATCCCCGGGAGCAACTCGTCGTCAGGGATCCGCGCGTCGAGGGCGGCTAGCTCTCGGTCGTAGCTGCGCTCGAGGGCGGCGGCGCGGTCCCGGGCGTCGAGCAGTGCTCCGAGCGCGCGGATGCTCGCACGGGTCGTCTCGACGCCCCGCATGTCACCCAGATCGAAGACCTCGACCCCGTTCTCGCGCAGGCGGGCGAGGTAGGCCTCGTCTGCGTACAGGGTGACCACGACGAGGTCGGGCTGGAGGGACAAGACGGTCTCCAGCGCGCCGGAGCTGGCCACTTTGGGTCGCCCTCCGAATTGCCATGCGACGGGGTGCCGTGCTGTGTACTCGGTGATCGAGATGAGGCGTTCAGGCTCCACGAGCCTGAGCAAGACGTGGTCCGAGATCGTGCTGAGCGAGACGATGCGCTGGTACGGCCGGATCGGGACGGCAACGCCTCTGGCGTCGACGACCTCGGTCGCGTCGAGGGAGGGCGCGTCCGCTGCGCCGCTCCCGGTGCGGGCGGCCAACTGACCGCTGCCTGGCAGGGTGGCGGCCCACATGGAGAGGCCCAGGGCACCCACGAGGAGCGCGGCATTGATGACGTTCGTATTCATCTACTCCTCTCCTCCGGCCGTGAGCCTGAACCCAAGGCCGCCGCCTTGGATGAGCTCAACGCCATACACCGGCGTGATGTGTCGGTCCTGAACGATCTCCGCCGCCGGGCCGCTCGCGTGGACTGAACCGCACTCGAGGAGGACCGCTTGATCCGCGATCGCGAGGACCTCTGAGAGGTCATGGAGGCAGACCAGGATGGCCGCGCCACGCTCTCGAAGGCGCCCCAGGATCTCGTGGAGCTCGAGCGCATGCCGCACGTCTTGGGCGCTCGTGGGCTCGTCCATCAGGAGCACGTCCGCGCCCGTGGCCAAGGCTCTGGCGAGGAGGACGCGCTGCTGTTCTCCGCCTGAAAGCTCCGTGAAGGGGCGGCAGGCGAGGTGGGCGATGTCGGCGTCTTGGAGGGCGCGATCGACGATCCGTCGGTCCTCTGCGCCGAGATCGGCCAGGCCACGTCGGTGGGGGAAGCGGCCCTGAGAGACGACCGCGTGGACGAGGAGCGGCGCCGACAGCAGTGAGCGCTGGGGGACGTAGGCGAGGCGCTGCGCACGCTCCCGGGGCGAGAGCCCGTGCAGGTCTTCGCCATCGAGCGAGACTCGCCCCTGCGACTCCACGAGCCCGACGATGGCCTTGAGGAGGGTGCTCTTACCGGAGCCGTTGGGTCCGAGCAGAGCGGTGATGGTCCCGCGGGCTGCGGTGAGGTCCACTCCGCGGACGACCTCGGGACCGCGGCGGTAGCTCGCCCGGAGGCCGAGAACTTGGAGCCCTGCGTTCACGCCATCCTCCCCTCGCGGCTAGCGCGGGCGAGCAGGATGAGGAACAGGGGCGCGCCGACGAGGCCTGTGACCACGCCGAGGGGCACGGTCCCGGCGGTGGGGAGGAGCCTGGTCAGCACATCCGCGGCCGTGAGGAACGCGGCGCCCCCCACGAGTGCCGCGGGGGTGAGGACGCGGTGCTCGGGGCCGGTGAAGGGACGCAGGGCGTGCGGAACCACCAGGCCGACAAAGGCCACGTTGCCGCCGATGGCGACCGCCGCCGCGGTGAGGGTTGACGCCCAGACGATGACCCAGCGTCGCGCGGCAGTGACGTCGACGCCGAGGGACTGGGCCTCCTCCTCCCCGGAGAGCAGCAGGTCGAGGTGTCGGCTCCAGCCCATGGCGACGCAGGACGTGACCGCGACGAGCGGAAAGGCGAGGGCGGCGTGCCTCGGGCCCTTCGCGTCGACCCCGCCGAGGGTGAAGGCGACCACGGCTCGGCCCAGCTCCCAGGTGTTCTGCGCGAGGCTCATCAGCAGGCTGCCCAGGCTGAGGAAGAGGCTGGAGAGAATGAACCCGGTCAACAGCACCGTGACGATGCTGGCGCCCCGGCCGGTGACCGCGAGCAGGATGGAGAGCGACAGCCAGGCGCCGATGAGGCATCCCGCGGGGAGGATGAGCTCCGGCGGAATCCAGGCGAGGCGCGTCGCCAGGAGTGAATTCCAGAGGACGAGCACGAGCACGCCGCCCAGGGTCGCACCCGCGCTGGTGCCCAGGATCGAGGGGCTCGCGAGCGGGTTCCGGAACAGCCCCTGGACCAGCACCCCGGCGCCAGCGAGGGCGGATCCGGCGAGCATCGTGTTGGCGAGGCGCCACGCACGCAGTCGGAGCAACGTCCCCCTCAGCGCATCATCGGAGAGGTCTCCCTCACCGACGACGAACGAGAGCGTCACCGCAGCGCCGAGCGCGAGGACCAGAACGGTCCAGGTCACCTGGAGTCGGTTCACTGAACCTTCAGCCTGCTCCAGGAGTCTTCACGATCGAGGGCTGGCGCTGGTGGGAGCGCGCCCGCGATCGGGAGAGACAAGCGGGAAGTGCCCGCTGGAGAGGCTGGCGCCGGAGCGCGTAGGGGGCACGGTGGCCCCGCGGAGGAGCCGCTCAATGAGCGGACCCAGATGGGTGATTGGCTACTGATAGTCACGCTTCCCTCCGAAGCACGATCAAGTGAAGGCAGTGGCCGGTCTCCTGGCTGGCACGTCAGGGTTTCCTGAGTCCCCTAGGGGGCTCAGGGCATCCGTGGACGTCGCACCTTCCCGATCCTCTCATGAGCGCAGGGCGCTCTGGATCAGTGGCTCATCGCGACGGCCGAGGCGTGTCTACAGTGGCGGGGGCCGCGTCGGTCATGGACCCGTGGAGGGGTCCGCCGTACTTCCCGTTTCACTCCTCCGTGATGGAGGAGCACCGCTGCCTTGGTTGGGTTAGTGAAAGGAACGAGCCTAAACTTGGCCCTAACCACATGGGTGGGTCAACCCCGCCAGAGGATTAATCGCGGGTTAAGAGACCCACCCTGAGTCCGGTGGACGGCGATCAGCCTCGACCCGTCTCGATCCGGGGCGCAGCCCGGGTCTGTGGGTCTGGCCCTCAGTCCGGGCGCCCTGCCGGTCGATTTCTTCTGCACATGGATGAGCCGCGTCACGTCCCTGGAGCCTTCCCCGAGGTTCCCTCTCCGCAGGTCGTCAATGACGCCCTGATCAGTGAGAGCGGAGGTCTGGTGTTCTTGACCACCGGGGCCGCGGCCTGCGAGGTGCTCAATGAGGCGCCGGTCCAGGTTGCGTTGACGCCCATGATCGCGCTGCGGCTCGCCGAGATCCTGAAGGTGACCCTCCAATACGGTGACCGAGAGACGCGCCGGAGCCTGGTCGAGGATTGGGCTGCTGGCGAGAGGCTAACGGTGCCCTACGCGGTCCTCGAGATGACTGACTTCGGTCTCCGTATCGGCATCGAGCCCCTCGGCGCGGGGTCGACAGTCCCCGTACTTTGGGAGCACGTCCCTGGGCTGACGCTCCAGCTCGCTGATGCTGCAAGGCGGCTGCGCGGCCCGGCGTGAGTCCGACGAACGCCCTATCATGTGGGCATGGACGACCTTCAGATCCTCGGTGATGTGAGACCCGGCGGGCGCCAGCGTTGGACCCACGCAGACCTTGACGGCGCGCCCACAGGTGCGCGCGTCGATGACATCTCCAAGGTCCTTCCGGGCCGTCGGGGGCGAGGCGTCCTCCTCCGCTGGCTGATCGAACAGTCGTGCCCAAGAGAGGCCGCCCGCTGGGCTTGCCTCGAGTCCGCTGACGGCTCGTTCGCCGCGAGCCTCGAGGTCGACGACCTCGAGGGCGCGGTCGTGGTCCACGCGGACGAGCAAGGGCCCCTCGGGCAGGACCGGGGCGGTCCCTTTCGTCTGTTGATTCCCGGCGCGGCGGACGCCTGCGGGAACATCAAGCACTTGGGGCGCGTCACCCTGGGCGCGGCGCCTGAGCGCGACACGCGCCCGCCCGAGTCCGAACGCAACTGCTAATCAGCGGTCGGTCGCGAAGCGCGGCAGGTACCACGCCCACTGCTCCGGGCTCGCCGCGATCCAGCGGCTGAAGACCTCGTTCTGCCTGGTGAGGAGGTCGAGCTCGGCGGCGTCTCTGCCAAGGTCGGGCCGAAGCACGAGCGGCTCCTCGACGGACATGGTGTACCGGGGGCCCGTCCGCACGCACCGCACGGGTACCAGCGGCGCTCTCCATGCACGGGCGAAGGCCGCGGGCGCGGTCATCGTGGGCGCGGCAGCTCCGAGGAAGGGGACCTCGCGGTGGTCGAGTCTCTTCACATGCAGGTCCGTGAGCAGCCCCAGCACTCCGCCGCCCTTGAGGACCCGGAGAGCCGCTCGCGCGGTGGCCTCCTGGGGAATGGTCTCGGCCCCGTATGCGCGGCGCATGTCCACGAGCCACCGGTGGCTCGAGTCCCGCTGCCTCACCCGGCCGACTACCGCCCCCTCGTGTCCGCGGCGGCGGAGCCGAGCGCAGAGCAGTTCCCAGTCGCCGATGTGGGCCGTGACAATGATCGCGCCGCGGCCGCGCGCCAGGACTCGGTCGAGGATCTCGATGGACGGGTCCAACTCCACGAGGCGGTCGACCCAGTCCCCGCGGCGGTCTCCGGGTCCTGCGCCTCGGGCCAGGCGGACCCAGTGGGCGAACTGCTCCGCAGCGAATCGGCCGCAGCGTCTCGTCAGCGCCGCGGGGTCCCCTGCGAGCTCACTCCCGAGGCTGGGCTGGTGCTGATTCAGCCACTCGGCGCCCTCATTCAGGTTCGCGCTCACGACGGCGCCTGGCTGGCCGCCGAGCGCGAGCGGGCCGATTCGCCGGAGGCCGCTCTCCAGCAGCGCCGGCGGAACCGCGCCTGCGCAACGCACCAGCGCCCGCAGGCCCGCCGCGCGGAAGCGGCGGCGAAGCGGTTCGGTGGTCGAGGGGCCCTCCGGGGCCATCAGCGCGTCTCCAGCGGCCGGAGCCGACCGAGGGGGGGGATGAGCGCTGAGCCATCGGGACCGGCCATGGCCTGCCCCTCGAGCGAGAGCCCGCGATCTCGGAGCCGAGCGGTGAGGGCTCGGACAGCGGCCGGCTCGGGAGGCTCGGGGTGATGGGCTGGCAGGTCAAACTCCACGAAGTACGGTGGCCCCAACGCAACGCGGCGCGGCCGCGCAGCGGGGAGTCGGTGGAGGGAGGCGCGCACGAGGTGAGCCCAGATGGCGTCAGCTTCGCGGCGCGTCCCATCGAGGCGCACGGTCCGCCACCCCGCCGCCGGCTGCTCGCCGGCATGGCGCGCCCGGACGGTGGGGGGCTTCCCCTCCTCGACGATCGTCGAGGAGCTTGTTCGGCGCCACACCCGGACCCGTTGCGCGACGTCTCGCCGCCGCTGTCGTACCGCGCGTCGCTCGATCTCCAGGGGGGCCGGCGCCGGGTACGGCACCGTTCGGGCGCGGAGGTAGGCGCGGAAGACCAGGCCCCTGAAGCCGGGTGAACTGCACTCTCGGAGGCCTGCGCAGGCGCGGACGAGGGCCTGCTCGAAGACCGCGGCGGCGGGCGCCGCAAAGCGGGACCGGGCGAGGTCGACGAGCCAGAGGTGCCCACGGTCGTCGACAAGAATGTTCCCCGGGTGGGGGTCGGGGTGGCGCAGGCCAGAGGCCTCCACGGCGGCGAGCAACTGGCCCACGCGCCTGGCGAGGTGTGCGGTGGGGGGGCGCTGCCACGGGGGCCCGGCGGATCCCGCCGAGTGTTCCTGCTGGGTCCTCCTGGAGCCGGCGCCGCCTGTGACCTCGGCGAGGGTGCGCGTCCGGGGGATCCACTGCAGGCGGAGCGTCCAGGATGATTCATTGCGTTCCACGGCCAGCACCTCGGGGACCGGCAGTCCACGGCGGGCGGCTTCTTGGAGCGCGGCGGCCTCCGCTCGGGCGCGTCGACCGTCCCGGAGCCGGCCGAGCCCCGGTGCGTGGAAGTGCTTACAGACGGTGGGCTGCCCTCCCGCGCCCACGTCCAGCCGCACCGTGCGCTTGGCGTTGGACTTGAGGACCTCGCGGCTCATGGCCTTTGGATCGAGTGGGGCGGAGGTCACGGGGTCATCGGGTGCTTGCCGCCGGTCGCGAGGGCGGCCGAGGGGCGCTGGTCGGAACGCAAGTCTACGGCACGAGCAACGCAGAGCCGCGGTCACGGGGGAACTCGCCCTCTTCGCCCGCTACACTTCGCCGACCCAAGCCAGCGAGAGCCGGCCGGAGATCGGAAGCGACGTGACCCTGAAGATCCACACCTACATCCTCCGGCAGCTGCTGGTCGCGTTCCTGTTCGCTGTCGGGGCGCTGCTCTTCGTGGCCCTGCCAGGGATCGCGGTGAACACCGTTCACAAGCTCCCGAACGTGGACGCGGGCATCCTCCTGCGGTTCCTGCCGATCATCCTGCAGTCCCTGGCGCCCTATGTGCTCCCGCTGTGCTTCATGCTCAGCACGGTGGCCGTCTTCGGGCGCCTCGCTGCGGACAAGGAGTGGATCGGCATCCACATGGCAGGGATCCACCCGCTCAAGACCCTGGTGTCGCCTGCCATCGTTGCTGGCCTCCTGGGTCTCCTCACCTTCTGGATGGTCTCGAACGAGCTGCCGCAGCTCAAGA
>JAQWJQ010000155.1 GCA_029248265.1 Planctomycetota bacterium
CTTCCTGGCCCGCAACCGGATGTACGAGGTGCTGGGGCTCTACATTCTCTTCATCGTCGGCGTCATGCTGGTCACCGAGGGCGGTCACCTCGCGCACATCGAGCTCTTCGGGAGCGAGGTGGTGGCCATGACCAAGACGACCTTCTACTTCGTGATCACGGTACTGGTGCTCACGGACGTGGTGCAGACGCGCTACCAGAAGCGCCTCCAGCGCGCGCTCGAGGCCCAGAAGGGCCGCGCGAACGGCGCCTGAGGTCGACCCGCCGCGCGGGCGCCGCCCGCGCGGGGCGGCCGAAGGCGCGGCGAGAACGACACCTGGCCCCAAGCCTGGCCGCGTGAACCGGACCATGTGCCGCAGCCGCGCCTCGCGCGAGGCTCTCGACGCTCCAGGACCGCAACCCCGGCGGGACATGACCCCGCCGCCGCCCTGGTTCACCGTCGGGCGCGGAGGGCCCCTTCGCACAGTGGCGCAGCCTCACCAAGGCGGCCTCAGCGCCTCCGGTCGGTTCCACGAGCCACGCGTGGGCGACGGAGCTAGCCCTGACCGGGGAGGTGCGCGTTGGAGTGGGGAGCCCACTCCCGGAGCTTGCCTCGATAGACCCGGAGGTGCTCGTGGTAGACCCCGTCGCGAAGCTCGTAGCCGCCGTCCACCTGCTCGATCTCCTTCATGAACTGCGCGTCCTCGAAGTAGTAGTCGCGGAACGGCCCTGAGGTCGTCCCCACGATCTCCACATCAAAGCCGTTGCGGTCCATTCGCCGCTCAGTCTCACCGAAGTCGGCCATGGACGACTGGATGAAGACGAGCTCCCCGCGGGGCCGCAGGCGCTTGTGTGCGTCGAGGATCAGCGAGTCGAGGAAGTAGCGACGGTTCTGCTTGCCGCTCTGGCAAAACGGCGGGTTGGACACCACGACGTCAAAGCGTCCGGGTGTCGAGAGCCAGTCCGCCACGCGGAAATCGATGTCGGCGCCGTCGCCGCAGTTGCGCTCGAAGTTGACCTTGCTGGTCTCGATGAGCTCCTCGGTGATCTCCGTGGCGACGATGGACCGGGCACCCTTGCGGTGGATCAGGATGGTGTGGTTCGCGACCCCCGCCCCGAGCTCCAGAACATCCCTGCCGCTGACGAGGTCCTTCTCCGCGAGCATGGTGGCCAACCAGTGACCGTGGGGCGTCGGGCTCCAATCGTCATCTCCCGAGCGGAGATCCATCGTGAGCAGGCTATCGGTGGGTGTCATCTGCGTTATCCAGGCGAGGGGGCATCATTATTCCCCAGCGCGAAGCATAGCAGGTATCCCGAGGTGCCCCACAGCGGGGCGCGGCGGCATCAACTGTCGATGATCGAATTCGCGACCGACTCGGCGAGGAAGAACCGGCCCACCGAGACCTCGAGCTCCTCGCCCTCATCCGAGATGAAGGCGTAGCCACCCTCCATGGTGCCCCAGTCCGTCTTGAGTTCCGCCATGCTCTGATACTCGAAGTGGTCACCCGGCTCGAGGCGCGGCTGCTCGCCGACCACACCGGGGCCCCGGACCTCGCGCCGCTCACCGTTCGCGTCCGTGATCACCCAGTGCCGCGTACGGAGGGTCAACGGCCGCTCCCCCACGTTGGTGATGGTGATCTGGTAGGCATAAATCCAGCCCCGCTCCCCCGGGTCGGTCCGCTGTTCGAGGAGCTGCGCCTTGGCCGCTACTTCGATGCCGTGGGTGGTGGTCACGCTGTTCGGACCGAGGGCGTCGCCAGATGAGGGAGTCATGATCGGTGTGGGGCCGGCCGCGGCGGCGGACGGGGTAGGAGTGTAAGCCCAAGCGGTTACTCTTTTCACGGGCGCCCATCACCATGCTTCATCCTGCACACACCTCGAACTCGAGCTTCACGCTCGGCGTGCTGGGCCTGCTCGCCGCCACCCTCTCCCTCGGCGCGTGCGGTTCTGTCGCAATCTTCTCCGAGGACCCAGGGGTCCCTCGGGACCGCGCCTCCAGATTCGATCGTTTCGTTTCCGAGCTGGACCTCGCGCTCACGGACACCGCGCCGCTGCTCGACCAGGTTCGAAGGGGCTCGGAAGACGCGGGGGTCGTCTGGGACGCCGGCCGAAAGGATGCGCTGCGGCGCGCGGTCATCGAGCGGGCGAGACGCCAGCTCGATCGTGAGTTTGCGCCTGGCCGCCTGGACGAAGCCCGAGCCGTCACCTCCCGTGTCCTCGCCGGAGACCTCGAGCTCCTCGCAGCTGCCCGAGCCGATGGCACCGCGCTCTCCCCCACCCCATGGCGCGGCCTGCTGGTCGAAGCTCCCTCTGTCCTCGACCGGGAGAGCGGGCGATCCAACAGCGCTGATCTCGACCGCTGGCAGGGGGCCCTGCGCACCCTCGCGGTGGAAGAGGACTTCACCAGGTGGCCCATCCAGGAGGCGCCGAGCGCGAGGCAAGCTGCCCTGGCAGCCCGCACCGGCGCATTGCTCGCGGCACTCGCAGGCTCCGTGGGCCTGGGCGGCTCCACAGATCCGCTCCTGGGCCCCCTCGACGCTGCGGACAACGACCTCACCCCCTTCCCATCCCGCGCCTCGAGCTCGGTCGCCACTGAGGCTCGCTCCGAGCTGGGGACTGCGCTCCAGCGCCGGTACGCCACCGCCGCGTCGGACGCCGCAATCGAGGACCGGCCGTTCGGCTCCGCCTCTTCCTGGGAGGCTCTGGAAGGATCGACCAGGGAGCGGTGGCTCGCTCCGCTCCAGGCCGCAGCAGGCATGGAGGCCTCCGCTGAACGCCTCTCCGACATCGCTCGTGCGGAGCTGGACCGCTTGACCCTGGACCTCGCCCGAGCGGCCAACCTCACCGGTGAGGAGGCCGTGGCACCCTCCAGCGCCCGGCTGGCCCTCCGGGCCCTTCGATCCAGTGAACGCCCCGTGCCGGGGAGCGACCGACCGGAGCGAAGCCCGGAGTTGCTCTGGGCCGAAGCACGCAAGCGCCTCGGAGAGCTGATCGCCGCCCCCCCCGAGGTCGCCATCAGCGCTGACGTCGCCGCGTTCTTCGAGCGGCCCTTCGGGCGCTGGAGCACCTTCGTCCCGGGAAACCTCGTCCCCCTGGATGACCCCCGCGCCCGCGCGCCTCTCTACCTCGCGGCCGCTCCTGAGGCGGACTTTCTGCCGCGCTACCTCCGAGAGGCCGAGGCCTGGAGGGACGGGATCCCTGGCCGCGCCGTCATCGACGCGTACCGCCGCGCCGCGACCGAGGTGCCGCCCATCGTCCGCCGGACGACCAGGGCAGCCTTCGAGGAGGGCTGGGGCCTCTACGCGGTCGACGCAGCAGCCACCGCCGGGCTCCTCAATGAGATCGACGGCGGCTTCGGCCGCATCGCCCAGGAGCTGTGCGCCTTCGCCGCCCTGCTCGTCGACCTCGGACTCCAGGAAGACGGCTGGTCCCAGGAGCAGGCGGTGGCCTTCCTCCTGGACTCGACCCCCCTCCCCGAGGTCGCCGCCGCACAGCTCGCCGTGCGCTGCCTCGCCCACCCCGGTCGCGCGGCGCTCCCCGCCATCGGGCTCCTCCGCTTCCGCGCGTTACGGCGCGGCGTCGAGGCCGCCCTCGGCGATCGCTTTGACCTCGCGTCCTTCCACGCGGCGCTCCTCGAGGGGGGCCCGGTCCCCATGGGGGAGATCGACCTCAGGATCCAGCGCTGGCTGCGCCGCGGCGCCCCTGGCCCCCTCTGAGCGGCTCAGGGCCGCGGCGTAGACCGGCGCCAGACCCGCGACTCAACGGCTCGCGAGGAACTCCTCGGCGAGCCGTGCCCCGAGGGCAACGATCCCCTCGGTGGAGATCACCAGCTGCTTGGCCTGGGGCGGGAGGTCATCGACCGCGATGTGGAAGGTGTTCTTGTCGGCAGCGGCCAGCGCTGCCACCTCAGACATCACATCGATGCCGTTCACGTCCTCGTGGTCGGTCGGGGGCTGTTGGCTGATGAACCAGCGCAGGTTCTTCTCCTTGAGATCCTTCCTGCTGGCCTCGACCAGCTGACCGATGCGCTGCGCGGCGCCGCGGCGGAAGGGGCCGAAGGACATGTCGTTCTCACCCACGTGATAGAAGACCCCCTCGAGGTCGACGCGATACCCCTTGGAGCGGAGCTCCTTGATGGAAGCCTCCACGAACTCGATGAAGCGCGGGTACAGGTTCCGGGTCACCGCGACGCTCCCGTCGGGGGTCCAGTCGATGATCTGGCTCCCGCTGTGGGTGAACTTGGCGATCGCCACGTCCTTCACCTTCCCCTTCACCAGGGCGGCGCCGAAGCTCAGCTCCGGCCCGAAGCTGTCGTACGGCCCGCACGGCCCCAGCGGCTCCCAGCCGCGGGAGACCTTGAAGTCGCCGCCAACGCTGTAGCGATAGGCGATGTCGTCCTGATCCTTGAGCAGCTTCTTCCCGCCCTTGACGGCCGGGAGCTCCTGCACGAAGGCGCGCTCCCCCTCCATGTTGCGATGTCCGGCGAGGACGAAGAGCTTGACGGTGCGACCGCGTCGGTAAGGGAGCTTCTGGAGCTCGCGGTCCGCCTCTTCGAGGGCCCCGATGTTCCGGAGGTACGCCCGGGCGTAGTTCACGCCGTGCTCCAGCTGACCGAGGGTGCCGTAGTGATAGTGCAGCCCGACCCCGCCGCCGATCTCCACGCCCACGTGAGAGGTGGGCACGTACTCCGAGAGCGGGTCGGCCTCGGTCACCGCGCGCTGCCCGACGCTGATGGCGTGCATGCTCGGCCGCAGGTCCATGCCCCAGATTGTCTTGGTGCACAGCTCGCCGACGTAGAAGCGCAGGTCCGGGGCGTTGAGGTCCTTCCGCCATCGGGCCACGAAGTTGGCGAGGTTCTCGCCGTAGTGCTTCTTGTAGCCGTCATCGAACATGTCGTTCTCGCCCTGGTGCCACATCACCCCCTCCAGGCGATAGGGCACCTTCTTGCGGTCCAGGTCGGCGAGGGCGGAGCGGATCAACTCCATGGTCAGCGGATACATCTCGAAGCCGCTGGGCTCATCCGGGTTCCAATCCCCGCCGAGGTGCGTCCCGCCGGCGGCACACTTGATGATGGCGATCGGCGCGTCGATGGCGTCAGTGACCTCCCGCGCGAAGCTCAGCTCCGGTCCGACGACGCCGTTCACTGGCTGCAGGTCGACCCAGCCCTCGGAGCGCCGCTTCTGCTCCCGCCCGATGCAGTACTGAAAGCGCACCTTCGCCTGAGCCTCGCCGAGGCCCGAGAAGGGGGGGAAGCGCTCGATGTCTCCGACCTTCGAGTCGGAGCCGACCATGTTCGACTGGCCGGCAAAGATGAAGACTCGAACCGGCTCACGGCCGGCCTCGCCGAGACACGGATCCGTGGTGCCGAACGCCCAGGCGGTGCTGGCGAAGGTGACGATCGTGCAGGCGAGGAGGCGCAGGCTCATTTGAGTTCTCTTGTTGGACATGACGGTCGCGGGTGGCGCGGCCCCCTCGGCGCGGCCCTGTCGGCACGGACCGGGGAAGCGGGCAGGCCTCACCTGCCAGGCGACTCTCGCGCAGCGACGGCGACGCGAAGCCCGTGACGCAAGCGTTCGCTTCCGGGCCCTGCGTCATGGCTCTGAGGGTGATGGATCGACAGGCACGGTACCCCACGCGATTGGGATCCGCGCCCTGAAGAGCCGCGGCCTGCCCGAAGAGGCCGACCAGCGGTCGATCGGGCGCGACCGGGGACCTGCCCGCGCTGGCAGAACCCACCACGCGGTGCGACGGCCGCGTGCTTGGCCCCAGCCCAGGGACCAGGCGGCCGTGCTGGCGCGCACCGCTGGGCAGCTTCACCCATGCACCTCTTGAGGCCAGCTGGCGGCGACGCGGGCCCGGTGCTCGGTGCCCCGCGCCCCGTGCTCGGTGCCCGGACCGCTCAAGCGATCACTGGAACTGGATCGAGAGCCCGTCCGTGAAGTTGGACGTGGCCGAACCGCCCACCGCGTCACGGTGCCAGGCCTGAAAGTTCCAGGTCTCGCCGGCGCCGATGGCGACGAGGCCCGTGGGCGTAGGGGTCTGGGTCAGGTCGAGCGGGAGGGTGAAGGACCCCGCCGCTCCGGAGTTCAGGATCTGCCCCGAGCCCACGTAGCGGCCGATGGACCCGCCGAGGCACAGGTCGCCCTGGCTCCCTCCCGGGTTGGCGACGAAGCCCTGAGCCTGGCTCGTCAGGAAGAACCCGAAGGCGTTTGAAGGGAGGTCACCCGCGACGAGTGACAGGTTGTTCTGCGAGACGGACCCGCTCCCCGTGGCCTCGACGCGGCTCGGCCCGCCGGTGGAGTTGTTGGCGCCAGGGCTGCAGTACCGGGTCCCGATCGACCCCACCCCGTCGAGGATGAAGTTGTCGAAGCTGATGATGTGGTTGCCGAACCAAAACGCTCCGTTGAAGGGCCGGTCCATGGCGATGCCGATGTAGTCCACGTCCTGAATGATCGCGTTCCAGAGGGCGTCGCTGGAGAGGCCAACGAGGGGGCTGCCCGGCAGCGCCGCCAGGTCCCAGCCGGCGGGCGCCGTGGCTGAGGAGCTCGGGATCGGGGTGGAGACCGTCGTCCAGGGGGAGAAGCCAAACTGGAAGAGGTCTCCCGTGTACACGAACGCCCAGGCGTCGTCAGAGAAGTTCGTCCGCGTCCCGCCGTCGTTGGCAATCACGAGGAACGGACGGGTACCGAAGTTCGAGGAGCCGACCTCGACCTGCCGGTCGAAGGTGAACGACGTGACCCCGAGGCCGCGGAAGTCCCCCTTCCAGGGATGGTTCGCCGCCCCGGGCACCACCATGGCCGCCGGCAGCTGCGACGCCGAGTTCTGCACGGTGACCTCGATCCGGCCGCTGGGGTTGCCGCCGGTGGTCATGTGAACCCCCACCAGGTTGGGGTTGAACTCGAGGCCCCAGTCGTCGGTGTTGGTCACCTCGAAGTCGTCTGACGCCACCTGGGCAGAAGCGGTGGAGCAGAGCGCGAGGGCGAGGAGCAGGGGGTATTGCATGGCCGGTGTCAGAGAAGCGAGAGGGTGGGCCTGAGAGACCCCGAGGATAGTCGCCGCGAGAGGAGCCAACGGGAGTCGGCGCCAGGAGCGCTCTGTAAGTGACCTAGAGTGCGACAGCGGGGCCAGAGACCGCGATGGCGCAGGCGTCCGGGTGGAGATGCTCCGCGGCGACCCGCAGCACGTCGTCCACAGTGACCGCCGCGAACTCCGCCGGGAGGCGCTCCAGGTGATCCGCCGGGAAGCCGTGGATCTCGGCGCTCACCAGGTACTGGGCGCGGCGCGCCGCGCGCTCGAAGCCCATGGCGAATGAGCCCACCAGATAGCTCTTGGCCACCGACAGCTCCTCCTCCGGGACGGGCTCCTCGCCGATGCGCCGCATCTCCCTGACGAACCCGTCGACGGCGGTCCGTACGTGCTCCGGGCTCGTACCGATGTAGGCGCGGAACATGCCGGGCAGCCTCCCCGCGGTCCCGTGAATGTCGGCGTGAACGGTATAGGCGAGCCCCAGCTCGTCCCGCAAGACGCGCGTGATCCGGTTCGTGAAGCCCGGCCCTGTACCGAGCACGTGGTCCATGACCGCGAGCGGCACATAGTCCGGGTGCGCGCGCTCGATCCCGAGGTGCCCGAGGTGCACATGGACCTGCTGGCGGTCACGCTCAAAGGCTGCGGTCCGTCGTTCGATGGGCGGGAAGGAGGCGGCCGGCCGCTCGTAAGGAGTCCCGACGGGTACGCGCCCGAACGCCCGCTCGGCGCGATCTCGAACCTCGCTCAGGTCCACATCACCGACGACCGCGATGACGAGGCGGGCGCCGCACCAGTTCGAGGCCCGGTGGTCACGGAGGTCCTGAGCGGTGATGCGCTGGACGGTCTCGAGGTTCCCGTACGTATTGCGGCCGAGGAAGTGGTCGTCACCGTAGACGAGCCGCTTGAACAGGATCCCGCCCTGCGCGCGCGGATCATCCGCCTCCACCTCGAGGCGCGTCTTCATCCGCTCGAACTGCCGTTCAATGAGCGCCTCGGGGTAGGCGGCGTCCGTGACGAGTTCACCCAGCACGTCCATCAGGACGGGCCAGGCCGTCCCTGCGACGGCCCCCGAGAGGCCCATCGCGTCGCCGCTCACGCCACCCCCCTCCGGCTCCAGGAGCGCCGCGAGGTCCTGGTCCGTGCGGGTACTGGTGCCCTGGTCTGCGAACGCGCCGGTGAGTTGAACCACCCCATCCTTGCCCTCCGGATCGAGCCCAGGCCCTCCGCGAACGTGGACTCGGACCGCGGTCACCGCGGACGCGGGGCGGCGGTGGACCAGGAGCGTGGCGCCGCAGGAGAGCTCGAAGCGCTCTCGCTCGACCTGGATTCGGGGAACGGCCCCTTTGGCGTGCGGGCTCACGACGTCACCTCCACTGCCGGGCGCGACCAGGCGACCACCCTGCGATCCGGCCGGAGGAGCCGCTCGCAGGTCGCCTTCAGCGAAGTCGCGCTCACCGCTGATCGACGCGCCTCCACATCGAGCGCGTCCTCCCACCTCAGGTCCGTCGCGTACTCGCCGAGCGTCTCGGCCACGTCCGTGACCGTCTCCGAGTCAAAGGCCTCGCTGGCGGCGAGGAGCTTCCGCGCCCGGACCATCTCATCCTCACCCACGAGCTCCGCACAGAGCCGCGCAACCTCCTCATGGATCAGAGCCTCAAGCCGCGCCGTATCCACGCCGTGGACCGCCTCGGCGTAGATCCAGAAGCCGCCACCGCGGGCGCGGGCGTCGTTATTCGCCGAGACGCTTGTCGCGAGCCCCTCATCGATCACAAGGCGGCGATACAGCCGCGAGAGCTTTCCGCTCGTGAGCACCGTCACCACCACGTCCATGGTGAAGTCCACGTCCGAACCAAAGGCCCCACCGGCGTAGGCGACGATGAGACGCGAGGCGTTGTCGTCCCAGGTGGTCTCAATCCTCACCTCTCCCCCGAGTTCAACGTCGAGCACAGGGTCTGAACCGGAGCCCCCCGCCGCCGCGTTCTCGATCGCCCCGAAGCGCGCGGCCACGGCGTCGAAGGCCGCGTCAGGCTCCACGTCTCCGGCGACCACGAGGGTGGCGTTCCCCGGCCGATAGTGGCGGAGGTAGTAATCGCGCATGTCCTCAGCCGTCATCGGCTCGAGCGTCTCCCGATAGCCGATGACCGGGCGCGCGTAGGGATGGTCTCCGAAGAGCGCCTCCGACACCTTGCGGCTCAGGGCTCGCCACGGGTCGTCGAGCCCCATGGAGAGCTCCTCCAGCACCACCTGCTTCTCGGCGGAGAACTCCTCGGGGTCGAGGAGGAGCCCCTGCATTCGGTCCGCCTCGAGGTCCAGCGCGCGCTCCCAGCGGTCCGAGGCGAACTCGAACCAGTAGGCCGTATGGTCCGGCGTGGTGAAGGCGTTGTTGCTCCCGCCGAGCACTGTGGTCTCCAGGTCGATCGCCCCCTTCCCGTACGCCGCGGTGCCCTTGAACATCATGTGCTCGAGGAAGTGGCTGACCCCGGCCTCGGGGCCGGTCTCATGCCGCGCCCCGACGCCGTACCAGACCATCACGGCGACCACAGGATCCAGGTGCCGCTCAGCGACAAGAACGCGCATCCCGTTGTCGAGCTGACGCTCGTGCACGGTCGCGCCACAGTAGGTAGGGAGAGTCTCGGTCATAGGTGTTCCTCGGATCTCAACGACGTCGGCGTCCGCCACCGCGACGGCGAGCTCCACGGGCGCCGCCCGCTCCGCGGCGTGCCCCACGGGAAGAGCGGCTACCGCGAGAGGAGCGAGCTCCGCGCCGTGCCCCTCCAGTCGAGTCGCCCTGGGAGCCGCCGTAGGAGCCCCCGCTGTTCGAGGAGCGTCGGGACGGCGCCCTGGGCAGCCCCTCAGGCGCCGCGCCGGCCTCGAGAGACTCATGCTCGGCGAGCAGCGCCTCGACCTCATCACGGCTCAGGGCTCGCCACTTCCCTTCGCGCAGCCCCCGAATACCGAGCGGACCGATCTGGGTCCGGGTCAGGGAGGTGACCTTGTAGCCGACCCGCACGAAGATGCGGCGCACCTCACGGTTTCGCCCCTCTTGGATCGTCACCTCGAGCGTCGAGCCGTTGGCCGTCCGGCGCTTCACGATCACTCGCGCGCCAGCGGTGCGTCCCTCTGCGAGGTAGACGCCCTCGCGGATCTTCTGCACCGCATCGTCCGTGATCTGCCCAGGCACGCGCACGAGGTAGGTCTTCGGGACACCGAAGCGCGGGTGGGCGATGCGCTCGGCGAACTCTCCGTCGCTGGTGAGCAGGAGCAGCCCCTTGGACTCCTCGTCCAGTCGACCGACGGTGAAGATGCGGCCCTTCTTTGGGTCCGTGACTAGGTCGATGGCGCGCGGACGGGTCTCGCGGACCTCGTTCGTGCAGACCACCCCCGCCGGCTTGTGCAGGATGTAGTAGCGACGCTCGCGCGGGTCGGAACGGAGGATGACGCCGTCGACGTCGACGACCTGCGTCCGCGGATCAATCTTCGTCCCGAGTTCGGTGACCACGTCGCCGTCGACGAGCACCTTTCCGCCGAGGATCAACTCGTCGCTTCGACGACGAGAGGCGACCCCGTTGTCGGCGAGGAACTTGTTCAGGCGCACCATCTCGGCGTCGCGCTTGGCGTCCCTGGCGGACGAGGAACGGGCGGGCAGCCGGCTCCCGCCGACCTGCTTGAGCCGCGGTCGCGCGCCCCTGGCGCCCGACCCGCGGCGGGTCCTTCTAGCTCTTCTCATAACTTGCTGTCCTGCCTCACGGCGGTCAGTTCCTGATCATTGGCCGGGCCCTGAGGACCCGGAGCTCTCCGTCCGCATCGACGATGCGGGCGGCGGAGAGGTCAGCGGGGAGCACCCATGTGCACCCACGTGTAAGGGGAAAGGCCTCGTCGTCGACGCCGTCGATCTCGAGCCTGCCCGACCCAGAGAGTACGAGGATCGCCGTCGGGCGTCCTGGAGATGCCATCTCTTCCGGGTCGTGGACGTCGAGAATGTCCACTTCGAAGCGCTTCCCCCGACGGAGGGGGGCGGTCTGGTTCACGGAAGCTCCTCCGCCGTCTCCCGAGCCCAGGAACCCCAGCGGGCCGGGGGGGGCCGGGGCCGCCTCGAAGTCAATCGACCGCAGCGCCTCGTCCAGATGGGTCTCGCGCGGCTGCCCATCCAGCCCGACCCGGTCCCAGTCATAGAGGCGGTAGGTCGTCGTTGAATTCAGCTGCACCTCCGCGAGGACCAGCCCGGCCCCCATGCCGTGCACCACTCCCGGGGACACGTCGACACCGTCGCCCGGTCGCACGGAGAAGCGGCCGAGGAGGTCCACAACATCAGGCGTCGACGCCCCGCTCGCAAACGCTGTCGCGTCCACCCCTGGTGCGAGACCGAGGAAGACCTCGGCGCCCGGGTCTGCGTCGAGGAGGTACCAGCACTCACTCTTCGGCTGCACACCGAGCTTGAGCGCCGCCGCCTCATCAGGGTGAACCTGGATGGACAGGTTGGTGCGCGCCTCGACCAGCTTCAGCACGAGCGGGAACCTCTCGTCCCCGTCGAGTTGAACCTCCCCCATGAGCGCGTCGCACTCGGAGAGCATGAGGCCACGCAAGGAGCGCCCCGCGAAGGGGCCGCCCGACACCACGGAGGCGTGACGGTCTTGGTCGCTGACCAGCAACACCTCCCCCACGGGATCAGCGTCAGGCCACGAGGCGCCCGCCACATCGTCCGGCGCGAGGACACCTCGCAGCGCCGCGCCGCCCCAGACCTTGGGAACGGCGTGTGGCTGGAGTCGGAGAGGGCGGGCGATGACCATGGAAAGCGCGAGAGCCTAGCCGCCGAGACCAGGTCGAGGGGCACCCACGCTTGGAACCTGGGTCCCGACCCGCCTGGCACCAACCAGCGGGCCTAAGCGATGGCCCCTGGCAGTGGCTGGGCTCACAGGAGGGAGCCCCAGGGACCCCCTTTCCGCCTGCGCTTCAGTCGGCCAGCAGCCGCTGAGCTTCCGCCAGCGCCGTGGGCTCCGCCGCCCCACCCGCGATCATGTCCGCGATCTCCGCGACACGGTCGTCGCCCGAGAGCCACTGGATCCGGGTCCGCGTGCGGCCCCCGTCGACCTCCTTGGAGACCTGCAGGTGGCGCGTCGCGCGCGCCGCGATGGCAGGCAGGTGGGTGACGCAGAGCACCTGGTGGTGCTCGCCCAGTCGCTCCAGGTTGCCGGCGACCTTCGGCCCGAGCCGCCCCCCCACGCCCGCGTCCACCTCGTCGAACACCAGCGTCGGCGTCGAGCGCCGGACGGCGAGGGCGCCCCGGAGCGCCAGGAAGATCCGCGCGGCCTCTCCGCCAGAGGCGACGGCGCGCAGGGGCTGGGGGTCCTCCCCGGGGTTCGCCGCGAGGAGGAGCTCTACGCCCTCCGCCCCGCTGGCGCCGAAGCGGCGACGGTCTGACTCGAGCGGCGAGCTCGGGGCGGGTCCCTCCCCATGGGGGATCAGTGCCATGGAGAAGCGAGCGCGCTCGAGGCCGAGCTCGGCCAGGCCGCCTTCCACCGACTTCTGCAGCTTGGAGCCCAGACCGCTCCGGGCCTTCGTCAACCGCCGCGCGGACTCCGCGAGGCCACCCCGAGCGGCTGCGGCCTCAGCTTCGAGAGCGTCCCGGTCCACGGCCCCATCCGCCATCGACTCCAGCTCCTCGCGCAGCGATTGGAGCCGCGCCTCGAGGCCAGCTGCGTCGGTGCCGTACTTCCGCTCGAGGCGCTCGAGCTGCCCGAGCCGATCCTCCACGTGTTGGAGTCGGGCGGGATCCACATCCACGCCGTCGAGGAAGCCCCCGAGGGTGCGGCAGGCCTCCTCCAGCTGCAGGGAGGCCTCGCGGAATCCCGAGGCCGGCTCCTCGAGGTCCGGAACCCGCTCGGACCAGTCCGTCACGGTCCGCTCTGCGCGTCGCAGCAGGTCAAGGGCGCTGTCGTCCGCTTCAGACAACCCGTGGAGGGTTGAGCCGAGCTCCGTCCCGAGCTCGGCGGCGTGCCGCAGCACGCTCCGCTCGGCTCGCAGGCTCTCCGCCTCGGCAGCCGAGGGGCCGGCTTCCTCCAGCTCTCCAACCTGGAAGCGCACCAGGTCCAAGCGCTGGAGCCGCTCCGACTCCCCCGCCTCCAGATCCTCAAGGCGAGTCACCAGCTCAAGCCAGCGACGACGGCGCTCCCGATACCCCTCCAAGGTGTCCTGCAGGCCGCCGAAGGCGTCCACCAGCCGGAGCTGCTCCACAGGCTCGAAGAGCCTCTGGTGTTCGTTCTGACCGTGGATCTCCACCAGCTGCCCGGCGAGGCCACGGAGCAACTTCTGGGTCACGGGGCGGTGGTTGACGTGGGCGCGGGTGCGTCCATCTCTCCCGATGGTGCGCGTGAGGATCAGCTCCAGCTCGTCCTCCTGCTCGCGCTCCTCCAGCGCCTCAGGCAGGTGCTCGGCGAGCCACCGCCCCACGAGCTCTCCATAGCCATCGAGGGGGAGCACGAACCGGCCCTCAACGCGCGCGCGCTCGGACCCCTTCCGGACCATGGACGCCCTGGCTCGACGCCCCAGGAGGAGCTCCAGCGCATCCACCAGGAGGCTCTTACCAGCGCCCGTCTCCCCCGTGACCGCGTTCAGTCCCGTTCCAAATTCCAGCGCCGCCCTCTCGAAGAGGGCGAGGTCCTGCAGCGTCAGTTCAACCAGCATCGTCAGGGCGAAGATCGCACGGGCCCCCCTTCCGTTGCAACCAGGATCACTCCGTCACTGGGCGCAGCGACGTCCCACCGCGGCTGCTAGGCTGAGCTGAGATGGACCTCCACCTTGCCCATGAGCCCACCGGCGACGTCCTGGAGCGGTTCTCACACGACGGACACGTCACCCTCCGGCAGCTGCTCGACCCCCTGGAGCTCGAGCTCCTCGAGCCCGGCCTCTCGGCCGCGGTCCACCGAAGCGACCCGAACACAGGCGTGCCCTGGGAGGAGCGGTCCACCTACGACCGGGCCTTCATCCAGGTGGGAGACCTGCACCGGACCTCAGCTGAGGCACGCAGGCTCGTCTTCTCCCGACGCCTCGCCTCGGTCGCCGCGGCGCTGCTGAGGGTGGCCTCCGTCCGCCTCTACCACGATCAGGCCCTCTACAAGCTCCCCAGCAACGGAGAGGGCGGGCACACGCCGTGGCACGTGGACCAGTACTACTGGCCCCTGGCCACGGACCGGGCGGTCACGGCCTGGATCCCGCTGGTGGACGTTCCGAGCGACATGGGCCCCCTGACCTTCGCGAGCGGTAGTCACCGCATGGAGGAGGGCCGCGGCCTCGAGATCTCGGACGAGAGCGAGACCCTCTGTGATCGCGCCCTCGCGGAGGGCGGCTTCCCGCGAGCAGGCACCCCGTTCCAGCTCGGCGATGTCTCCTTTCACCTCGGCTGGACGTACCACAGCGCACCGCCCAACCGATCAGAGACGGAGCGCAAGGTGATGACCGTCATCTACCTCGACGGCGAGATGCGGGTGGCGGCGCCGACCAATGACCACCAGCGCGACGACCTCAGGAAGTGGCTCCCTGGGCTCAAGCCCGGTGACCTCGCCGCGAGCGAGGCGAACCCGCTCCTGTGGCCCTCCGGCTGAACGGCGATCTTCAGTCGCGGGAGAGCGCCTCGGTCTCCGCGACGCACTCAGCCCGGAGCCGCTCCAGCGCCGCGCGCACGTGCAATGGGAGGTCAGGCGCAAGGGCACGCTCCAGCTGGCTGATCGCGAGGGTCCAACCGTCACGCTGCATCAAGTCAAGAGCGCGGATCGCGTGCAGCACGGTCCCCTGCGGCGTCTGCTGGTCGGACCATTGCGCCTCGGTCACCTCGATCCACGCCCGACCGGCGTGCATCTCTCGGACGACCACCTGGAGCTCGAGGCGATCATGGGCAGACGCGGCCGCGAGCACGGCCGCGGTCCTCGAGCCACGGCGAGCGAAGAGCCGCGCCTGCGGCGCGTCAAACTCCTCCTTGATCCAGAGGAGCTGCTCGTCCGCCCAGAATTCAAAGGCCTGGAACGCCGCCGGGTGGAAGCGAGTCAGGAAGGAGCTCCAGTCGTCCACCTCCCTACAAACCTGTGCGACCACCCGCTGGGGCACGCCGAGCCGGAGCTCCGGCCGCCGCCGAAGGTCGAGGACCGAGCCCGCCAGGACCTCGTCGCCACCCGCGGAGACGGGCTGGTCCGCACCCGCGGAGTCCAGATCGAGCGGAGCGAGGACCTGGGGCCCGGGAGCCTGCAGCAGCATGGCCACGGCGAGCGGAGTGGTGAGGAGATCGAGCATCAGCGGGGCGGGCAGCCGGAGAGTCCCGCGGCCGCCGGACGTGACATCGGCAGGATCCGCTCGCTCCTTGAGGGCCGCCGGTCAGCGCCCGTGGGCCGCCCGCCAGGCCCCCATGGACGCCCGCAAGTGCACTGGCGCCGGCCGCGCGATCCCGTAGGCCTGGAGCCCCACAGGACCCTCGAAGCCCACCTCGTCGAGGAGCCGGAGCAGGCCCCCGAGGTCGTGATCGCCCGAGCCCAGGGGCTGGATCAGCTTGGCCCAGCTCTCCCCTTCCAGGTCGGCCCCGTTGACGGTCACCGCGAAGAGCCGCTCACCGGCGGCCCGCAGGGTCGCGCCCGGGTCCTTCGTGTCCTGGACCCTGAGGAAGTGACAGAGGTTGAAGCACACGCCGACCCGCGGGCTGCCGAGCTCCTCGGCCAGGGAGAGGGCCGCCCCGTCCGTCTCCATCCAGAACCCCGCGTGCGGGTAGAGCGCGAGCTCTACTCCCGTCGCCTCTGCGAGCTCCACGAGGTCCGCGAGGAGGGCCAAGGCGACGCCGCGCTCCTCGCGCTCGTCGGGCCACTCCAGGTCCCTGGGGAAGCTCGATCGGAGAGCGAGCCAGACCATCCCCGGGCCGCCCGCCATCGCTCCCATGGCCGCGCGCAGCTGGTCGATCCCGGTGCCCTCCGGGTCCGCGAGGTCGAGCACGTGGTAGGCGCTCCACAGGTCCCCCCCCGCCACCTCCGCGGCGGCCCGGACCTCCGAGACACGATCGCTCCCCCAGGCGATCCCGTCGAATCCGAGGTCGAGGGTCAGGCGCGCCTGCTCCGCCGGCGAGCCGGGCCCGGTCCCGGTGTGCATCGCCACGAACGGTCGCCGGGCGCCGTGGGGACGCGGGAACGAGGCGGCCGGGCGCCAGGCTTCCACGGACCACACCCCTTCGCCGTCTGCGGCCAGGAGGCACTCGTCCCGGCTGATCCTCCGCTCCGAACCCGGCGCGTCCTCGAAGCGCGCCCGCACGGCGCCGTCCGGACCGGCGGAGAGCTCCACCCGTGCTGCCTCGGGGAACAACGGACCGGTGCCCCGCATGGTGCCCGCGAGCTCCACGGCGATCTGCTTCGCCGAACGCCGCCCCTCGACACCCTCGTCCACCGACGCCGCGAGGAACGGCTCGACGATCCTCGGGTCGGGCCGCGAGAGGGCGTCCGCGAAGCCGAGCGCCATGGCCCGGGGCTCCAGGCGAGGGTCCGGCGCCGCCACCTCGAAGGACATCACGTGCTGCCACGGGAGGTCGTCCGTCTCACGGGCGAGCTCGAAGCCGCCCGCCGCCATCTCCCGCAGCACCTGCGCCTTGCTCATCTTGTGCCGCAGCTTGATCGGTACGGACCGATCCTCCGAGCGGAACTCCACCAGGACCACCTGGCCCCCCGGCCGCAGGGCGCGCCGGATGTGATCCAGAACCCTCACGGGGTGGGAGAGCTCGTGGTACACGTCCACGAGGAGCACGAGGTCGCAGGAGGCCTCCGGGAGCCGCGGGTCGTCCACGGTCGCCTCCACGTACTCCAGGTTCTTCAGCGACTCCTCCGCGGCGCGCTCCCGCAGCAGCATCAACATCTCTGGCTGGAGGTCCACCGCGAAGACCCGGCCTTCGGCGCCGACCGCCCTCGCCATGGGCAGGGTGTGGTACCCGTTCCCACACCCCAGGTCGCAGACCGCGTCGCCGGCCTTCACCGCGAGCCAATCGCGCAGGGCGTCCCCGTTCTCCTCATCCTCCCGCGTCTCTCGCAAGAGCCAGGGTGCGCCGGTCCAGTGCATGGTCCTGGCGATCCGTCGACCGAGGTATTCGTCGCGGCCGTCCGAGGAGGCCTCGGGGTCGGCTCCCTCCTGAAGGGAGAGGGCCAGCAGGCCGAGGCAGAGGAGGTGGATCATGTCGAGACGCGTTGTGGAGAGGAGGGTGGACGCCACGCGGGGGAGGCGCCGGGCGCTGTCTACGAATGTGACACGCTACGGAATCAGCGCTGGACCATCGGCGAGGTGTCTCGATTCGGTCGATGACAGGGCATCGCGGGGCGCCAGCACCCCGCCACCCCCATGACGAATTCGTCTCAAGTCCACGTCGCGATGCCCTCTCTCCGAGACCCTCGGTGGCGCCGCTCCGGCCCCGCCGCAGGCTTCGCACTGATCGAATTCGTGATCGCCGCGTCGACCCTGATGATCGGCGCCCTTGGCTTCCTTCAACTCTTCGCGGCTGCGACCGAGCTCAACGGCACCAACCGGGAGGGGGCGACGGCGCGGGAGGCCGCGCAGCGCGCCCTCTCGCGCCTCGCAGCGTTTGAGCCCCGGGAGGCGATCTTCGCGCTCCACAACGACGACCCCGCTGATGACCCGGCGGGGGAGGCCCTGGAGGGCTTCCAGCTCTCCGGCTTCCACGTCGACGGGCTCTCCCCCGTGACGGGTGACCCCGACGGGCTCGTCGGCCGGGTGATCTTCCCGATCAACCCGATCACCGGCGAGGTCCACCCCGACTTCCGGGCGGAGGACTTCTCCGTGGCCGAGGCCGTCATCGGCACCGGAGCGAGCGAGGAGGTCGCCGCCGCATACGGCGTCCTGCTGCCCGTGGCCGTTCGGCTGGAGTGGCAGCACAACGGGCGCCGCGTCCAACACCAGGTCATCACCTTGATCTCACCCCGATGAAACAGTCCAACCACACCGCTCCGCGGCATGAGCGATCGGGCTTCACGCTCATCGAGATCCTGATCGCTGTCGCCCTCCTTGGGTTCCTGCTTTCCTCCGTCGGTCTGCTCTCCTCCGCGAGCAAGAACGCCTTCAGCCGCGGGACCACCGTCAGCGCCATGGAGCTTCGCACCGGGATCACCAGCAGCGGTATCCAGAAGGAGCTCTCCCTGGCCATGGCGACTTCACTCACGCCTGAGATCGCTCCCGGTCAGAGGGTGACCGAGCTCACCTACACCCGCGCCGTGGGCTGGGAGGGTGAGACCACACTCACGACCGCCCCGCGGACACTCCGGCTCGAAATGGAGCCCGGCGAAGCCAACAACGGCGCGGACGATGACGGCGACGGCCTAGTGGACGAGGGCATCTTGGTCCTCATCGAAGACCTCGGCCTGCCCACCGAGAAGCGCCGCGTCCTCGCGCGAGGGCTCGCCGAGTACGCGAAGGGTGAGGTCTTCAACGGAGTGGACGACAACGGCGATGGGCTCGTCGACGAGAAGGGCTTCGCGATCGAGCGCATGGGCGCCGCCCTCGAAGTCACGGTCACCCTGGAACAGCGGCCTCCTGGCCGCGACGAGACGATTCAGCGAACCCTTCGGAGCTCCAGTCTCCTTCGAAACTGATGCAGTCCCCTATCCATCACGGCACTGGGCGCCAAGGCCAGACCTCGCCGCCCAGCCTCCGAGGCGCCACGCGCCCGAGCCCCCGCTCCGGCTCAATCCTCATCACCGTGATCCTCTTCGTCATGGTCCTCGCTGGCCTGGGAGTCTCGATGCTCCGGGTCGATCTCTCCATCTCGGACAGTCGCCGCACGGAGCCCCCGGCTCAGCTCGCCTACTTCGCCGCGGAGTCAGGCATCGACGAGGCGTTCGTGCTCCTCCGCTCGCGCTTGATCGAGCCCGCCGAGGGCGAGACGACCCAGATCGGCACCGAGGCGTCCCCGAGGATCCTGAACGCGGCTCGCTACTGGGCCGACGTGACCAGGCTGGATGCCTGGCGCTATCAGGTCATCGCAACCGGCACCTGCCAGGGCGAGAGAAGGCGGCAAGAGTGTGTGTTGACCACAGCCCCGGACGGCTTCTTCCAGTACGCCGCCTTCGGCCTCGACGGCCTCGTCGTGGGAGCAGACGTCTCCACCAACAGCTACGACCCGACGCTCGGGAGCTTCGCCTCCCAGACGGCGCGGGGAAACGGCGGGGTGGGTTCCAACGGAGACGTGACCCTGGGCGCCGGCTCATTCATCAACGGCGATGCCGTGACCGGGCAGGGTGGCTCCATCATCGAGGGCGGATCCAACGTGACCGTCACCGGCGACCGTACGTCCCTCGAGGAAGACCTGATCCTCCCGCCGATCGAACCGCCGGCCGTCTCCTCGAGCGGGCCCCTCGATACGACGGAGAACACCACCATCGGGCCCGGCCTGCTCGGCTTTGACAAGGTCAGCACCGGCGAGGGGGCAACCCTCACGATCCAGGGACCCACCCAGATCGTGATGTCTGACTTCATGCTCGAGGGCGGGAGCACGCTGGTCATCGACAGCAGCAACGGACCGGTCGAGATCTACAGCTCGGGCGACTGGGACGTCAGCACCGACTCCATGGTGCGCACGACCAGCCAGTCGGCCCGCGACTTCCAGCTCTTCCTCTCCGGAGACACCGACGGCTCCGCCAACCCCGCCACCGTGAGCCTCAGCGCCAACTGCTCGCTCCACGGGGCCATCTACGCACCTCAGGCCACCATCATGGTCCCCACTGGATTCGAGCTGTTCGGCAGCCTGGTGGCACGAAGCGTGGTGCTCGGCCCCAGCGCGAGCCTCCACTTCGACGAGTCCCTCCGGTACGACACCGATCAGGACATCATGGCCCTGAACACCCTGCTCTGGCGCCCCATCTCCGCCGACGTGAACGCTGTCGCGGGCACGCCTGGCCCCTGACCCATCCGTCCGCTCGCTCGCCCCGAGGCGTCGTCCTGCCGCGGAGGCTTCGGCCCTCAGGCGCCGGGCGCGCGCAGGAACCAGAGCGCAGAGTTGCCGTACACCCGCGGCGCGGCGCCCTCCGGGAGGCCCAGATCCTCGGCCCGAAGGTCCTTGGGGTGGGTGTGGAGCACGAGGACGCCGTCGGGCACCACCGCCTCAGCGAGCACCGCACGCACCACGGCGAGCATCGTCGCCCGGTCCCCTGGGGCCCTCCAGATCGGGTAGGGCGGGTCCAGGAAGGCCACATCGGCCCACCGACTGCCGTCGGGCCGCCGCCAGGCATCGCCGAGCAAAGCGTCCCCCGGCGCATGCTCCACCTCATCGTCCGTGAGGCCGCAGGCCTCGCAGTTCTTGCGCAGGACCCTGCGGGCAGAGCCCTCCTGCTCCACAAACCGGACCCGGCGGGCGCCCCGCGAGACGGCCTCCAGCCCGAGGCCGCCGGAGCCGCTGAACAGATCCAGGACCTCTGCGTCCAGGATTTCCTCCCCGAGGATGTTGAAGAGGTTCTCCTTCACACGCCCGAGCATGGGACGGGTGTCCTCGCCCGGAGGCGCGTTCAGCCGCCTGCCCTTGAATCGTCCGGTGATGATGCGCACGTGCGGAAGAGTACAGGCCTCCCGTTGGAGCCGCCCCTCTCGGCCCCTAGGATTCGTGGGTGAGCACCCTCGACCCCGCCCCCGACCCCCGTCTCCACGTCAACATCGACCATGTGGCCACCGTCCGGCAGGCCCGCCGGGAGGCGTTTCCCGACCCGGTCGAGTGGGCGCTGCGCTGTGAGGCCGCCGGTGCCCACGGCATCACCTGCCACCTGCGGAAGGACCGCCGCCACGTGCAGGACGCGGACATCCACCGACTTCGAGCGGCCGTGACGACCCTGCTCAACCTCGAGTGCAGCCTGGACGACTCCATGCTCACGATCGCCGAGGGGAGCGGCTCGGAGGCCTTCTGTCTCGTCCCCGAGAACCGCCTCGAGATCTCCACGGAGGGCGGACTTGACGTGATCCGGGAGACGCCTCGCCTGAGGGAGGCGGTCCCCCGCCTCGCCGAGACCGGCGGCCACGTGTCCATCTTCATCGACCCCGACCACCGGCAACTCGACGCGGCCGCGGCGCTCGGCGCGCCGTTCGTCGAGCTCCACACCGGCGCCTACGCGAACGCCCGCGGCGCGGTGCGCGAGGCTGAGCTCTCACGCCTCGCCGAGGCGTCACGCTACGCCCGCTCGCTGGGCCTCCGGGTCAACGCCGGTCACGGGCTCGACTTCGAGAACACAGGTCCGATCGCGGCGATCGCCGAAATCGAGGAGCTCAACATTGGCTTCGCGATGGTCGCGCGCGCCCTCTTCGACGGAGTGGACGCCTGCGTCACAGAGATGCTGCGCCTCATCGCAGGGGCCCGCCAGTGACCGACGACCACCTCGCTTTCCTCGAAGGGGCGATCACCGCGCTCCCGACCCCCTTCCGCGACGGAGTCCTGGACCTCCCGGCGTTGGACCGACTGATCGAGCACCAGGCGAGGCAACGAATGTCGGCGATCCTCGTCGGCGGCGCGACCGGCGAGGGGTGGTCGCTGGAGGTCGACGAGGTCGGGCAGCTCGTCGCGCGCGCCGTGGCGGGCGCGGCGGAGAACTCGGACTATGACCTCCGCGTGATCTTCGGTGTGACCGAGGTCAGCTCGGAGCGGGCCGCTCGTGTGGCTCGCAACGCCGCGGTGGCGGGGGCCGACGCGCTCCTGATCAGCGCGCCGCCCTTCGCCTTGCCCGACGTCCCGGGAGTCATCGCGCACCTGCGGCACATCCTCGACGCCCTCCCCAGCGAGCTCCCATTGATCACGGTGAATGAGCCCGAGCGGACGGGGACGGACCTGGGACCGGAGGCGCTCAAGGAGATCGTCGAGGCGGTCCCAGAGGTCGTGGCCCACTGCGAGGCGGTCGGGCGGCCCGCCCGCGCACGGACCCTGGCCGACGCGCTCCCCGTCCCGCTCCTCGCCGGCGACGATCGGATGATCGGGCCCATGGTCCGGCACGGGGCCTGTGGCGCGATCACGGTCGTGGGCAACCTCGTGCCAGGGGAGGTCGCGGCCTTCATCGAGGCGGCACGAAAGGACGACCCGGCCGCCGACGGCCTCGAGCGCAAGCTCGCGCCGCTGGTGGATGCCCTGCGCGTCACGACCAACCCGGTGCCCCTCAAGGGCGCCCTCGCGGCGCTTGGCGCCACCCGACCCGACGTGAGAGCGCCCCTGCTCCGCCTCGACACGCGCCAGCGCACCGCCCTGGAGCGGTCCCTGACCCTGGCGCGGCTGCTGGTCCCCTCCTGACAGCCCGACTGGCAGTCTGGCGCGCCAAATTGACATCCAGGCATGTCGATATGGCGCCAAGTGACTAAGCGTCTCCGCTCCAGTCACTCCAATGGGCTCCTGAGACACGAGGAGGACGCTGGCATGACCGTTGCCTCTTGGAGGGTCCGGTCCACGCTCCGTGGGCCGAGAAGAGGTACTCCATCATGCAACCGCAATACACCCACCGCTCCCAGGCGGCCCTCGCCGCCGCCCAGGAACTCGCCGTCCGCTCGGGCCACCCGGAGCTGACCCCTGCCCACCTCGCCTCCGCGCTCCTGGAGGAGCCCGAGGGCGTCACCTCCGCGGCACTCGACCGGCTCGGTGTCGACCCGCGGGCGCTGCAGCGTGAGCTGGCAGAGCAGCTCGAGCGGCTCCCAAGGACCAGCGGCGGCCAGGTCGTGGGATCACGCGCCCTGGCGGAGGTGATCGCTGAGGCGAGCGCCGCTGCCGGCAAGCGGGGCGATGAGTACGTCTCGACCGAGCACCTGTTGCTGGCCCTGGCCACAAAGGGATCGCCGGAGGTCGCCGCGCTGCTCACTGCCCGCGACGCAGGGCCTGAGCGCATCGAGGCTGCCCTGGAGGAAGTTCGCGGCGACCGAAGGGTCACCTCGGCAGAGCCCGAGGCGACGTTCGAGGCCCTCGAGAAGTACGCTCGCGACCTGACCGCCGACGCGAGGGCTCAGAAGTTAGATCCGGTCATCGGTCGAGACGGCGAGATCCGTCGCGTCATCCAGGTGCTCTCCCGGCGGCGCAAGAACAACCCCGTGCTCATCGGCGAGCCAGGGGTCGGCAAGACCGCGATCGCCGAAGGCCTCGCCAACCGCATCGCGGTGGGCGATGTGCCCGACGGGCTCGCGGACAAGCGCGTCATGTCCCTCGACCTTGGGGCGCTCCTCGCTGGCGCCAAGTACCGCGGAGAGTTCGAAGAGCGGCTGAAGGCGGTCCTCGAGGAGATCAAGGAGGCGGAGGGTGATGTCATCCTCTTCATCGACGAGCTCCACACCCTGGTGGGTGCGGGGGGCTCGGAGGGCGCCGTCGACGCCGCCAACATGCTCAAGCCTGCGCTCGCGCGAGGTGAGCTGAAGTGCGTCGGCGCGACGACCCTCGACGAGTACCGCAAGTACATCGAGAAGGACGCCGCCCTCGAGCGACGGTTCATGCCGGTCACCGTCGGCGAGCCGTCGGTCGACGACACCGTCGCCATCCTCCGCGGCCTCAAGGAGCGCTACGAGGTGCACCACGGCGTGCGCATCCTCGATAGCGCCCTGGTCGCGGCCTCTCGCCTGGCGGACCGACACATCAGTGACCGCTTCATGCCTGACAAGGCCATCGACTGCGTGGACGAGGCCGCCGCACAGCTACGGACTGCGATCGACTCTCTCCCCCAGGAGCTCGACGAGATCGAGCGCCGGCAGCGGCAGCTGGAGATCGAGCGGACGGCCGCTTCCGGAGAAGACACGGAGCGCAACGCTGCACGCGTCACGGTCATCGGCGAGGAGCTCGCGGACCTCGAGGAGCGGGCCAGCGCCCTGCGGACCCGGTGGACCACCGAGAAGGACCTGATCCGCTCCATTCGCGCGGGCAAGGCTCTCCTCGAGGAGCTCAGGGCCGAGGCCCAGCGCGAGGAGCGTGCGGGCCACTTCGAGCGCGTCGGCCAGCTGCGCTTCGGCGAGATCCCGGAGACCGAGGGCGAGATCGAGGCCTCCTCCCAGGAGCTCGACCGCGTCCAGGCCAAGGGCGCCATGCTCCCCGAGGCCGTCGACGACGAGATGATCGCCAAGGTGGTCGCTCGCTGGACGGGGATCCCCGCGGACAAGCTCCTCGAGACCGAGCGCCGGAAGCTGCTCCAGATGGAGGAGGGCCTGCGCGAACGGGTGGTCGGCCAGGACGACGCCCTCGCGTCGATCAGCCAGGCGGTCCGTCGCGCCCGCGCCGGGCTCGTGGAGGAGACCCGCCCCCTGGGCGCGTTCCTGATGCTCGGCCCCACCGGCGTCGGCAAGACCGAGACCGCCAAGGCCGTCGCGGAGTTCCTCTTCGACGACGAGCGCAACATGATCCGTGTCGACATGAGCGAGTTCATGGAGAAGCACTCCGTGAGCCGCATGATCGGAGCGCCCCCTGGCTATGTGGGTCACGACGAGGGCGGCGTCCTCACAGAGGCCGTCCGGAGGAAGCCCCACAGCGTGATCCTGCTGGACGAGGTGGAGAAGGCTCACCCCGACGTGTTCAACGTGCTCCTGCAGGTCCTCGACGACGGCCGCCTCACGGACGGTCAGGGCCGGACCGTCGACTTCACGCAGACGCTGATCCTCATGACCAGCAACCTGCGAGGAGAGGACGCGGTGAAGGGCTACTTCCGGCCGGAGTTCATCAACCGGTTGGATGAGGTGCTGACCTTCCGCCCCCTCGACCGCGATCAGATCCGCAGCATCGTGGACGTTCAGGTGGAGCGCCTCGCCCGCCAGCTGGCAGACAGAGACATCACCCTGAAGCTCGGCGAGGCCGCCCTGGAGGCCCTGGCGGAGGAGGGCTATGACCCGGAATTCGGCGCGCGGCCGCTGAAGCGCGCGCTTCAGCGCAACGTGCAGAACCTCCTCGCTGAGGCGCTCCTCCGGAACGACATCCGACCGGGCCAGACGGTGACGGTGGAGGTTCACGAGGGGCTCTTCGGTCTCTCCACGCAGGACCCGCTGGCGCCTACCCTGCTGGCGTCCTGACGGATCGCCGCCTC
>JAQWJQ010000087.1 GCA_029248265.1 Planctomycetota bacterium
CCATCGACCAGAACATGCTCACCATGAGCGTCCTGCAGGACGTGGCTGAGCGCCACGGCATGGCGGTCCTCATGCATGAGAAGCCGTACGCGAGCTTCAACGGCTCCGGCAAGCACATGAACTGGTCCATCGGGGACGACCTGGGGCACAACCTGCTCGAGCCCGGCCGCACCCCGCACGAGAACCTGAAGTTCATGATGACGCTCACGTCCATCGTGCGCGCGGTGGACATGCACCAAGACCTCCTGCGGGCCTCCATCGCGTCGGCCGGCAACGACCACCGCCTCGGGGCCAACGAGGCCCCGCCCGCGATCATCTCGATCTTCCTGGGCTCGCAGCTCTCCGAGGTCATCAACGCCATGATCGAGGGCCGGGACCCCGCCAACTCAGGCGAGGGTTCCCTGCGCCTCGGCGTGGACGCGCTCCCCGAGTTGCCGCAGGACATCACCGACCGCAACCGGACCTCGCCGTTCGCCTTCACAGGCAACAAGTTTGAGTTTCGCGCCGTGGGCTCCGGCCAGTCCGTGGCCTACCCCGCCGCGTTCCTCAACACCATCGTCGCCGAGTCCATGGACTTCATCTGCGACGAGCTCGAGGCCCGAGGCGGCGCCAACGCAGAGACGATCAACGCGGTCGTTCGCGAGACCCTGGCGAAGCACCAGCGCGTGCTGTTCGACGGCGACAACTACTCCGAGGAGTGGGTCGTGGAGGCGGAGAAGCGCGGGCTCCTCAACCGGCGCACGACCCCCGAGGCTCTCTCAGCGCTCTCCGACGAGAAGAACACCGCGCTCTTCGATCGCTTCGGTGTCCTCACGCCCCATGAGCTCGAGTCCCGCGCCAACGTCAGCAACGAGATCTACGCCTCGAAGATCCGCGTTGAGGCCCTGGCCACGATCGACATGGCGCAGACCATGATCTTGCCTGCTGCATCGGCCTTCCAGTCTCAGCTCTCGGAGACCATTCGCGGGGTGCGCCACGTGGACGAGTCGATTCCGACCGAAGCCCAGGTCGAGGCGCTCCGCTGCACGGCCGCGGGGGCCGGCGCCCTCCAGGCGGCCGTCAACGCGCTCTCCGAGGCCCTCGCCAAGGTCGAGGGCGCCGGGCACGGCGAGGCGCAGCACGCGCAAGCAATGTTGACTGAGGTCATCCCTCACATGGAGGCGGTTCGCGCCGCGGCAGACGGGCTGGAGAAGGTCGTAGATGACGACCTCTGGCCCCTCCCGAAGTACCGCGAGCTGATGTTCATTCGATAGGTGCTGCCCCACCTTGGCTGCCGAACGCCGGCGCGTGACCTGGTCACGCGCCGGCGTTCGGCCTTCTTGGTGACCGTTGAGCCCCACCGCGCGCAGTGGTCCACGTGGTGGACCTCCGCCCCCTCGCCTGCAAGCGTCGAGCGGTCCCGCTCCGCGTCGTACGAGGCTCGCCCGGAACCCCGGCGCCGTCCCCCACGCCGGTCCAGCCCGGGCCCGGACTCCTCCCCGGCTCCATGGCCAGGCCGCCGACTCGTCCGCGCTGCAGCGCCCCCGCCGGCCCCGCGATCACCCCGTTCGCCCCGCATCCACTGAGAGAGCCCGTCCGCTGAAACGCGTTGACGGGCTCTTCGAACTCCCGGGGGGGAGAGTGGTAGCGGTGGAGGGACTTGAACCCCCGACACGCGGATTATGATTCCGCTGCTCTAACCAGCTGAGCTACACCGCCTTGGTGTGATCGACGCCCAAGGACGCCGTTCGAGGCCGAGAACGATAGCCACGGACCGGGGCCGGGTCAACCCGTCCAGGCCCTTCGGATCGCGACTGGATCCGCCTGCGCGCAGGCGGCCCCGCGGACGCTGGTGTAGCCGACATGGATCTTGGTGGGATCGCCGGACTCGGGGCAGAAGGCCAAGCACTCATCGATGGGCCGGGCGTACAGGTGCAGGGAGACCCCTCCACCGCCCGCTGCGGGCCGGATCTGATGCAGGGCAATGTCATCCCGAATGAAGGCGACCCCCCCGGCCTCGTACGACTTCACCCGGCCACGCCGGAGGGTCCCGTCTCGGTGGGAGAAGTGCTCCTCCTCCAGGGCCCCGTCCAGCACCGCCATCCAGCAATTCTGGGCCGCGTGGTCGTGGATCGAGGACGCCTGCCCCTCCTTCCAGCAGAGGAGGAGCAGTTCAAAGTCCCGCGAACGCCAGACCAGATTCCTGCTGTAGGACCCCTGTCCTTCCATCGCGTACCGCTCCCATGTGCGCTCACCTGCAGCGTACTGATGCAGGAGCGTGGCCACCCTGGCCCCATCGACCTCTGCGACGGGGACGCCCTCCAACTCCTCCTCGAGGGCAACGGTCAGCCGGTCCAGAGAACAGTCCTCGGACCGCTCCGGCCGGGTCAGGTTCGGATGGATGTCTCCGGAGGTCTTGGGGTCGAGGTCTGTCATGGGGTCTCGGTGGATAGGCGGAATCTACAGGGACAGTGTCCGACACTCCGGCGGTCTCGTCCAGCAAGGTCCCCAGCCCCGGCCGGAGGATTCGCCCCTCGCCCGTTGAGATCCGACTGCAAGTGCCTCTGAGCAGGAACACGGCGAGTTTCCGCTGAGGCGGCCGTCCCGCTTCGGGTCGGCAAAATTCAGTCCGGCTCCACGTGCTCGGTTCCGCCGTGGGCGACGGCCATCAGCAGGCACGCGCCCCCATCTCCCCCCTCGAGCCCGCGTGGTGCATGCTCGCTCCCCGCGGGATATCGCACGAAGTCCCCCGCACGCAGGACCCGACCGTCGTCGTCCTGATAGGCACCGGAGAGCACCAAGACATCCTCGGGCCCGAGGTGCCGATGACGTGGGTAGCCACACCCCGGGTTCATCCGGACCAGAACGGTCCGGGCTGGCCCCTCCGCGTCCGGAGCGAGGTCATGCCAGAAGACCCCCGGATAGCGTGTCTCGCGCCAGGGGATCGCGTCCATGGGCCCGGAGTAGGCCAGTCCAGGGAGGTGCATGGCCACAGGATAGCGGCCCTGCCGCGCGCCGTCCCCCTCCCACGGGCCCACTACAGGCAACAGCACGTTGCGTCCGATAGACCCCCCGTGGAAGGGCCCGGACACTCTGATTTGAACGCCAGCGAGGCGAGCATGGTCACCGCGCTCGGCTCCATCATCGAGAGGCTCTCCATCCTCGCGCTGACAGCGGGACAGGATGCCGTGGAGCGCGAGCTCCTCCGGGAGGTGGTTGGGGCCGGCCTCGCGAGCGCGGCTGGCCTCTGGACCCGAGCCCATGACGACGCCCCCTGGCTCCAGGTGCGCGGCTTCGGCGGAGAGACTCCGCCCCCCGACCGGAGCTTCTCCGGACCTGCGGGCGCTTGCGTACCGCTCGCTCAGCACCGCCGCCTCGTGACCCGCTGCTCCCTCCTGAACCACGAGGCGAACACCGATGCCCTCGAGCTGCTCGCGGCGGCCATTGGGCTGATCTGCGATGGCGCCAGCGAAGACCCGCCCCCCCTCCCGAGCTCCGGGGCCGCGTAGTTCCTCAACTCGGACCACGGACCGGACAAGTCCGCGAGGCTAGGCTTTTTCCTGCCCCAGGATCGAGGCTAGACCTCGGGGGTCGCCTGCGACAGCAACACCACTAGCAAGATCCCTAGTGACGCGTTGCCGCGAACGATGAGTGCTCCTGAACGCCGCCAGGGGCATCCACGATTCACCGCCCCGACCCTGCCCCGCGCGCACGGGTTCACCCTAAGATTGCACAGGGGTGCAAGTAATTGCCCCCGAGCATGGGGGGCTCTTGAGAGGTGTGCTGCGTTGCGAGCCGCGGCTAATCCGGGAAGCTCAAGGCCCTTCGATCTCTAGGGTCGGTGAGGTTAGCTCACCGACCCTTCTTTCATGTCCATCCTCGCGGACGGACCGGGCCGGCGCCGGGGTAGAGTCTGCGGTCAATTACTCACCGCAGGATCGCCCAAGACCATGACCCGCTCGCTCCACCTCCACCTCCTCACGCTCCTCGTCGCCTCGCTGCTGGTTCCGGCGGCCCCCGCCCAGGAGGCTCCCCTCCCGGCGACCGCGAGGGCTGAGAGCGCGGCACAGCCCTTTCTCTGGCGCGTGCAGAGAGGCGCCACCGCTGGCTTCCTGTACGGGACCATCCACCTCCCGGACCCCCGTGCGACCGCGATCCCCTCAGACGTCCAGCGAGCCTTCGAGTCGAGCGACGCCTTCTACGCGGAGATCGAGACGACCCCCGCGGCCGAGCTCTCGGTCCAGAGCGCGGCGCTCCTGCCCGGCGGTGAACGCCTCGATCGGATCGTCGGCCCCGAAGTCTGGGCGCGCGTCAAAGCACGCCTGGCGACCGCCGGGTTGCCGCCGGCCTTCGCGGAGGGCATGACCCGCATGAAGCCCTGGGCCCTGGGCGCAACGCTCCCGATGCTCCGCTACCTGCCCGAGATGAGCGCAGGCAAGCCCCCCCTGGACAAGATGCTCTTCCAGCGAGCCCAGAGGGCAGGCAAGACCGTCGGGGGCCTTGAGACCCCCGCCGAACAGATCGCCGCCTTCGAGGTCTTCACACGTGCCGAACACGTCCGCATGCTCGAAGACTCCCTCGACGAGCTGGATCGCTACGACACCGACGGGCGAGACCTCATGGAAGAGACCCTCACCGCGTGGCTCTCCGGAGACGAGGCGCGCCTCCTCACCCTGCTGGACTCCGGCTTTGGCTCCGACCCCGCCCTGAAGGAGCGGGCGGCCGCGGCTCTCCTTTGGCGCAGGAATCGTCGTTTGGCCGATCGGATCGATCAGCGCATGACCGGCGAACAGGTGCACTTCTTCGCGGTTGGGGCGCTGCACATGCCCGACGCCCCGACCCAGCGTTCGACCACGCCCTTGGACGGCGCCGTCGCCGCGGAGGGAGAGCGCGCAGGCGCCCAGGCCATCCCCACGTTCGAGGTCGCCCCCGGGCAACCGGCCCCCAAGCTCGGCCTCGTCACGCTTCTCCGGGCGCGGGGCTTCAGCGTCGAACGAGTCCGCTGACTTCTCCGCCGGGCGATCCTTCCACGGGGCCGACACGGGCTTGCTGGAAGCTCCCCTGCATGGCGCTCCCGTCCGGCGATCACCCGCGGCGTCCCCCTCAGGGGGTCACGCTCCAGAAGGCCGACACGCCCGAGGTCTCGCTGATGCGCAGCGTTCCAGACGACGCGTCGAAGCACCAGCTGGGGCCTGGCGCGCCCTGGCATTCCTCACCGAGCGTGACGCCGTTGCGACGAACCGCAAGCGGCAGCCCAGGGAGCCCCGCGACCGAGAACTCGTCCGCGGTCCCGTCGAGGGTCCCGCTCCGAATCGACCAGCTGCTCAGGGGGTCTATCCCAAGGTCCGCCAGATCAAGTTCGATCACATCCACGTTCGAGGTCCCCTGCAACCGGACGGAGTTCTGAGGCCCCGAGACCGAGTACTCCACGACCGCAAACTCGTTACTCAGCGCCGGCTCAACAGAGATTTCGCCCCAGCGCCCATCTCGGTCGGCCAGGATCCGGCCAACGGGCCCAGGAGACTGATAGGACTTGCTGCTCAGCCAGTCGCAGACCTCGGTCTCGTCGATCGTGGACCAGCAATGTCCCTGCTGCTGCGGCGTGCAGTTGGCCGGCAACGCAACGAGCTCATGCTGGAGCCCGAGCGAGCCCATCAGCGCGTGAAGGCTCTGCCCCTGGTCGATGAGGTACTGCTGGCTGTCTCCAATCCCGTAGTAGGTCCTCACCGCGACGCCAGCCAGGTTGGAGGCCATGTG
>JAQWJQ010000092.1 GCA_029248265.1 Planctomycetota bacterium
GGTCCTCCTGCCTGGGGGGGGGGGGGGGGGGGGGTTGTACCGGTATCACCGGGTCCATCCGCCCCCGGGTCCCCAGCGACCCGCGCGTCGGGGGAGACGAAGACGGAGGGACTCGGACGGCAGAGCCTCGGTCTTGACGTCGGCGCACGGCCGGCCACGGAGCTCGCGTTCGAGCCGAGTTCGAGTCAGCGAGAGCTAGACCGGGACAGCGAAGCGGTCGATGGGGATGACTTCTTCCGCGGCAGAGGTGAGGAGGCGGTCATCGTCGCCCCGTGGCGGGGGGCCGGCGACTGCCTCCCCGAACCTCTGACCGGGGAGAGCCCGCGGGACATGTACTTTCGCTTCTGGGGGGACAACCCCTTTGTCCCCACCCGCCAGGACGGCCTCTCGACCTTCGCCGCGGACGTGGACACGGCCAGCTACGGCCTCGCGCGGCGGATGCTGCGGGAGGGCTTCCTGCCGCCCCGCGAGCAGGTCCGGACCGAGGAGTTCGTCAACGCCGCCAAGCCGGACCTGGCCGCTCCGGAAGACGGGGCCTTCGCCCTCCACGCCGAGCTCGCGCCTTCGCCCTTCGGGGGGCGGGAGGACCGCTGGCTCCTGCGCCTGGGCGTGCGCGCCCGGGAGGTCGAGCGCGACGCGCGTCCGCCCCTGGCGCTGACCTTCGTGGTCGACACCTCGGGCTCCATGCGCCAGGGGAACCGCCTGGAGCTCGTGAAGCACGCGATCCGCCTGCTGGTGGGGGAGCTGGACAGCCGCGACTCCATCGCCATCGTGCGCTTCTCCAAGGACGCCAGCGAGGCGCTGCCGCCCACTTCGGCGACGTCCCGTGACGCCATCGAGACGGCGCTCTTCTCCCTGCAGCCAGGCGGCGGCACCAACGCGGAGGCCGGTCTGGAGCTGGGCTACTCCCTCGCCTCCATGACGCTCATGGAGGGGGTGCAGACCCGCGTGGTCTTCCTCTCCGACGGCGTCGCCAACCTCGGCGAGACGGACCAGAAGCGCCTGGCCGACGAGGTCGCCGACAGCGTGGGCCGCGGCATCTTCCTGAATACCATCGGCGTCGGGATGTCGAATCACAACGACGTCTTCCTCGAGCAGCTCGCGGACCGCGGCCAGGGCGTGTGCGACTACGTGGGCGACGCCGCCGACGCCCGGCGCGCGATCGTCGAGCGCTTCGTCGGGAGCTTCGTCACCGTCGCGAGGGACGTGAAGATCCAGGTGGAGTTCGACCCGAACCAGGTCGTCCGCTGGCGCCAGCTCGGCTACGAGAACCGGGCCGTGGCGGACCGCGACTTCCGCAACGACGCCGTGGACGCCGGCGAGATCGGCGCGGGCCACCAGGTGACCTGCCTCTACGAGCTCGAGCTCCCCGGGGGCGAGGTGTCCCGAGAGGCTGCGCTTGCGAAGCTCCGGGTGCGCTGGAAGCCGGTGGTCTCCGGCGAGCAGCCGCGCGCCGTCGAGGCGCTCGAGCTGGAGCGGGCCGTGACGTACGCGGGTGCGGCCTGCGCCTCCTTCGACGCGGCCCCCCGCGGTTTCCGGCGCGCGGCCCTCGCGGCGCAGCTGGCCGAGTGCCTGCGCCGCTCCACCCACGCCAGGGGGGACTCGGTGGAGGCCCTGGGTCAGGTGATCGCCGCGCTCCTCGCCGAGGACCGCTCCGACGAGAACGCCCAGCTGGCGGAGATGGCCCAGGCCGCCATCCAGCTCGACCTGCAGCGCCAGATCCCGGCCCTCGGGCCGGGCGACGGGGACGCCGCCCACCGCAAGGCCTACCTCGACGCGCTCATCCGCAGCCTGGGCGGGGATCCGGAGGCGGCTTCGGGCAACAGGTCCAAGGAGGAGCAACTCTCAGAGGCGCTCGGTCGTTGAGAGTCCCTGATGGAGAGCGGGCGCCGAGGGCGCGTCTTGAGCGCAGAGGTAGGCCTCCTGAGCCGCTCAGCGCGGGTCTGGGCTGATGCAGGGCCGTCGCGCAGGTCTGGCCGGCCGCGCGGTGCCGGAAAACCGAGACAGCTAGGTGGACAACCTAGGGGTAAGTACTTACCCTCCTGGTCCGAGTCCTGCGCGCGCAATGGCCCCTGGTCACTGGGAGCGCAGGGAAGGATGGAGAAGGAGGGCCGCCTGTGACCTTGTCGCAGGTGGCCTTTCTCCTTTCCCTGCCCCTGAACAGCCAAGAAGGCGGGCCTACCCCTCCCTCACGCGACGGCCCTTGTGCGCGGCGCCCAATTCGCTCCCTTTGAAGTCGCCTCCCCCTGGTGCGAGGAGCGGCGCCTCTCAGGGAACGACCGTCCAATCCGACCAGCCAGCGCCAGCAGTCTCGTGGAGGATGACGGTCCCTGACTGGGCATCGTGGGTCCACGCGGAGGTGGAGACGCCACGGCGGAGCACGTCGGTCGGCGCGTGGGGGAACCCAAGCAGGACGACGTCCGGCGTGGAGGTGTCGGTCACTTGGAGCACAACCCGCACCCTGGCTGCGGCGTCCAGCGCGAGGTCATCCAGATGCGCGCCCACCGTCTGCACATTCGCCATCTCGATCAGGTAGAGCATGTTGTTCGCCGGTTGGCTGCTCCAGACGATCGGCGTGAACTCGCCTTGCCGTTGCTGGAGCACCTCCAGTTGGTTCCAGCGCCCGTCGCGGTCGGCGACCGTGCGGACCACCTCTCCAGGCACGGGGACCTGGGCTTGTTGCTGGCCCAGCCAGTCCATCACCGCCACCGCGTCGAGTGTCGCCCAGGAGTGCTGGTTGGACTGGACCGTGTGCTGCGCGGTGTCCGCACCGTGGAAGAGCAGTCGGGCGTGGAGCTCCTCGGTCTGCTCGACGATGTAGGGGTTGGGGTCGAGGTCCGCGTTCCAGTGCCTTGTCGGCACGTGGGCGAGGTTCGAGGCCATCTCTCCCGCAGGTACGAGCTGCCCGTTCAGGGCGTCGAGGTCGATGGTCGAGCTCCGCTGATACGCGAAGGGGTCTTGAGAGGGGGACGCGCCAAACATCAGGGGGCTACTGAAGAGCCCGGCGTCGTTGGACTGCTGGTAGGTCGCCCGCAGTGAGTTGGTCCCCGTGTGGTTGACGACCCCGGCGATCCGGATGCCGTGGGGGTCCATGTGTCGAGCTGCGAAGCTCGCGGCCGCGCCGCCGCCCATTGAGAAGCCAGCGGCGTAGATTCGATCGAGGTCGATCGGGAGCCGAGCGGACAGGAACTCAAAGGCGAGCTCGACGTTCCGCTGGGCGTAGTCGATGCCGTAGTTGTACTTGTGGGCGCCGAGGGGGATGAAGACGATGCAGCCGCGGCCCATGGCCTCGCCTACGAGCGGGGAGTTCAGCACCACGTCCGCGGGCTCTTCACCGTAGCCATGGAAGAGCGTGAGGACCGGGGCGGGCCACACGACGGTCGAGGGAATCGCGAGGATGAACTCCTCCTGCCAGGTCTGGGTGGGCAGGTTGAGCCGGATGTTCACCATCCGAGCGGCCACCAGGTTGGCCTGCATGGAGGGGGTGAAGGGCGTCACGGACAGCCCGCCCAGGGAGGCCTGCGTCGGCGCACCCTGGCTGGTGGGGCCCGGGGCGGACGCTGGAGCGCCTTGGAATGCTGCGAGAGTGAGAGCTAGAGCGACGATCATCGAGGCAGAATCTGTGCGGTGTGGCGGTGCGTTGAGTGGCGCAGCTTCCCCTGCCGCAAACCCCTCCAACGAAACCTATCCCGCCCCAGCGCTGCGGCTTCCGAATCCGTCATGAGTCCTAGATTGAATGCCGTTGCGGCGATTGGAGCGTCGCTTGTATGTCTCGGAGTGGGATTGGGCGCCTTCGGTGCCCACGGGCTCGAGGGGTGGATTGAGGAGGCCGAGGACGCCGTCAAGCAGGTGGGATGGTGGACCACTGCCAGCTCGTACCAGCTTCTCCATGGCGTCGCCTTGGTCGCGGTCGGAGCGGCCCTCGGAGAGGGGTCCCGAGTCCCGGCCTCGGTGTGGTGCCTCGTCATGGGCCTCGTGGTCTTCTCTGGCACGCTCTATGCCATGGCCCTCGGTGCCCCGACCATCCTCGGGGCCATCACTCCCATCGGGGGCGTGGCGCTGATGGTCGGCTGGGCTTGGCTTGCCGTGAGCTTCCTGCGACCTTCCGAGGCTTGACCTCGGGGCCGACGACCGACCTCCGGCTGGCTTCAGGCCGCCCCTGCCGGTCAGTACTTCGCCAGCTCGCGCTCGGCCGGCACGACGGCGTCCGAGGCGGTCAACTCGTCGTAGAGTCCGCCCAGGCGGGTGGTCATGGGGCCCGGAGACTCGAAGCGATGCTCGTCGACGCTCAGCACGGGCACCACGCTTCGAACCGAGGTCGTCATCATGGCCTCGTCGAAGCTCGCCAGCTCATTGACCGGAACGAACTGCTCGTGGACGACGATGCCCTTCGACCGAGCTAGGTCCAGGACTGCGCGAACCGTCACGCCCGGTAGGACGCCGGTCGGCGCGTGGTAGAGCTCTCCGTCTCGCACCAAGACCAGGTTGCTCTGCGTGCCCTCGAGGATCATCCCGTCGACGGACAGCATGATGTACTCGTACGCCTCGGGGTCCCCATGGGCGTTGATCCAGGCCTCGCGAAGGGCGATGAAGTCCGAGGTCTTCACGTCGGGCGCGGGGCGCCGGAGCCCGGGGGCCGTTCGCAAGCGGGCGCCGTGGGATTGAATCTCCCGTGGGGTCCCGCGGTAGGCGCTTGCCGCGATCAGCATGGTGCTCTCGCTGCCTAGCGCGCTGGCCGGCTCAGCGGTGAGGTCCACGCGCAGTCTGGCCTCGGCGTCGAAGGCGCCGGTGGCCTGTCTGGCCACGGAGTCGAGGGCGGTCACGAGGAGCTCCTCGTTCACGCTCAGCGGAGTCTTGAAGTGGGCGGCGGAGTAGCGCAGGCGGGCGAGGTGCGTCCGGAGCCCGAAGAAACGCTCCCGCTCGAAGGTCCGAAGGCCCTCATAGACGCCAGGCGAGACCACGTCGAGAGCGCGGGAGGCGGTGCCGAACGCGCTAGGGAATTCCAGCACCGTGGCGCCTCCTGCATCACAGGAGAAGAGGAGCTGGTCAGGTGCGGAGCGGATAGGCATGGGGCGTAGAGATCGGGCCGCCGGGTCATCGTGAGAACGACCACATGAGGGGGCTTACCGGTCCTCAGTGGCTTCCTATGATCCCGGCCCCAGGCCCCAAGCGAAGCTCCAATTCGTCGTTCCTGGCCAGGGTCTCCCCATGCCGCTCGTCCGCCTCTTCTTTTTGATCTGCCTCCTGCTCCTCGCGGTCCTGGCGGGCTGCGCAGGACATGGAACGGACGCAGCCCTCCGGGTGCCACCCCGTCTTGGCGCGGAGCCACTCGGCGGCCTGAAGCATCCGCTCACCTACAGCGGTGATTGGGTGGGCGGGGTCCCCGTGGATGGCTCCACTGAAGCGGCCATCGACCTGGCGCGACGGCGTGGCGTAGGGCTCCTCGTGGACCTCACGCGGCCCTCGGGCGGGAGTCCTTCGATGGAGGAGCTCGTCCGCGCCGCCGGGATGAACTAAGTCGCCGTGGACCCTGCCGATGGGGAGCTGGCGCTGGGGGATGGATCGACCTCTGGCGCGAAGCTCGGGGACAGCCATCGGGGCCCGGCCCTGGCGGCGGTCCGCCGGCTGCTGACCGCGCCTGGACGTCCAGCGGCGCTCTTGGTCGACGAGAGCGGGACGCTCGCGCCGGTCCTCTACGGGGTCTACCTCGTCCACGACGTCGGGCTCCGAGGGAGCGAGGTGATGGACGCGCTGCGCGCCTCGGGGATCTCGGGAGAAGCCGTCGAGCGCCTCATCATGGGCGACGCGGTCTCGGAGCCCTGAGCTCTCAGCGGATTCCTGCGCCGGCTTCATCCCCGAAGCTGCGACCCACGAAAGCTGTCTTGATGCCGCCCTCTTGCTGTACCTGGTTGCGCTTCCTGTCGGTCGCCGCGGCCGTGCTCCTCGGTCTTGGTTCCCGGAGCGTCAGCGATCCGTTCGATCACTCGCACGCCAGATGGGCTGTGGTCCTTGAGTCCGCGGTGGACCAGGGCCTCGTGGACTACCGCGGCCTCCGCGAAGCCCCTGAGGCGCTCGATGCCTACCTCGCGTCGCTCCTCCGGGTGACCCCCTCAGATCACGGGCGGTGGACCCGGCAGCAGCGCTTCGCCTTCTGGGTGAACGCCTACAACGCGTTCACGCTCCAGCTCGTGCGAGACGAAGGCCCGGTGGACAGCATCAAGAAGATCGGCGGCTGGTTTCGCTCGCCGTGGAAGCGTCGCTTCATTCCGCTCGGAGCCTTCGACCCGCTCGGCAAGGGGCGTGAGCTCTGCCTCGACGACATCGAACACCGGATCCTTCGGCCGCGCTTCAACGACGCCCGCGTTCACGCGGCAGTGAACTGCGCCTCGCTCGGCTGCCCGCCTCTCCGCGCCGAGCCATACCGGGCGAGCGAGCTCGAGGAGCAGCTGGGTGCCCAGGTCCGCGCCTGGTTACTCGACGCGGGACGGAACGACCTACGTGAGGTGAAGGGAACGGTTCGGGTCTCGAAGATCTTCGACTGGTTCGAGGAGGACTTCGGCGGATCCGACGAACGGGTCGTCCGTTGGATCGCGGGGCAGCTCGGCGAGGCCGAGGTCGCGGGCGCCCTGCGCGAGGCCGCTCCGAGGCTCCGGGTGCGATACCTGGACTATGACTGGAGCCTGAATGCGCAGGCAGGCCGCCGCTGAGGCGGCCTGGCGGGGCGCTTCCCAGGAACCGCCTCCCGTGGTCACATCGTGGGCCCCCAAGGAGGGTATTCTCGTCCCCCATGAAGCCCGCGCCGACCACCTACTGGGACTACATCCGGGTCGAGGAACTCCTCTCCCTGCAGCAAGGGCTCGCCTCTGACGAGGAGGAGATCACGAACGAGGAGGCGTTGTTCGTCACGGTCCACCAGGTCTACGAGCTGTGGTTCAAGCTTGTCCTGAGGGACCTCCGGAGCGCCCGGGACCTCTTCATGGCGCCCCGTGTCGCCGAGCAGGAGCTGTCAGGTGCCGTCGAGCGCCTCCGACGAATCGCGACGATCTTCAGGGTCGCGGTGGCCCACTTCGAGGTCGTTGAGACGATCTCCACGCGGTCTTACCTAGGGTTCCGAGACAAGCTGATGCCCGCGAGCGGCTTTCAGAGCGCGCAGCTGCGTCAGATCGAAGTCTTGTTTGGCCTCGAGGAGGCGGACCGGATCCCCTTGGGGCCGCCGGGGAGCCACCTCACCGCGCTGGAGCAGCCTGGAGGGGGGCCGAGCCCCGCGCTGCGCAGGGTGGAGGAGACCATGGCCGACGGGCCCAACCTCAAGGAGGCGATCGAGGCGTGGCTCACCCGTACTCCCATCGACGCCACCCGTGGCGAGACTGGGGAGGTCGAGAGTGACCCTGATGGATTTGTTGAACGCTACCTCGCCGCGCACCGGAAGGTGATCGGGCGGACCCGTGAGCACGCCGCGGCGGTCGCCGCCGAGACGGGGGGAGACGTCAAGGTCGCGCAGGAGCGGCTCGCCGCCAACTACGAGCGTGATCGGGCCTCCGTGCAGGAGTTCCTCTCACCCTCCGATCCGGACATCCAGGCCTCCAGCGGGCCCGTACGCGCTGCCCTCGTGTTCCTGGAGTCCTACCGCGAGCTCCCCCTGCTGGCGTGGCCGCGTGAGGTCCTCGCGGCGCTACTCGAAGTCGAGCAGGGCTTTGTGATCTTCCGCCAGCGGCACGCGCGGATGGTGGAGCGCGTCATCGGTCGCCGGACGGGGACGGGCGGGAGCGCCGGGGTCGAGTATCTGGACAAGACGGCCGTCGAGTATCGGATCTTCAAGGACATCTGGGCCGTGCGGACCGTCCTGCTCCCCGTCGAGGATGTTCCCCCGCTGCGCGATCCAGCCTTCTATGGTTTTGGCGCCCACGGCTGAGGCCTCGGCCCCACGCGTCTGACCGGAATCTGAGCCGGGCTTCACACCCCCTTGATGATTGCTGGCGAAGGTGACCCCTCACCAGTCAGAGATCCCATGGCCAAAGAGACCATCCTCATCGTCGAAGACGACCCCGACATCGTCGAACTCCTCGAGTACTACCTCGAGCGGGAGGGCTACTCGGCCCTGATCGCCCGCGATGGGGAGAAGGGCCTCGCCGAGGCGAAGCGCCGCAAGCCATCTCTGGTGCTCCTCGACCTGATGCTGCCGGGGCTCGACGGACTGCAGGTCTGCAGGGCCCTGAAGGAGGACGAATCCACGAAGGGCATCCCGGTCATGATGCTCACGGCGCGGGGCGAAGAGAGCGACGTCGTCGTCGGTCTCGAGTTTGGCGCGGACGACTACGTCCGCAAGCCGTTCAGCCCGCGGGAGTTGATCGCGAGGATGCGGGCTGTGCTGCGGCGCAGTCAGCCTTCGGTCGAGGCGCGCCTGCGCGTTGAGATCGGCGCCGTGGCGCTCGATAAGGAGCGTCACGAGGTCACGGTGGATGACCTCCCGGTGGTCTTCACTCGCTCCGAATTTCGGCTGCTCTGGCGGCTGGCGAAGTCCCCCGGGCGCGTGTACAGCCGAGACGAACTGGTGGAGAGCCTCACGGATGGAGAGGCCGTGATCCTGGACCGGAACATCGACGTTCATGTGAGTTCGATCCGCAAGAAGCTCGGCGCGCACGGTGGCACGATCGTCACGGTGCGCGGCGTCGGCTACAAGGTGCTCGACTGAGCTGCGGCGGTGTGCGCTGGTGGAGCGCTGATGCTCGTGGTCTACAGCGCCGCCACGCCAACTCGGCTGGAGCTCGACCGTTGAACTCCCTGACCCAGGAGGCCGTCCAAGCGCTAGCTTGGTGAACGCGATGTTCCGCTCGAAGTTCTTCTGGAGGCTCTTCAGCTCCTACGCGCTCCTCATCTTCCTCGCGGTCGGCGCGATCGGAGTCCTCGTACATGGTAAGTACGGCCGCAACCTCCAGGCTCAGGTGGTGACGGACCTGCGGAACGTGGCGGTCGCGCTAGGGGAGCTCTCGAAGGAGGACTTCAACGGGGTGGACCGAGCGTATCTGCAGCGCCGCGTCGCCGAGGTCAGTCTGCGGACAGGCCGTCGGATCACCATGATCCGCCGCAACGGAGAGGTCCTCGCCGACTCGGAGGAGGATCCGAAGGGGATGGAGAACCACCTCGGGGGGCGCCGAGAGACCATCGATGCGCTCACGCTTGGGGAGGGCTTTGCGATTCGCCGCAGCGCAACCACCGGCGTCGAGACGCTCTACGTGTCCGTTTGCCGTGACCACGACCGCGACCTCGGCGGGATCGTGCGCGTGGCGGTGCGGGCGAATGATCTCAAGGCGAAGAAGGATGAGGTGGCGAAGCTCCTGCTCCTTGGTGCGTTGATCGCGAGCCTGCCTGCGCTCCTCATCGGCGCCCTTGTTGTCCGCCGCATCTCGACGCCGCTGATCGAGATGAGGGGGGTTGCGGTGGCCATGGGGAGTGGCGATTACGAGGCTGCTGAAGCGATCAGGGCCGACCCTAGCCGCGGAGAGGAGCTCGGGGATCTTGCCCTCTCGCTCCAACAACTCGGCAGGGACATCAATCAGCAGGTCGCAGACCTCACTGCCGGACAGGAGCGACTTCGGGCCATGGTGGCGGGGATGACGGAGGGCGTGGTCGCGCTCGACGAGCAGGACCAGGTCACATTCTCAAATCACGCCGCACGGAGCCTGCTGGGGATCCGCGAGGGTGAGCTCGATCCGACCGCGTGGCGGGAGGGCAGCCTCGCCGCGCTCGCCGACCTGGTGTTGCGCGCTCGGGTGACCGGGGTGCCTGGGCGGCGAGAGCTGGAGTTGAGTCAAGCCGATGGGACCGCCGTCGTCCACGCGGAGGCCCACAGCTTCCAGGACGGCGAGTCCGTCGGCGTCGTTGTCGTGCTGAATGATGTGTCGGAGGTGCGGCGTCTGGAGCGTGTCCGGCGGGACTTCGTCGCGAACGTGAGCCACGAGCTCAAGACGCCCCTCACCAATATCCGGGGGTATGTCGAGATGCTGCTCGATGGAGCGGGCGAGGACGAGGAGCGCAGCCAGCGCTTCCTGACGATCGTCGAGAAGAACGCGCTCCGGCTCAATCACCTGGTGATGGACCTCCTGAGCCTGGCGCGGATTGAGGAGGACGTGATTCGCCCGACGCTCGCTCCCGTTGACCTGCGCTCTTTCATCGAGGAGGGGGTGCGCCGGCACGAGCCCACCGCCGTAGGCCGGGAGCAGAGTGTGATCGTGGACGCAACCGGTGAGGAAGTGCTGGTCATGGCCGACCGCGAGGCGCTCCGCCAGGTCTTCGACAACCTCCTGGGTAACGCGTTGAAGTACACGCCCATCGGAGGCGAGGTCGTCGTCAGCCTGCGACGTGGGGCCGGCGTGGCGATTCTCGCGGTGGCAGACAACGGGATCGGGATCCCGGAGGAGGACCAGGCGCGGGTCTTCGAGCGCTTCTATCGCGTGGACAAGGCTCGCTCTCTGGAGCTTGGAGGGACAGGCTTGGGGCTGTCGATCGTGAAGCACCTCGTTCAGTGGCTCGAGGGGACCATCGAGCTTGAGAGCGCCCTCGGGGTCGGCAGCACGTTTCGGGTGCACCTGAACCTCGCACCAGCAGACTAGATCTGGATCTGGAGGCGGCCGAGGACAGCCCAGCCGTTCTCGCGAGGCCCCGCCGGAGGCTCGGCGCTCACGCCCACCCAGTGCAGCATCAGCCGCGTGGTCGAGCTCACGTAGAAGTTGAGCCCGGTCTCCAGGTCCAGCACGCGCCCGGCCTGGACTGAGCCCCCGATCAGGTCGGTGTAGCTGAGGCGCGCGACGGCCTCCAGCGCCTGAGCGCCGCCCCCTCCCGAGCGCCTGGCCCCCTCGATCTTCGGGGGACCGAGGGCTCCGCGGCCGCGGGACCAACGGGTCTCCCCGGCGCCCAGGAAGCGGGAGAGGGAGAGGTAGCCACCTGAGAGGAAGGACTCGCCGTTGACCCCGTTGGCGTCGTCAATCCAGACCCCAAAAGCCTCGGACTGGGCCGTCCAGGGCCCCTGGCGGAGCAGGGCCTCGAGGCCGCCAGCGACGGCACGGTCCGCGTCGATGGCCCCTGAGTCAGCGACCCGCCCGAGGAGTCGGGAGCCGGTGGTCCCACGGAAGATCAGCAGGTCACCCTCCGGATCGCGCAGGGAGATCGAGGCTCCCGCTTGGGTCAGGCCCTGGCCGTCGCCTTGCCACACGGCTCGGGCGGTGATGGCGCGCTCGTCGAGGACCTCATCGGGGAACGGGCGCCCATCGGTCCGGCGGAAGGCGCCCGCCTGCAGGAGGATGTTCGCGCTCCGGAGGGTGGCCTGCCCCCCGCGTGATCGGCCGGGGCTGAAGGTGTTGGTCGCGGTGGAGCGCTCGATGAAGGGCAGGTAGCTGACGCTCGTCATGGCCTCCAGACCGAACGGCTCGCGGAACGTCCCGGCGCGGAGGTCGCTCGCGATCACCGCCCCCCCCGTGAACAGGTCGTCGTAGCGTGCGTAGAGGTCAAGCCACCGGACCTCGAGGTCCTTGAAGTCGACCTGGGCCCGAACCCGAAGGGGCCTCAGGGTGGAGCCCTCTGCGCCGCGGAGGTCGAGGAGCGCCCGCGCTCTGCGGATGTCCGCGGAGTCTCCAGAGGTCGCCCCGGCCGTCTCGTCAAGGCCGCCGAGGCTGGGCCTGATCAGGTCTCCGTGCAGGCGAAGCCTCAGTCGAGCCTCGAGGTCGCCGGCGTTCGCCCTGAGCCCGTCCCCGAGAGCGTAGGGGGGGAGACTGCTGTGCTCCCTTGAGGTCTGGGCCGCGGCCTCCGCTGAGGGGAGGGCGCTGAGGCAGAGGAGGGCTTGAAGGAGGGGCTTCACCCGTTGAGGTTAGCAGGCTTCAACTTCGGCCCTCACCTTGTGAGGTGCCCGAGGTCGGAGTCTCCCATCTCCACCCCGCCGCCCGGGAAGTACTCCGACCAGCGCCGGTCCACCGTCGCCGCGGTCTCCGGGTCACAGAAGAGCTCCGCCGGATAGTCGGGCTTCATCCGCGCGTCGATGACGATCGGGGGCGTGAACGAGGGGTGGTGGTGGACCAGCTTGACCTCCTTCGCGCAGAGGTCCCGGGCAGGGTCGAAGCGGGTGAAGGTCGTCCAGAGGAAGTTCATCGAACTCCGGCTCGCCGCCTCGGCGTCGTCGACGAGGACCACCAGCGGCCAGTCCTCGAAGGCGGGGTCGCGGGCGATGGTGGCGGCTGCGTCCGGGGCGTCTGCGTAGGCGGGACCCTCGACGCAGAGCGCGCCGTCCGTGAACACGCTGACGCGACCCGCGGGACGCGCTGGCGTCCCTACGAAGGTGTCGGGCAGCTTGCGGCGAGGCTCCCCGAGGCCGAGTAAGACCCCCTTGCTGCCCTCATTGATCTTGGGCCCCGCATAGTCCAGCGAGTCCATGGAGACGTTCGAGAGGATGAAGAGGTCCGTGCGGAAGTCAGCGCGCTCGAGGATATGCCGGAGGGTGGACGCGAAGTCCTTCAACTCCACCGGCCGGTCTGTGGCCAGGAGGAACTTGGTCAGCGAGAGCTGACCTTCCCCGAGGATCCTGAAGGCTGAGACCATGGCCTCGCGCCGGTACCGCTCGCGGACGACCGCCGCGGCCAGCGCGTGATAGCCGGTCTCACCGTAGCTCCACAGGTCGAGGACGCCGGGCATCGCGACCTTCGCGAGCGGCTTGAGCAGCTCCTGGAGGTAGTCACCGATGAAGAAGTCCTCCTGACGCGGCTTCCCGACGACGGTGGCTGGCCAGATGGCCTCTCGCCTGCGGTAGAGGGTGTCACACTGAAACCAGGGATAGTCGTGCGTCTCCGAGTAGTACCCGTAGTGGTCACCAAAGGGCCCCTCCGGGCGGCGGGCACCCGGGGAGATCTTGCCGGCCAGGACGAACTCTGAGCGCGCGACCAGGGGGAGGTTTGCGCGGTCACTTGTCCGGCACAGGTCCAGTCGCCGCCCCAGGACGAGGCTGGCGAGGAGGACCTCGGGGACGTTCTCTGGGAGCGGCGCGATGGCTGCCAGGACCAGGGCGGGGGGGCCGCCCACGTGTACATGGACGGGCAGCGGTCGTCCGAGGCGCTCGGCCTCGGCGAGGTGGAAGCCACCGCCCTTGCCGATCTGGGCATGCATGCCGACGCCGCCGTCCTCGAACAGCTGGGCGCGGTACATGCCCAGGTTGAGTCCGCCGTTCTCGGGGTGAGCGGTCAGGACGAGGGGCAGCGTCACGAAGGGTCCGCCGTCCCGTGACCAGGTGGTCAGGGCGGGGAGCGAGGAGAGGTCAGGCGAGCGATCGATGACCTCGGTGACAGGGCCCTTGCGGCCTCGCTTCAGGCCGACCTTCGCGAGCGAGGCGAGCAGGGAGCGCTGGGCCCAGAGCTTCCCAGGCGTCGGGGGGAGCGCTTCCTCGGGGAGGGCAGCGATGCGCTCGACCACGGCCTCGGGGCGGTCACCAAAGGCGAGCTGCACTCGGCGGGCGGTGCCGAAGAGGTTCGTGACCGCCGGAAATGAGGCGCCGCGAGGGTGCTTGAAGAGGACCGCTGGGCCGCCGGCCGCGATCACGCGGCGATGGACCTCGGCCATTTCGAGCTTCGGGTCGACCTCTGCCTCGACCTCCACGAGTTCCCCCTCGGACCTCAGGCGGTCCAGGAAGGCGGGGAGGTCGATCGGTGCAGGGTGCGGCATGGATATCAGGGTCAGTTCAGTTTGAGTCTAGTCCTATCTCTGCCCTCACCGGAACCGGAGGGGGAGCGTAGT
>JAQWJQ010000097.1 GCA_029248265.1 Planctomycetota bacterium
GCTCCGGCGTCCGGCCGGCCACCGACGCGGCTCGAGCAACTGCGAGCCGAGCACGCTCAAAAGCTCGGGCGCGAGGGGGGTGGTCGGTGAAGCTCAGCCTCCTCCTGTACCTGGGGCTCACCATCCTTGGGCGCCACCTGCCGTCGGACACCGACGGCGTGGCCCCGGAGCCCGGGGCGGCGCCTACCGTGGAGCGCGCCGGCGCGCCGGTGAGCCCCCTTCCTGCGGTGCGTGTCTATCCGCCCCGCGTCGCGCTCGACGTGGCCCGCGACCGGCAGCGCGTCCTGGTGATGGCCGAGGACGCCGGAGGGCTCACCCATGACCGCACCCTCGAGGCCGCCTACGAGGTGGCAGATCCCTCGATCGCGCGCCTCGTGGATGGTGAGCTGCGCCCCGTCTCTGCAGGGGAGACGCGGCTCTGGGTCTACGCGTTAGGCCAGGTGGTCGAGGTCCCGGTGCGTGTGTCTGCTCCCAGCTCAAGACCGCCGCTCAGCTTTGAATTGGACGTCGTCCCGGTGCTCACAGCCCGCGGGTGCAACAGCGGCGCCTGTCATGGTTCGGCGCGGGGTCAGGATGGGTTCCATCTCTCTCTCTTTGGGTATGACCCGGCCGGCGACCGCCAGCGCCTTGTGGACGAGCTGCCGGGGCGACGGATCAACCGGGCCCTGCCGGAGCGGAGCCTGCTGCTGGAGAAGGCGACGGGCGCGGTGCCCCACACGGGCGGAGTCCTCATGTCGCCCATGGACGCCGACCACGAGACCCTGCTCGACTGGATCCGTGAAGGGGCGCGTGCGGATGAGGACGAGGTGCCTGAGCTGCGGGCCATTGAACTCTTCCCCCCGGAGGTCCTCCTCCGAGGGGCGGGAACGCGTGTGGGCCTGATGGTCCGGGCGAGTTACTCGGACGGCACAGACCGGGACGTCACCGCCCTGACGCGGTTTCGTACCAGCAACGAGGTCACCGCGGTCGCCCTCGACGATGGGGGCGTTCAGAGCGGGCAGCCCGGTGAGGCGTTCGTGACCGCCAGCTTCGGACCCCACACGGTCGGGGTCCCGGTCATCGTCTTGCCGCAAGGGGACGCGGCGGAGTACCGCGACCCCGCAGGCGCCGGGGTGCCCGCGAATTGGATTGACCAGCTGCTGGAGGCCAAGCACAGGCGCCTGGGGGTGTCGCCGTCTCCGATCAGCACGGACGAGGAGTTCATCCGCAGGGTGACGCTGGACACCGTCGGCCTGCTGCCGACCGCGGAGGAGCGCGCGGCTTTCCTTGGAGACGCACGCTCCACGGCCGCCAAGCGAGCAGCGCTGGTGGACTCGCTGTTGGCGCGGCGGGAGTTCTCGGACCTCTGGGTCATGAAGTGGGCCGAGCTGCTCGGGATTCGGTCGGACAACGAGGGCCTCAGCGGTAAATCGGCGCTGCTCTACTTCGAGTGGGTCCGGGATCAGCTGGCCGCGAACGTCCCGGTCGACCAGGTCGTTCGGGAGCTGCTCACCGCGAGCGGCGGGACCTTCGGAGCGCCAGCGTCGAACTTCTATCAGGTCGAGCGAGACACGCTGGTGCTGACGGAGAACGTCGCCCAGGCGTTCCTCGGGATCCGGCTGCAGTGCGCGCAGTGCCACAATCACCCGTTTGATCGGTGGACCCAGGACGACTACTACGGCTTCGCGGCGTTCTTTGCGCAGGTCGGGCGCAAGCGCGCGGAGGACCCCCGCGAGTACATCATCTACGACCGTCAGGGGGGCGCGGTTCGCCACCCGGTGACCGGTGCGGCGGTTCCGCCTCGCTACCTGGGTGGCGAGGCCCCAGACCTCGGCGGGCGGGATCGGCGGGCGGTGCTGGCGGACTGGCTCACCTCCCCGGACAACCCCTGGTTCTCACGTTCGCTGGCCAATCGGATCTGGGCCCACTTCATGGGCCGCGGGCTCGTGGACCCTGTCGACGACTTCCGGGTCAGCAATCCCGCGAGTGAGGCGGCCCTGCTCGAGGGGCTCGCGTCGCGGCTCGTGTCGACGGGCTATGACCTGAAGCAGCTGGTCCGTGAGGTGACGGCCTCTCGCGCGTACCAGCGGAGCACCGAGGCCACCGGGGCGAACGCCCACGACGAGCGCAACTTCACCCGGCAAGGGGTGCGGCGGCTCCGAGCCGAGACCCTGCTTGATGTGGTGTGCCAGGTCACCGGCGCGCCCGTGAAGCTCAAGGGCCTCCCTCTCGGAGCGCGGGCGGTGGAGATCGCAGACGGCGCCACGAGCAACTACTTCCTCACCACCTTCGGGCGCGCCCCCCGTGAATCGGTCTGCGCCTGCGAGGTCTCCTTCGAACCCTCCCTCTCTCAAGCCCTCCACCTGCTCAACGGAGCCACCGTCTCGAAGCAAATCGAGTCCGGCGGGCTGGTGGGGCGGTGGCTGGCCGAGGGGCGGTCGTCCGGGGAAGTGATCTCCGGGCTCTACCTGAGGTGCCTCGGGCGCGAACCGACCGCGGCGGTGCTCAGCGCTCTGGAGGCCAAGGCCGCGGCGGCACCGGAGCCCGAGGCTGCGCTCGAGGACGTCTTCTGGGCCCTCCTCAACTCACGTGAATTCCTGTTCCAGCACTGACCATGTTGCACCTCCTCATCCTGGCTGGGGGCGCAGTGATCGCTGCCGATGACCCCGCGCCGCCGAACTTTGCGGATCATGTCTCACCTATCCTCCGGGATCATTGCGTGGCTTGCCACCGTGGGAGCAGGGCGCGAAACGGGCTCGACCTCCGTAGCGTGAAGGCGATCCTGAAGGGTGGGAGCGCCGGCCCGGCGGTCGTCCCCGGGGACGCCGCGGGCTCCCTTCTCTATCAGGTCCTCGCCCACGAGGTGGAGCCCTTCATGCCGCCGGATGAGGATGCCCTTGAGCCGGCGGTGGCCGCGGTCGTCGCAGCATGGATCGACGGAGGCGCGCGCAAGGACGCCAACGACAAGGGGGCCGCGGTGACGGCGCCTGCCGCCGAGGTGGCTCCGCCGCCGCTTCCCTCCGGGAAGGCGCCGATGCCCTCCGGGATCTCCACCCAGCCAGCGTGGTGGTCGGCGCGGGGTGGCGCGGTCATGGCCGTGGCCGTCAGTCCAGGGGCGCCCGTCGCGGCCGTGGCCGGGTATCGACAGGTGAGCCTCTACGGTCTCCCCGAGGGGGAACTCCTGGGTGTCCTGCCCTTCCCTGCCGGCCAGGTGCATAGCCTGCGCTTCAGCCCTGGGGGGGAGAGCCTTGTGGCAGGTGGTGGCCGTTCCGCAGATTCCGGCAAGGTGATGGTCTGGGAGGTCGCCACGGGGCGCGCGTGGGCGGAAGTGGGCGATGAGCCCGACGTCGTCCTGGATGCTGACATCTCCGTGGATCTGGGCCGGGTGGCGCTCGGTGGTCCCGATCGAACGTTGCGCGTCTATGACCCCGCGAGCGGCGCGCTGGCCTTCGAGGCGGCCGGGCATACGGACTGGGTGACCGCCGTCGCCTTCAGCCCGGACGGGGTGCTGGTGGCATCGGGGGATCGCGCCGGGGGCGTGTTCATCCGGGAGGCGCTCACGGGAGACGAGTTTCATCGCCTGCCTGCGTTGGACGGCGGGGTGACGAGCCTCAGTTGGCGAGCGGACTCGATGCTCCTCGCCGTGGCCGGGGAGGGCGGCAAGGTCGCGTTGTTCGAGATGGAGAACGGCAAGCGGGTCAGGAACTTCAGCGCAGGTGCGGGAGTCCTCGACCTCCAGTTCGGGCGGTCCGGGGGGATCGTGTCGGCGGGGAGGGACGGCCGCTTTCGGGTCCATGATGGCGCCGGCAAGGAGCGCGCGCGCATGGGCCCGGCGCCCGGGCCTGCGGTGTGCGTGGCGGTCTCTGGGGACGGACAGTGGATCCTCGGTGGGGACAGCGCGGGGCAGGTGCACGTCCTCGCAGCGGAGAGCCAGGCCACCGTGGCGGTGGTCTCCCCGTTCCCGGCCACGGATGAGGCGAGGGCGCTGGGGCGCGCCACCGGGGCGGTGCAGGCCTGCGAGGCGGCCCTGACCCTGGCACGGGAGCAGCTCGCCACGGTCGAGGTGGAGCTCAAGGGAGCCAGCAGCGCGGTGGACGCCGCGAGCGGGGCGGCGACGGAGCGAGCTGCCCAAGCGACGCGGTGGCGCGCTTCGCTCGACCAGGCAAGCGCCGCACGGCAGGCGGCCCAGGAGCGCGCGGCGGGCTTCGCGCCGGTGCTCGAGGAATGGAGAGAGGCGCTGGCGCTCGCCGAGCGCGACGCGGAGCGAGTCGTGGCGGCCACCGCCGTCGCGGAAGAGGGCCTCATGGCGCGTGTCTTGGAGCTCGACCTGGCTCAGGTGCGCTCTGCAGAGGCGCGGGGAGCCGCTGTGGCGGAGGCAGAGGCGGCGCTGGTCACCGCCCGCGAACGGATGGAGGGCGCGACGGCCATCCTCCAGCTCGCCGCGGCGGAGGAGGCCAGGGTGGAAGTGCTGGTGGAACAGCGACGCGCCCAGCTCGGGCGCTGGGCGGAGCGGGCGGAGCCTCGGCTCGCCGCCGTCGAGGTGACGCTCGCCGCGGAGCGCGCGGCGGCACAGGAGAGCGAACGAGCGACGGCAGAGGAGGCGGCTGCGAAGGTTCTTGCGCAGGCGGCGCTCGAGGCTCACGAGGCGGCGGCGGCCGCCCTTCGCGGGGTACAGGAGGCCCTCCAAGTTGCGGAGGGGGAGCTTCGGCTGCAGGAGTCGGCGGCTCATGCGGCGCGGGAGGCGGACGAGCTCCGGCGCGCAGACCTCGTGCACTCGGGTGGAGAGGTGCGTCCGTTGCCCCCGCCGACGACGGCCCAGTGAGGTCCGTCAGGGTCCCTCTCAAGGTGCGCTTGAGGTGCCGCTGAGCCGGGCGCATGGGCGGGCAGGTCGCGCGGCGGTCAATCAAGGGGGCGCGGACTGATGACGCCGCCCCTGCCGCGTATCATCAAGACCATGCGAACCCTCCTCTGTATCGTCGCCTTCGCCTCCCTCGTCGCTGCCGCTCCCGCGCAGAACTCCGGGCGGAAGATCCGGACGCAGCCCTCCGCGCTGGCCGCGAGGGCCGGGAGCGCCATCCAGTGGCGGGCCGACCTGAAGGCCGCGCTCGATGAGTCGCAGGCAGAGCAGAAGCCGATCTTCTGGTACGTCCCGACGATCCGGCGGTCCTTCATGGACCGCAAGGTCGAGATCGATCGCTACATGATGGCCGGCCCCTTCTCGTGGCCGCGGGTGACCGCCTTCGTGAACGAACACTTCATTCCCGTGCGGATGGAGGCCGGCAAGGCGGAGTGCGAGACCTACGGGCTGAAGCCGCTTGGCTTCATCGAGCCAGGCTGGCTCGTCCTCGGCGAGGGTGGCGTCGAGGTGGGCCGCGAGCACCAGATCACCACGTTCCACCCGGCGCGCTTCCTCGCGCCGCTCGCAGAGATCACGAAGGAGAAGAACCCGGCGCTGGACGGGCTCCCGGGCGACGCCGAGGACCCCGCGACCGCTCGGTGGCTCACGGGCGCCCAGCACTGGGCCTCTCAACGTGAAGAGGAGGCCCGCGTGGAATGGACCGCCCTCACCCAGGAGCACGCGGACCACCCGCTCGCCTGGAAGGCCGCCACGGAGCTGGAGGGGCTCGGGCCCTTTGTCCACGCCTTCGAGACGTATGCTTCGCTCCCAGCCAAGGCGCTGGACCCCTCAGCCGACGGGACCACCGTGCTCCCGGGCGTGTACTCGGAGGAGGAGCTGTGGGCGCGGAGCGCCGCCTTCCTCCTCGCCTCCCAACGCTCCCACGGGGGCTGGGAAGACTCCACCTACGACTTCGGAGGTACGGATGGGTTGCCGAACGTCTTTGTCGCAGTTTCCTCCATCTGCACCATCGGTCTCCTGGAGCATGCCGGGCGCCTCGAAGACCCCGACCCTTCAGTGGAGGCGGCGCTGGAGCGTGCGCTCCTCTACATTTCGGATGAGGGCAAGCTCAATCGAGAGGACACCGACGAGCAGTTCTGGGCGCACGCGTATCTCGCGCGCGCCCTCACCCGCTGGATCGAGCTCCGCCCAGGGGACAGGGAGCGAATCACGCCCACCCTGGAGCGCGCGCTCGTGGACCTGATCGCCACGCAGAGCAAGGGCGGCGCCTGGGCGCACGAGTACGCCAACCCCTTCGTGACCTCAGACGCGCTCGTCGCCCTCGCCAGGGCCAAGCGAGTGGGAGTCACCCCGGAAGGCCTCTCGGAGGCTGTCGAGCGCGGTCTCGCAAGCTTGCTGCTCTGCAGGACCAGCGAGGGCGCCTACTCCTACGGGCAACCGCGGCGCCGGGCGGCGCGGGCGGCCCTGGAGGGCTCGGTGGGCCGCACGCCGCGGGGGGAGCTCGCGCTCACCCTGTGGGCACCGAAGGACTCCATCGGACTCAACCGGGCGGTGGCACTCTCCTTCGAGCACGAGGAGCACCTGCTCCCCGCCCAGAAGTACGACGACCACACCTCAAACCACGCCTACGGTGGCTTCTTTCTCTACTACGACCTGCTCGCCCGCACGGAGGCCATCGCCGCCTTGCCCGAGGGCGCCGCGCGTGGCCGGGCGGTCCAGGACCAGCATGCGCAGCTCCTGGGCCTGCCTGAATTCGACGGCGCCTTCATGGACAGCCATGAGATCGGCCGGGCGTACGGGACGGGGATGGCGCTCTGGTGCCTGGGCACCCTCCGCGACCTCGACTGATCCCGGAGGGGTGGCCGCCTTCGCCCGTGGCGCGCCGCCCGTTAAGGTCGTGGCGCACGGCTCGGGTGGCTGAGGTCCTCGTGGCGCGGTTTGCGGCAGGGGAGACCGGTGCAGCGATCGGGCATGGGCGGCGTAGCGGCTGAGCGGGAGCGTCCAGCTCGGTGGTGCCAGAACCGCGTTGCGGGGGGCGCTTGGTGGGGCGCGGGGGTCGGGATCTCCCTTCGTGGGTCGGGTCCTGGGGCGTCCGCCGCATAGACTCTCCGGGGATGTCCGAGCGTGAACGTTGTCTCGAATGCCTCCGGCCTGTGGCCCATTGCCTGTGCGGGTCGATCAAGGCGATCGATCACCGGACGGAGGTCCTGATCCTCCAGCACCCGAGGGAGCGCTCTCACCCGTTCAACACGGCGCGGATCGCGGAGCGTTGCCTCCAGCACGCACGGATCCTGGTCGACCGCGGAGGTCGCCTCAAGACGGACCCCACCCTCCGAGCCCAGCTCGCTGGCTACGGGCTGCTCTATCCCGGACCCGACGCGCGGGACCTCTCGACGCTGACGGAGGCCGAGATGCCCCGGGGGCTGGTGGTGATCGACGGCACCTGGCACCACGCGCGTGCGATGTACCGTGATATCGGGGCGCTCCGGGACCTACCGAAGTTCTCACTGCCAGAGGGAGGGGTCAGCGGCTTCAAGATCCGCCGGCAGCCTCACGAGTACTGCCTCTCGACGCTGGAGGCGATCCACGCCGCCCTCGGCTACACGGAACCGGACACACCCGACCTCGGGGACTTGCTCGCGCCGTTCGAGGCGATGCAGGAGATGCAGCTCACCAGGCATCATGCGCCCTCGCCCCGGACGAGGAGACGCCCTCGGTCCGAGCGCGGCCCTGAGCTGCCCGCCGCCTTCCGTGAGCACTACGAGTCATTGGTCGTGGTGTACGGCGAGCTGACCCCCCGGACCTGTGAGGAGATGAAGCAGCCCTTGGGGGACCGCCCCCTCCTGACGCTCGCCGCTGAGCGCCCCGCCACCGGGGAGCGGATGATGGCCGTGCTCGCCCATGAGCACCTCTCCCAGGGGGTCTGGCCCTTCTTCCGGCTCGACGCCGAAGGCGCGCCCTCGACGAGCTCGCAGGCGGAGATGGTGGAGGCGTGGCGCTCGTTTCAGCGGCCGGGTGACGTCCTGGCGACCTGGAATGCAGGCACCGCGCAGCAGTGGAAGGAGACCTTCGGGGGCCAAGCGCGACCGCTCGTCCTGAAGTCGGTCTACTGCAATCATCGGTCGTCACGTGGGACCCTCGATGCCGTCGTGGAGTCAGAGGGGCTCCTGGCGCCGTCGGAGCGCGAGCAAAACAGGACCCAGCGCACGCGGACCGAGGAGCGGCTCGCCAATGCCGTGGCGGTGGCGAAGCTCCTCCACTCGCTCACCCAGGGGGAGGCGGCGATGGGCGAGTGGCCATCGGGGCCGGAAGCGCCGGGCGAATAACCCCCTGTGACCAGGGTGGGGAAGGGCTGCGGGCACCGGGGCCGCGCCCACCCCCGGCTGGG
>JAQWJQ010000121.1 GCA_029248265.1 Planctomycetota bacterium
TCCCCGCCCCGCTCTTGGACGAGATCAGCCTGCCGGCGGTCACTCGATGGAGATCAGCACCGCCGGTGAGCGGGCGATGTTGTTGTTCGCTCCGAAGTCCCGGACGAGCCACTGGGCCTCATAGGTCAACCCCACCAGGACAGACGCCGTGGCGTCCTCGTCGATCCATGTCGCCGTCCCGTTGCCCGGACCGGCCCCCTGGACGACCTGCGCGAGCGGGAGCCCGTTTCGAAGGTCGGTCATCGTCGCGGTTCCCGGGATCGCCACCAGGTTGACCTTGAGCACGGCGAAGTTGCCGCCGAAGGCATTGTGGAGACCGACGCGGAAGCCAACGTTACCGCTCTTGGGCGGCGCCGTGGCGATGATCTGCGGCACGAACCCACCCGAGCCGGGCACGGCCCCGAAGGGCAGCGAGGCGGGGTTGGGTGCGAAGCGCTCACTCCAAAGCGAAGGGCGATCGAAGGGTGCCGTCTCGTTGCGCACCCGCGGATCGGTCAGCGTTCGGAGGAACGCCACCAGGTCCGGCCGAACGTTGCCTGGGACGTTCAGGTTGTTCAGGAGGGGGTCCTTGTTCTGGCCGAACTGACCGCCGTCGTTGTTGTAGAACACCATGACATCGTTCAGGTTGTCGATGCCCGGCGCGCCCGAGTGGAAGAAGCGTCCACGCAGGTCGACGTTCCGCAGCGAGGGCGTCTTGAAGCGCCCGCGGTCGCCGAATTGACCGGTCACGCCTCGCCGACCGTCGTCCTCACCGATCGGCCGCAGCCCCAGGTTGTGATATTCGCCGTCCGAGAAGAGCGAACCGCTGTGGCACTGGTTGCACCTGGAACCCTGGCTCCGGAAGGCGCCGAAGCCGTTGTTCTCCTGGGGCGTGAAGTTGGTCTGGTTCCGCATGACGCGGTCGAACTTCGACTGGTCTGGAATGAGCGTGCGCTGGTACGCGGCGAGCGCGAAGGCGATGCGCACAGGCGTGATCTCCGGCGACCCGAACGCAGCGTCAAAGAGAGCCGGGTAGCTCCCGTTCACCGACAGAGCAGAGACCATATCCGGCGTGAGGTCCGACCCCATGGCCATGGGCTCGGCCGCCTCGAGACGATCGGTGACATCCGTCCAGGTGCGCCCTGACCACGCCATCTCCACGTCGGAGACGATGGGGCCCAGCGACTGGCTCTCGAGGGCGCCGCCCTGAGGGATCACGACCGATCCGGTGAGCGGATCCACAAAGGTGCCGGAGGCCCTGCCGTCCCAGAAGAGCTCCGGGAAGTACGCCGCGGCCACCGTGCTCGGGGCGTAGCGGTCCGTCGCCACAGCCTCGAAGCCGAAGTCCGCGTCCTCGACGAAGTGCCCGAACGAGTTGGAGCCATGCATCCCGGGGGACCCGAAGAGATCGTCAGGTGTCAGGAAGACCCCGTCCGGCCCCGGGTGCGCCGCGGCGCCCCCTGCGCGGGGGTCCGAGCCTCCGTGTCCAGGCATGTGGCAGGTGCCACACGCCATCGTGCCGTCGCTTGAGAGCTGCTCGTCCCAGAAGAGCAGCTTGCCGAGCACCGCCTTCTCTGCGGTCTGAGGGTTCTGCGGCGGGATCGGCGGCGGCGGAAGCGGGCCCTGCGCGGAGGCCGGGAGCGCGAGCGCCACGGGGGCGATCGCGAGGAGGAGGTGGCGATTCATGATCGAATGCGGTTCGGGAAGCGACTCGGTGAGGCATGGGGGGCCCCGGTCAACCTCAGAAGATTCGCCCACTGAGCTCGATTCATCAAACCACGGCTCACTTCGCTCTCATGAGCCGCTCCTGAGGGCCAGCGTTCGGCCACAGCCGTCCCCGCCCAGGCCTCGTCACTTCCCGCCGCTGTAGCCCAAAACCCGAGTCTCTACCCTCTGGACCGGGGTCGGCGGAGCCGGGAGCAGTCGCTCTCCCTGGTAGGCGGCCGCGTCCAGGAATGAGTCGAGCTGCCGCTTGAGCTCTCCTACGCGGCCGGGCGCCACCCCCGCGAGGTCCTCGAGCTCACCCGGGTCCGCCTCGAGGTCGTAGAGCTCGACCTCGCCGCCGCTGGCGATGAGCTTGAAGCGACCCGCCCGGAGAGCGACGCGCTCCCGTTGGAACCGCTCCCCGTAGAGCTGCAGCTCGCGCGGTCGGGCAAAGTGCACCTCGGTCGTCACGGGGTGCCGGCCAGGGAGGCGTCCAAAGTCAGAGCGCAACGCGCTTCCTGATGGGCCGGGAATGGCGGCGGCGATGAGCCCAGGGACGTCCACCAGCGAGGCGACCGGCTCGAGCACCCGCCCTTCGGCCTGCCCAGGCGCCTTCACGATCAGCGGCACCGAGACGAGCGACTCGTACAAGTCCTTGCCGTGCTCCACCACACCGTGGTCACCGAAGGCCTCCCCGTGGTCCGAGGTCACAAGGATCAAGGCCCCCTCCAGGAGCCCGCGGGCGGCCAACCCTTCGAGCAACCGGCCCACCTCGCGGTCGAGTCCACGGAGGCCCTCATCATAGAGCCCTGAGACGCGCTCCCCGAGGGGCCCAGGCGCCTCTCCATCGAGCATGACCTGCTCACACAGGCGCTCCAGGAGCTGCGCCGGGTGCTCGTGCGCTGGGAGCCGTGCGAGCTCCGCATGCGGGCGCATGCCGTATGGACGATGGGCGTCCATGAAGTTCACGAAGAGGAAGCACGGTCGATCGGAACCGCGCGTGTCGAGGAACTCAAGCGCCCGATCCGTCATGGCCCGCGCCGGCTGGCGGCGCACCTCGTACGTCTCGAACCCCTGGGCCAAGCCAAAACGGTTGGCGAGGTAGACGGTGTTCGCGACGAAGGCGGCGGTCTCATACCCCGCGGCGCTCATTCCCTCGGCGAGGGTGACGTGGTCGGGGTGCAACGGGTGAACGTTGTCGACGTACTCGTCCACGCGGAACCCGTGGGTACCGTGCTCAAAGGGGAACAGCCCGGTGAACATGGACGCGTGCGATGGGAGCGTCCAGGGTGCCGTGGCGACGCAGGCCCGATAGCGATCCGAGCCCGCCGCGAAGGCGTCCAGACGCGGTGTGGCCGAGGGGTCTCCCCCGTAGCAGCCCAGCCGATCCGCCCGGACCGTGTCCAGGGAGAGGACGATCACATGGGGCGGCGCCGTCGCCTCGTCGCGGCTGCAGCCCGAGAGGAGCGCGAGGAGCACGAGCCCGCGAAGGACGCTCATCGACCGCCTCCTCCACCGTATCCAAGCTCACCCATCTCGACGGCCTCCTCGGGTGTCAGCTGGTCCGGAAGAGCACGCGGCCCCTCGAAGGCACCCACGCCGAGCAGCCCCTCGACCGCGCGAGCCATCCGCTCCACCACCGCGGCCTCGGTGGCTGCGAGGTCCTTGATCTCGTCAGGGTCGGCGTCGAGGTCGTAGAGCTCTGCCGGCCCAGCAGAGTCCAGGATGACCTTCATGGACCCCTCGAAGGCCGCCACACGCCGGCGCCGGAAGCGGTCACCGAACCGCTCCAGGTCGAACATGCGGCTGTAGTAGTTCTCCACCACGACCGGGTGGTTCCCGGGCGCCCGCTGGAAGCGCGAGACCAGCGCCGGGTTGCCGCGCTCCGCCAGCGCCCGCGCGACGAGCCCGGGGACATCCACCGACGAGGAGCGCTCCCCGCTCACCTGCCCGGTGGTCTGGCCGGGGGCCTTCACGAGCAGAGGTACGCGGACGAGATCCTCGTAGACATCCTTCGAGTGCTCGACGAGGCCGTGACCACCAAAGGCCTCACCGTGATCCGACGTGATCACCACGAGGGCGTCCTCGAGGAGGCCTCGGGCTTGGAGTCCGTCGAGGAGTACGCCGACCTCCCCGTCGAGGCGAGTCACCGCCTTCTGATGAAGCGTACGCACGCCGCGACCAACGTCCCCACCCGGCTCCCCCGTCACCATGACACGCTCGATGAGTCCGTCCAGGGCCGCGTGACCGTCTTCATCGGGTGCGCCGGTGGCGTACGGCCGATGCGCGTCCATGTAGTTCACGAACAAGAAGGCCGGGCGGTCTCCACCCGCTCGGCGATCGATCCAGTCCAAGGCGCGTGCCGTGACCGCGGCTCCGCCCTCACGGCGCACGTCCCAGCGCTGGAAGCCCGCGTCGAGGCCGAGCCCTGGCCGAAGGTAGACCGTGTTGGAGACCACGCCACAGGTGGCGTAGCCCTCAGCCGCCAGGGCCTCTGCCACGGTCTCGAAGCGCGGGTGCAGCGCGAACACGTTGTCTCCCCGATGCCCCGGTCCCGGGAGGAACGAGTGTGCCCCGTGTTCAAAGGGGAAGAGCCCGGTGAACATCGACGCGTGGCTCGGCATCGTCCAGGGCGCCGCGGAGTAGCTCGAGAGGTACCTGGTCGCGCGCGCAGCGAACCGATCGAGGTTGGGAGTGGCCCCCTCCGGCCCCCCATAGGTGGAGAGGTTATCCGCCCGGACGGTGTCCAGTGAGATGAGCACCACCGTCGGCGGCGCGGCCCCGGCGGGAGCAGGCGCCCCCCCGCAAGCGGCGAGCCCAAGGGCGAGGAAGGCAAAGGGGAGGGCGGAACGCATGGGTGAACAAGAGGCTACGGGTCGCAGAGACCGGTGCGAGGGGCCAGTCGAGAATCCCCGACGCCCCCGCCCCACAGCTAACCCCGGACGGCCGGCTTCGTACACTGCCCCCGCCCCCACCATGAGACTCTCGACCGCCCCCACCCTGATCGCCTGCTGCGCCCTCGCGCTCGCAGGTTGCGGCGGGCACGACGCCGGGAGTCGAGTGCTCGTCGTCGGCTGGGACGGCGCCACCTTCGACCTCCTGGACCCGATGGTCTCCGAGGGAGAGCTGCCGCACCTCGCCGCGCTGATGGCCCGGGGGCGAAGCGCCGCGCTGGAGTCCACGAGGATCCCGATCAGCAGCGCCGCGTGGCCGACGATCACGACGGGCGTCGAGCCGGGGGAGCACGGGATCTACTCCTTCTTCCAGACCGAGGAGGAGAGCTACGACGTGCGGCTCGTCTCGGCGATCGACGTCGCCGCGCCTCCCATCTGGCGCGTCCTCTCGGGCCGTGGGCACCGGAGTCACGTCTGGGGAGTCCCTATGACGTACCCCCCAGAGCGGATCGACGGCACCATGGTGGCAGGCATGCTCAGCCCGTTCGGCGCCGAGTACGCCCACCCGCCCGGCCTCACGAACGAGCTCCGGTCGAAGGGCTTCGTTCCTGACGTTGGGGTCTGGCGCCAGAACCAGGTCGCTGACTTCGCGCAGATCGAGCGCCAGCTCGACATCAAGGAGCGAGAGTTGCTCGACCTCGTCGGGCGGGGGGACTGGCGGCTCTGCATGTTCGTCTTCAAGAGCCTCGACGTGCTCTGCCACCGCCCCAACCTCGACCTTCGGGGCCCTGAGATCCGGAGGCTCCTCCGGCGGCTCGACGTCATCCTCGGGCGGCTCGTGGCAGCGGCAGGCCCGGACGCCACCGTCCTCCTCCTCTCCGATCACGGCTTCCAGACCTACCGAAGGTCCTTCAACCTCCACCGTTGGCTGGTCGACGCAGGCTGGAGCGTCCAACGTGAGGGGGGAGCGCCCGGCGCCTCCCCCGTCGGCCCCCTCGCCGACGCCAAGGCGTCCCAGCGCGCGGCCCGCCTCGCGACGCTTGATCTTGACGCGAGCCGCGCCATCGCCGACGTCGCCGAGGGCAACTACGGCGCGATCCGGTTGAACATCGCGGGGCGCGAGCCGACAGGACCGCTCCCGCGGGAAGAGCGCTCAGCGGCCCTCTCTGAGCTTGAGGCGCTGCTCGGACAGGTGGAGTTCCCCGCGGGTGTCCCCGTGGTGCGCGCCATGTATCGCGGCGCGGACCTCTACCCCGGGCCGCTCCAGGATGCCCGCGTCCCGGACCTGATCGTGGAGTTCGACCCCGCCTGGCGCGTCTACACGGACCTCTTCGGGCCGCCCATGTCCGTGGGCACGCAGCCGTTCCCCGACCACGCCCTCGACGGCGTCCTCGTGGTGGCCGGGCCGACGATTGAAGCCGACGAGGGACGGGCACGCGCAGCGCTCACCGACGTGGCGCCGATCCTCTACCACCTCATGGGCGAGCCCCTCCCCGCTCGACTCAAGGGTGACCCGCACCCCTCGATCGAGCGCCGGCCGCGAGAGGTACGCCGCCTCGAAGCCGAGCGCGACCCCGGCATGCGCGTCCTCGAAGGAGACTTTGGGAACCCTGACGAGGCCGGGGAACAGGAGGTCACCGACCGCATCCAGAGCATCGGGTACGGCGGCTGATGGCGCGCTCACTCCCCATGCAAGTGGCCGCGCTCTTCGGCGCCGCCTGGGCCCTGGCCTGGCTCACCTACGGCTCGGTGAGCGGCGACGCGCTGCTCGGATTCGACGGCTACCCCCTCATCGCCGCCTCCGCCATGCACTCCGCCGGAGACCTGCTCGGAGCCTTCGGCGACGAGCTCATGGGCGGCCGTTACCCGGACGGCCGCTTCTACCGGCCCCTGGTCCACCTGAGCTTCGGGCTCGACCACGCCCTCGGGGGGCTGGACCCGGCCCAGTACTCCCGTACAGACCTCTCTCTCGCCGCGTTGACCGCCACGCTCCTCGGGCTTCTGGCAGGGACCCTCGCGAGCGCGTGGTCTGGAGCACGCAGCCGTACCAGGGTCTTGGCCGCGCTGTGCACCGCGGGGATCTACCTCCTGCACCACGCCCAACTCGAGGTCGTCCCATACGCGCCTCGCCGGGCCGACGCACTCGCCCTCCTCTTCGTCGCGGCGGCAGCGCTCGCCGCCCGCAGGGGCGCCCGCCCGGCCTGGACCGGCGCCCTGGCCCTCTGCGCGCTGCTCTCCAAGGAGAGTGGCGTCATCGCGCTACCTGTGATCCTCGCGGCGTCTTACGCCCGACCGGGCGCGGACCTCCGCGCAGCGGCCCGCGCCACGATCAGCCCGACCCTGGGCCTTGGCCTCGGCCTCCTGGCACGCACGGCCGTCCTCGGCGGGCTCGGCGGGCACGCGGAGTCCGGGACCCCGGGCCGCGAGTCACTGAGCGCCATGGCGGGCTCCATGGCCCATGCGATGGGCGCCGCCATCCCAGGCGGCGGCCTCCTGCTCGGCGTCCTGGTCCTCGGAGGCCTCGTCACCCTGCTCCGCCAAGCGGATCACCAGGGACGATCCACCGCGCTCCTGCTGCTCGCCTGGGCCATGGCAGGGCTCGTGATCACCACGGTCTCCGGTCGCTTCCACGACTGGTACGCCCTGACCCTCGTGGCCCCCCTCGCCCTGCTCGCCGGCGGGCTCCTTGGCCGAGGGCCGCTCGGCGCCGCCCTCGCCGCTGCCCTGACCCTGCTCGTCGTGACGGGCCAGCTCGTGTCGCCGCAGCGGGACACGCTCGCCGTCGCACAGGAGATCTCCCGCGATCAGGCTGAGCGCTTCGAAGCCCTCATCCAAGCCACCCCAGCGGGCGAGGTCGTGGTCTTCGAGCCGTGGGTGTTCGCGGTCGCCACTGCACCAGGGACCCCGCCCATCTTCGTGCACGCTCCTTACAGCCTGTCCGCCCTCGCAGAGCTCACGCTATCGACGGACGCGGTCCAGGTCTTCACTGGCCGAGAGCGCCCCGCCCCCGACCCGAACCGACTTCAAGTTCAGCTCGTCCCCGGTCCGCCTCCCCCGGCGACCGTCACTCCGCGCTGACCTCCTCCCACCGACCGGCCACCGAGCTCACCATGCTGCTGACCCTCACCCTCCTCGCCATCGCCCAGGAGGCCCAGAGCCTCCGCCCGCTCGAGGCCATGGACCTCTTCGAGCTCGAGGGGGTCACCAGCCCCACCGTCTCCCCCGACGGCGCACAGGTCCTCTACACGCGCGTCGGCTTCGACGTGATGAGCGACAAGCAGCGGCGAGAGGTCTGGCTCCATGACGTCGAGAGCGGTGACGCCCGGCCCATCCTCGAAGGCGTGGGCAGCGCCCGGTGGTCCCCGGACGGCCGGTACATCGCCTATGTGCGCGGCGCGGGTGAGGACGGCGCCGAGATCTTCGTGCGCTGGATGGACGACGGGACCACGCGGCAGGTAACGCGCCTCTCCGATTCCCCTGGCTCCCTGCGCTGGTCCCCGGACTCCGCGCGGATCGCCTTCACCATGAGCGTCCCGCGCGAGACCAAGCCGCTGGCCTCGATGCCCAAGAAGCCCGCGGGCGCCGAGTGGGCCCCCGCGCCGAAGGTCGTGGAGCAGTTCCGCTACCGCGCCGACGGCGGCGGCTACCTGGACGACACGGACCGCCAGGTCTTCGTGGTCGACGCCATGGGCGGGACGCCGCGGCAGCTCACGGACGGGCCCGCCGACCACGGCGGCGGCCTGATGTGGGCGGACGAGGGCACGCTCCTGTTCAGCGCGAACCTGCGAGAGGACCGGCACGATCACCCGAACGACACCGACCTCTGGTCCCTGCGCGTCGCGGACGGCGAGCTCACCAAGCTGACCTTCCGCGAGGGGCCCGACGGGGGGGCCGCCCTCGACGGCGCCTCCAAGACGCTCTTCTGGACCGGCTTCGACGACCGCCGGCAGGGCCACCAGCAGCGCGAGATCTACGCGCAGCCCCTCGGCGGCAGGGACCGCCGGGTCCTGACCGAGGGGCTCGACCGCTCGCCGGGGAACCTCATCGTTGACCAGGGCAAGCTCTACTTCTCCTACGTGGACGAGGGTCGAACCCGGGTCGGGGTGACCAGCGCCGGCGGGGGCGTCGAGGTCCTGGATCTCAGCCTCCATGGGATGGGCTCCGGCCGCCCCTACACCAGCGGCGAGTTCCACGTCGCTGGCGGGACCATGGCGTGGATCGGCGGTGACCCGGCCTGGCCCGGCGAGCTCCACCTGGCCCGCGGCGACTTCGACCTGCAGCTTCAGGTCACCGACGTGAACGCGGACCTACGCGAGACCGTCGAGCTCGGCGCGGTGGAGGAGCTCTGGACAGAGTCCGGGGCGGACGACCTCCGGGTGCAGTCCTGGATCATCACCCCGCCTGGCTTCGAGGCGGACCGGACGCACCCCCTGATCCTCGAGATCCACGGGGGCCCGTTCACCGCCTACGGCCCCGCGTTCACCTTCGAGCTCCAGCTCATGGCGGCCAAGGGCTACGTCGTCGTCTACGGCAACCCCCGCGGGAGCACGAGCTACGGCGAGGCCTTCGCCAACCGCATCCACCACGCCTACCCGAGCCAGGACTACGACGACCTGATGAGCATGGTCGACGCCGTGGTCGAGCGCGGCATCATCGACCGGACGCGGCTCTTCGTCACCGGCGGCAGCGGCGGCGGCGTACTCACCGCCTGGATCGTGGGCATGACCGACCGCTTCAAGGCGGCGGTGGTCGCCAAGCCGGTCATCAACTGGATCTCGTTCGCCCTGACGTCCGACGCCTACGACTTCTTCTGGCAGTACTGGTTCCCCGGGGCGCCCTGGGACCACTTCGAGCACTACTGGGAGCGCTCCCCCCTCTCGCTCGTCGGGAACGTGAGCACGCCGACCATGCTGCTCACCGGCGAGCAGGACTTCCGGACGCCCATCTCCGAGTCCGAGCAGTACTACCAAGCCCTCAAGATCCGAGGCGTCGAGACCGCCATGGTCCGGATCCCGGAAGCAGGGCACGGCATCGCGCGGAGGCCGAGCCACCTCATCGGCAAGGTGCTCCACATCCTCGCCTGGTTCGAGCGCGAGCGCTAGCGGCGGCTGACCTCGGCCAGCCGCGCGTCGAGGCGACCGATCAGCTCGGGCGCCGCGTCCGCGGCGCCCGCCTCGAGGAGCTTGCGGCGGGCGCTCTGGAGGAGGCGGGCCGCGCTCTCCCCGTGGCCCTCGAGGGCGTCCAGCTCACCGAGCTCCCACCACGCCCGGCCGAGCCACTCCGCCTGCCGCGCCGTGGGGTTCGCGGCGTAGAGCTCTCGACCCCGAACGTCTGCTTGCTCCAGGAGGGCCCGCGCCTCACGCGGCTGCCCGGCGAGGCGCAGCGCCCGGCCGTACGCCCAGTCAGCCTGCAGCAGGTCGATGGGTGACGCCGAGGTGTCCATCAGGAGCCCCCGCGCACGCTCGAAGCAACGGCACGCGTCCACCATCTCCCCGCGAGTCTCGAGCAACCATCCGTGCGTCGTCCAGAGCGCGCCCTCCCACCGGGGCTCGGCCAGCCCCTGGCAAATCTCAATAGACCGCAGGCTCCAGCTCAGCTGCCCCTCGCCTTCGGCCACGAGGGCCGCGAGGCTCGCCCCCTGCATGGCTCGTACGCGTAATTCGGACCGCCCGCAGAGCTCGACGAGCGCCTCAAACGTGCTCAGGGCCGCGGCGCTCTCGCCTCGCTTCCACTGCCGGATGCCGCGGGCCAACATCACTCGGCTCGCTGCCACGTCGCCCCGCCCTTCTGCGTAGCGCTCAGCGAACGACATCCATCGGTCACTCTCGTCCACCTCGCCCTTGAGCGAGTTGATCGTGGCCGCCTGGGCCGCCGCCTCTGCAGCGAGGTCCTCGAAGTCCGACGAGAGGGCCGCCAGGTAGAGCGCCGAGTACATGTCGAGCGCCTGAGCGTAAGCTCGACCATCGAAGGCGTCGTCCGCCCGCCCCAGTTGCCGGTCGAGGGGACCCCGCTCGCTCACCGCCGCCGGCCCGTCGTCACTGCTCACGCACCCGGCCACGAGCCCGAGGAGCAGGAGCGGCGCCAGGAGCACTCGCCCACACCGAACCGAGGAGAGCCATGGCCGGCTCAGCCGAGGCCGCGCCACTCCGCGCGCCATCAACGGTCGGACTCCGGCGGGAGGTTCTTCCTCTCGACCTCTCCCCCGTAGCCGAGCGAGCGCAGCGTGTCGATGGTCGACTGATCGAGGGCCCCCCCCAGGGAGACCGGCGCATGCGCTTGCTCCCACGCCCGGATGAGCTTGGTCATCTCCTCGATACGAACCGGATCGTCGACCGAGTGTCGCTCATCCGGGTCCGCCTCGAGGTCATAGAGCTCGGGCTGGATTCCGAAGCGAACGCGGCGGAACTCCTTCGGGAGGTGAAGCCGCCAACGCTGATCCACGGTGACCGAGCGAGACCGCGAGCAGACCGCAAAGAGCGGCGCCCGCTCCGTGGGGTCAACCTCGAACATGGGCTGCCCGGACTGGGGACGCTTCACCGGCAGATTACAGAGGCCGTGGAGCGTGGGGACCACGTCGATGTGCTGGACCCACTCCCTCCGTCGGGCGCCGCCGGGCACTCCTGGACCGGCGAAGACCAGCGGGATCCGGACCTGCTCATCGTGGAGCATGAGGCCGTGCCGTCGGTAGAGGTCTGCCACCTCATCCTCCGGGTGCTTCAGGTCGCGCAACGAGGGCCGCTCCATGAGGCCTTCGCCGTGGTCCGACGTGACGACGATGATGGTCGACTCAAGCACCCCACGCTGCTCGAGCGCCCCCACGAGCGCGCCGAGGGCGAGGTCGAACTCGAAGACCTCGGAGTCGTACAGGTTGCGGATCTGCGCGACCTGCGCCCAATCATCCTCGTCGAGCGCGCCGCCGAGCATGGCGTCGGGGTCCTCCTCAGCCTCCCGGGCGAGGGCCGACTGAGCGGCTCGATAGGTCCCTGACTCATCGAGCGCCCCGAAGCGCGGCCCGGCCTCCGGCTCATAGGGGTGGTGCGGATCCACCGGGTGGAGCCAGAGGAAGAACGGCTGATCGCCGTCCTCACGCCCATCGACCCACTCGAGCCCCTGCTCCACCACCTCCGCCGCGCGCCAGGACATCTGCTGAGCGGAGTCGACCACAAAGGACTCGATCCCCCGGTCGTAGCCGAGCCGGCCATTGAGGATCGGGTTCGCGACGACCGCCGCGGTGTCATAGCCCGCGTCGAGGAAGCTCTCCGCGATGTGAATATGGTCCGGGAGGATCGAGGGGTCGGCGAGGCTCTTCACCTCACCGGTCATGAGCATGCTCATGGACGGCAACGTCCATGAGGACATCGCGAAGGCCCGATCGAAGACCGTGCCGCGAGCCGCGAGCGCGTCGAGGTTGGGCGTCGTCTCGCGCTCATGCCCGTAGGTCGAGGTGCGGTCCGCGCGGAGCGTATCGCAGACGATGAAGACGACGTTCGGTCGCTCGACCTCGCGCTCAGCGCAGCCGCCGAGGGCGGCCAGCGAGCCAAGGATGAGCAGGCACCGGCGCATGGCAGGCTGAGCGTTCAGGCCGTCGCCTGTTGCTGCTGGACGAGCTCGCGGAAGCGGACGAACAGGTGTGCGGAGTCGCCGGGACCCGGGGCGGCCTCCGGGTGGTACTGGACGCTGAAGACAGGGAGCGTCCGGTGCTTCATCCCCGCCAGGGACATGTCATTCAGGTTCCAGTGGGTCGGGATGAGGTCGTCCGGAAGCCCGACCTCGTCGACCACGTAGCTGTGGTTCTGAGACGTGATCTCGATCCGCCCGGTCGCCTCGTCGCGCACCGGGTGGTTCGCCCCGTGATGCCCGAAGGGCATCTTCTTCGTCTTCGCGCCAAGCGCGAGGGAGAGGATCTGGTGGCCGAGGCAGATCCCGAAGACCGGGAGGACCTTCACGAGCTCCCGCGCGCTCTCGATGGCGTAGTCCACCGCGGCCGGATCACCCGGGCCGTTGGAGAGGAAGACACCGTCTGGCGCCATGGCGATCACCTCGCTGGCCGGCGTCGAGGCCGGGACCACGGTGACATCAAAGCCCGAGTGGACGAGGCTGCGGAGGATGTTCCGCTTGGCGCCGAAGTCATAGGCGACACAGCGCAGGCGGTCCCCCGCCCATGGCGCCTCGATCTCTGGGAACGACTCATCGAAGGCAGAGGACCACTGGTACGCCTCTGCTCAGGTGACGACGCTCGCGAGGTCCCTCCCGTCCGTGGAGGGGGCGCCCTTGGCCTTCGCCACCAGGGACACGGGGTCGCGGTCCTCGGTGCTGAGCACGAAGCGCAGTGATCCTTCCTCGCGGATGGCCTTGGTGAGACGGCGGGTGTCCACGCCGTCGATCGCGACCACACCGTGGCGCTTGAGCCATTCCCCCAGCGTCTCGGTGCAGCGGTGGTTGGAGGCGATCGTGGAGAGCTCCTTCATCACAAAGGCCTCGGCCCAGCACCTCGAGGACTCCATGTCCTCGTCGGCGATACCGTAGTTGCCGATGAGCGGGTAGGTCATCAGGACGCCCTGCCCGGCATAGGAGGGGTCCGTGAGGATCTCCTGGTAACCGGTCATGGCCGTGTTGAAGACGAGGTCTCCGCTGACCTCACCATTTGCACCGACGGAGCGTCCTTCGACCACGAGGCCGTTCTCCAGCGCGAGCCAGGCTCGCGCGCCGTTCTCTTCCACACTCATGACGTTTTGGAGTGGCCGCTCTCCGCGGCCCGCACGATCTGACGGTTGATCTGGGCCGCGGCGAAACCAGCGCCGAACCCGTTGTCGATGTTGACGACGGTGACACCCGACGCACAGGAGTTGAGCATGCCGAGGAGCGCGGCGACACCCCCGAGGCTGGCTCCGTAGCCCACCGAGGTGGGCACCGCGATGACAGGACGGTCCACGAGCCCTCCCACGACGCTGGGCAGCGCGCCCTCCATGCCCGCCACCACCACGATCACGTTGGCCTCTCGGATGCGCGGAGCCACCGAGAGGATACGGTGGATCCCGGCGACACCGACATCCGGGATCTGCTCGACCGCCGCGCCAAGGAAGCGCGCGGTGACCGCGGCCTCCCTCGCCACCGGAGCGTCGCTCGTCCCCGCGCTGATGATCGCCACATCCCCGAGGAGCTCTGGCAGCGTCCCACCCGTCACCGTCTGGGAGCGGTCATCGACCTCCACGTCCATGGCACGTGACAGGGCGGCGCGGCCTGCAGGCTGCACCCTCGTCGCGAGGAACCGGCCGTGGGCCTCGAGCAGCGCACCACAGATCTCGACGAGCTCGTCGGGGGACTTGCCCTCGCCGTAGACCACCTCGGCGTGGCCGCAGCGCTCGACCCGGTCGGTGTCGAGCCGCGAGTGACCCAGGTCCAGCTGACCGTCAGCGCGGAATGAGTTGAAGACGGAGCCCGCGCCCTCTTCGGCCGAGAGGGTGCCGTCCTGAACGGACCGCAGCAGTGCTTCGAGTTCGCGCCTATCCACGTCGAGGGACGAGCTTACTCGGAGCGAGGGGCGGAGGGGTTGCCCCTCGGCCCGGATCGACCGCCAAAACCGCGCCGGGGAGCGCCCCCCGGCGCCTTGAAGGCGGGCACCGCAGGTCTCTGCCCCTCACCCGAGCGATCGTGGCGAGGCGTCCACATCCAACCCGGCCACAAGCCCAGCCTGAAGGCGGCGCCACCCGAGCCCGGCGATCATCACCGCGTTGTCCGTGCAGTAGGCCGGAGAAGGAAAGAAGGCCCGGACGCCCTCCGCCGCCCCCCGCGCGTGCATCACCTCCCGTAGGCGCCGGTTACAGGCGACCCCCCCAGCCACGAGCACCTGCTCCACACCGCGCTGCCCTGCGGCCCTGAGGGTCTGCGTGACGAGGCTGTCGACGACCGCCTCCTCAAAGGAGGCCGCCACATCAGCGCGGTCATCGATTTCCTCGGGGGGAGGGGTCGGCTGAAGCGCATCACCGCCGCGCAGGTGGTAGAGGACGGCTGTCTTGAGCCCGCTGAAGGAGAAGCCGACCGGACGCTCCACGGCGCCTGGTTTGCGCTTCGGCGAGTAGCGCGGGAATGCGATGGCGTCCCGCCGCCCCTCCACGGCCAGACCCGCGACCGAAGGACCCCCTGGGTATTCGAGACCCAGGAGCCAGGCCACCTTGTCAAAGGCCTCACCCGCCGCGTCGTCCAGGGTCGTTGCAACCCGCGTCATGTCGAGCGGCGAGCGCACCTCGTAGAGGGCTGTGTGCCCGCCCGAGACCACGAGGGCCAGGCAGGGGAACTGCACCGCGTCCGGCTCCTCCATGGTCGCGGCGTAGACGTGGGCCTCGATGTGGTCGACATCCACCAGGGGGAGTCCTGTGGACCAGCACAGGGCCTTTGCCGCGGAGAGGCCGACCAGGAGCGAACCGATGAGTCCAGGGCGCGCCGTCACGGCAACCCCGGCGAGGTCAGCGAGCTCGACGCCTGCATCACGCAGGGCCTCATCGATCGCAGGCAAGATCGCCTCCAGGTGGGAGCGCCCCGCAACCTCGGGCACGACACCGCCGAACTGCGCGTGCTCGGCGGCCTGGCTGTAGACGATGTTCGAATGAACCCGAACACCGGCCTCGACCACGGCGGCCGCGGTCTCGTCACAGGACGACTCAATTCCGAGGATCAGCTCACTTCCCATGGCTCCATCGAGGTCTCAGTCCGCGAGCCCGCTCTGGCGGGCTGGCGCAGGGTGTTCTCCGCGCAGCAGGGCACACGCCGCTGCCAGCTGCGGGTCGCGGGGCGCCGCAGGGAGGACGACCCCCCCGGCAGCCGCGCCCCACGCGGCGAGGTCCTCGAGCATCGAGTTCGGCGGGTCATAGCGAGAGATCCAGTTGTGGACTCTGGAGCGGTCCTGCTCACTGACTTCCACGGCCATGTCGGGGAGGATGCCGCTCTTTCGGTCCGGGTCAGCGCTCTTCTCGAAGTTCCGGTGGCTGGGAGAGTAGTAGTACCCGCTGGTCACCTTGGCCCGACTGCCGAAGGCCGGGAAGGACTGGGTCATCTGAATCATGCCCTTGCCGTAGGTGGGCTCTCCGACCACGACCCCTCGACGGTGGTCCTGAATCGCCCCTGCGAAGACCTCACTCGCGCTGGCAGTGTCTCCGTCCACGAGGACGACCAGGCCCATGCCCTCGAAGAGCGCCTCGGCCTCACCCGCCTCGTAGACGGCGTCCTTGGTGCGGCCCTCTGAGGTCACGATCACCCCCTCGCCGATGAAGCGCGAGGCCATCTGGACCGCGGCGTCGAGGACGCCGCCATAGTTGAAGCGCAGGTCCACGACGAGGGACCGCACCCCGCGGGCGCGCAACGCGACGATGGCGGCGTCGAACTCCTCTGCCGTACGGTGGCTGAAGGACCGCACGGCCAGATAGCCCGTCGCGGGCGCCGCGTCCAGGACCTCGGCGTGCCGCACGGTCGGGTCGAGGAGCCTCGCCGGCTTGACGACGAGGCTGCGACGCTCACCGTCCAGGCCCTCCACGAGGAGCTCGAGTTCGCTCCGGCCACGCGCAGAGAGGAGCTTGCGAATCTCAGGACCGTCGAGCCCGTCGACCTCGCTGCCATCGACCTCGACGAGGCGGTCGCCCGGCCTCACACCGGCGACGGAAGCGGGTGAGCCCTCCAGCGGGAAGAGCACCTGCCCGTTCGAGATCGGAGACCGGAAGACGACCCCGATTCCCCTGAAGTCGCCTTCGATCTCGCGCCGGGCTTGCTCTGAGCTCGCCGCGTCGTAGTAGCGCGAGTAGGGGTCGAGGCCGTCCAGCATTCCGGAGAGGGCCCTGGTCACGAGCTCGTCCGACCCGACCTCGCGAACAAAGTGCCGTCGGGCGAACGCCTGGACCGCCTCGAACTCCGCCGTCGCAGGGTCCTCAGGCTCCGGGAGGAGCAGGAACGCGATCATCAGGACGAGCATCCCCGACATCATCCCGAGCGCGAAGATCGCGGTCGCGGCCTGGCCCGAGCCGTGGGCTCGGGCCGAGGCGCCCTCATTGAACTTGTCGCTCACCAAGGACTCGGCTCAGGCCATCATGGCCGCAAGCTCGGCACCCTCGATGCCGAGCTCCGTGAGCGCCTTGCGGGCGTCTTCGTCGCCGGGGGCCACGCCGTGCCAGCCAGGCTGGTCTTCCATGAAGGAGACGCCCTTGCCAATGAGGGTGTGGCAGATGAGAGCGCTCGGACGCTTCGTCTCCTCACGGGCAGCGACCAGCGCTGCGTCGATGGCATCGATGTCGTGGCCGTCCACGTCCAGTGCGTGCCAGCCGAAGGCCTCGTACTTCTCGCGGAGATCGCGCACGTCCATGACATCACGCATGTGGCCATCAATCTGGACGTTGTTGAAGTCCACGAGCACCGTGAGGTTCGAGGCGCCGTAGTGCGCTGCTGCGGTGGCCGCCTCCCAGATCTGTCCTTCCTGGCTCTCCCCGTCCGAGGAGGCGCTGTAGACGCGCGTATCCCAGCCGTTGGACTTGGCCGCGAGGGCCATCCCGAGGGAGACCGAGAGGCTGTTGCCCAGGGACCCCGTGGAGAAGTCGATCCCCATGTCCGGGCTGCGGTGCGGGTGGCCCTGCAGCCGCGATCCCATCTTCCGGAAGGTCAGGAGCTCGTCCCGCGGGATCAGGCCCTTCTGCGAGAGGATCGAGTAGTAGCCCGCGCATGTGTGCCCGTTCCCGAGCACGAAGCGGTCCCGATCCGGCTGGTGGAGCGTCTCGGGCGAGAGGTTCATGTGGCGCAGGAACAGCGTCGCCATGAAGTCCGCCATGCCAATGGGGCCGCCCGGGTGGCCGCAGGCCGCGGCGTGCACCATGCGGACGGTGTCGATGCGAATCTGGCGAGCAGCGGCCTCAACGGCGGCGCGGTCTTCTTGAGAGAGCGTCATGGGATCAGGCCTGCTTGCGCTTGAGGAGTTGCTGAGCGCGCGCCACGAGGCCCGCGGCGTCCAGCCCGTAGTGAGCCAGGAGTTCATCTCCCGTGCCGCTCTGACCGAAGGAGCCACTCATGCCGCACATCTCCATGGGCACCGGGTGACTTCGGACCACCGCCTGAGCGACGGCCTCGCCGAGGCCGCCGTTCTCCTGATGCTCCTCCGCCGTGAGGATCGCACCGCACTCCCGCGCCGCGCTGGCGATCGCCTCGCTGTCGAGCGGCGAGATCGTCGACATGTTCAGCACGCGGGCTTCGATCCCCATGGCCGAGAGTCGATCAGCGGCATCGAGGGCCGCAGAGACGGTGACCCCCATTGCGACAATGGCGAGGTCACCACCATCGCGGAGCACCGAAGCCTTGCCGAACTCGAAGCGGTAGTCGTCGGAGAAGACCACCGGCGTCGACGCTCGAGAGAGGCGGACGTAGACAGGCCCGGGGATCTCAGCGGCGGCGAGCACGGCTTGCCGCGCTTCCACCGCGTCCGCAGGAACGATGACCTGCATCCCAGGAATCACGCGCATGATCGTGACGTCCTCGAGCATCTGGTGTGACTTGCCGTCCTCACCGACGGTCAAGCCCGCGTGCGTCGCGCAGATCTTGACGTTCAGCTCGGGGACACAAACGCTCTGCCGGATTTGCTCGAACGCCTTGCCCGTCGCGAACATCGCGAACGAGCTGGCGAAGGCGACCTTGCCTTGGGAGGCGAGCCCGGCGGCAACGCCGATCATGTTCGCCTCGGCGACCCCCATGTTGAAGAACCGGTCGGGGTGCGCCTTGCCAAAGGCCTTCGTCTTCGTCGAACCCGAGAGGTCCGCGTCGAGGACGACGACGTCTGGGTTGGAGGCGCCCAGCTCGAGGAGTGCCTCTCCGTAGGCATTCCGGGTGGCGGCTTTCCGGGTCTCCGCGCCTTCGAAGAGGGGCGCGAGTGCGGGGGTTGCGATCATGGGCGGGGGGGCCTTCGCGGGGTTTGGGGGGTGCGAACCAGGGCGACGCCCCGGCGGCGAACCGTCTTTGTACCGCGCGAGCAGAAGCTCCGTCCACGCGCTCCCGAGGATCTCTGCGCGGAACGCTCCACTCCCAAGTGGCCTCCGGAGAGGTCCCAGGGGCCTCTCTCTCGGACACCCATCAGAAGCCGGCGGGCCCAGCCCCCATTCCCGTAACCTGTGGGCTGAGGTTTGACGCTGGCACGCTTCCTGCCAGAGGGGATATCCCCCGAAACTCAGAGGTCTACCGCCATGAAGAAGAGCTCCCAAATCACCCAGGCCATCGCCCTGACCCTCACCGCGGCCGCCCTCAGTCCGGGGCTCAGCATCGCGGCGCCGTGCCAGGAACGACTCCCGGCCTCCGCTGACCTCGCCAAACGCACCTTCAAGGCGCTGGACGCCAACGCAGATGGCAAGGTCTCCATGGCGGAGGCAGGGCGCGCGGACGCCATCGCCAAGACCTTCAACGCAGAGGACGTCAACGCCGACAAGCACCTCTCGGAGGAGGAGTTCATGGTCCTCTATCACGGCCTCCTCGCGGACAAGGGCTACCCCATCGGGGCTGACCTCGAGCGCGCCGTGAAGGACATTCAGTCGGCTCGAAAGAAGGCGGCTGAAGAGAAGCGCACCCAGGAGGCCCGCCAGAAGCAGGCCAAGGGCAGCGCCGAAGCCCGCACCACCGCCGCCCGCAAGCAGCAGGCGGACCTCGACGCCAAGCGCATCCAGGACGCCCGCCAGAAGCAGGCCCAGGAGAGCGCCGAGGCGCGCACCGCCGCCGCCCGCAAGAAGCAAGCGGACCTCGACGCCCAGCGCGCCCAAGAGGCCCGCCAGAAGCAGACGGGCGACCAGAAGGCAAAGGGCGCGCCGAAGCCGACCCCTGTTCCAGTCGAGCCGAAGAAGGTCAAGAAGCCGCGGAAGCCCGCGGACGGCGTTGCGCCGCCCCCCACAGACGCAGGCAAGGGCACGGCAGAGGGTGCTCAGGGCTGAGGAGGGACGGCGCCCACTGCCCCCCGTCCATCCATCGCCGCGGGCCGCACCTCCCTCAGGAGATGCGGCCCGCGTTCGTGGTGAGCTCAGGGATCGCCTGAGCCGCCGCGATCAGAAGGTGCTGTGCTCGGGCGCCACGTTCTTGACCGTGGACTCCCCGGCCTGCCAGTGGTAGCCGCCTTCCAGGCCGCCGGTGGCGCCGGGAATGAAGACCCGGTTCGGGTTGTGCTCATCCACGGCACAGCCGAGGCGCTCAAACTCCTTGGAGGTCAGTCGTAGCTCTCGACGCTGCGTTGCGAGCCGGGCCACCACCGGACCCGTCGTCGTTGAAGGGCGCCCCTCCAACTTCATGGCCTTGAGGGTCCGCTCCAGCTCACGGATCGAGCGGCGGCGGTCGGCGACTTCGTTGAAGATGGCTTCCAGCAGCGGAACCAGCTTCGAGGCGTTGTTGTGGTCGTACGAAAACTTCATGGGGGGGGCCTCCAGTTCAAGGGACTCTCGTAAGAGCCGGATCCGGTGCGACTCCGAAGGGTGGAAACCCAATCCGAACAGCACAGCACCCGTCTCGGCACAGACAGTCATCGGCCTCTGGGGGCCCGTCATGCGCGATACCTCTGCTGTTTTGTTGCCACTCCTCCGAATGAGAATTCGTGAAGTCGCCCGCTCCCACCCCTGTCTCGAAAGGGACCCGCCCCGTCAGCGAACCGAGATCTCGTCGGGAGCCGCCTCGGCCTGATAGGCCTCCCAGATTGCGTCGGCCACAGCCTCGGGGGTGGTGACCGCGGCGCCTTCGAGCGCTCCCTTCCAGGGAGCGAGCCCGGGCGTCTCAACGAAGCCTGGGAGGACCGTGGTCACCCGAATCCCCTCGGGCTCGAGATCCGCGCGGAGGCCGCGGGACATCCCCTCCACCCCGGCCTTGGACGCCGCCATCAGCGACTGTCCCGGTCCGGGCTGGCCAGCGAGGTGCGCCCCGATGTTGAACACGTGACCGCGGTCGCTCTCCCGAAGAGACGGCAGGACCTCCGCCAACACGAGGAAGGGCCCGGTGAGGTGCACCGCGAGAGCCCGTTCCCAATCATCGACGCCCAGCTCGTCAAAGGGCTTGAACTCCACCAGGCCCGCGCAATTCACGACGATGTCCGTGGTGCCCTCGAAGAAGTCGACGGCACGGAAGACTGCCGCCTCCACGGACCCATGATCGCGCATGTTGGTCTGGCAAGCGTCCCCCTGCCCGCCAGCAGCCTCGATCTCACTGACGACCTCATCAAGGTCAGCAGACGTTCGGGCGGCGATGGCCACCATGGCGCCCTCCCGGGCAAAGCGAAGCGCGATCGCGCGCCCGATGCCGCGGGTGCCGCCGGTGATGAAGACCCTCAGGGGGTTCTGGCTAGAAACAGTCATGGTCCGGGAGTGTATCCCGCTGACCCCCCGACGTCCCAGGGGTCCCCACTCCCCTGCAATTGGCCTCGATCCGGGCCCCAGGGAGGTAAGCTTCCCTCGGGGCGCGTCCCGCCACGGTTTCGCCCCTTGCACGCTTTGAGACTGGATCTCGAACACGGACCCGACTCCACCCGACGACCATTCCCTTGCCGATCAACGAGCACGTCATCCGCTGGAGCGAGATCCGGCTGCCTCACCCCTCCCGGAAAGGGGAGCTCATCCCCTGGAAGGTGGACGGACCCTTCTCACTTCGCAGCTACTACGAGGTGCCTGGAGAGGAGGGCCGAATCGAGCTCGACCTCAGTCACAGGAAGGAGGATGGCACCATCGACGCGTGCCTCCTCTGCGGAACCTCCGGGCTGAAGCGCCGCATGGAACCCTCACGGCTGACCCTCCTCGCGGGCCTCGGATGGCTCTCAGTGGGCGCGGGCCTCGTGCCCTGGACGTACGGGCTGTCCCTGGTGGGAGCAGCCTACCCCCTCTGGTTCCTGTGGAGCAACGCCTCCAGGGTTCAGTCCTGCACCGCGTGCGGCGCTGAGTTCGTCGACTTCCGCATGGGCCCACGCCCCTGACGCGGACGGCGCGGGACCGAGAGACAACGAAGAGAGCCCCGCGCATCAAGCGCGGGGCTCTCTTCTTGGAACCAGGAAGGGGCCGGCCCGGGGGCCCGCCCGATCCACCAGATCAGAAGGCGGCGTTGACGCCGATGCGGATCAGGTCGGTGTCGCCAGCGTCACTGCCGACCGAGGTCCAGTTGATGATGTACTTCATCGCGTGGCCGTCGACGTAGTAGTTGGCGCCGATGTCCATGAGGTCGGTGCTGGCCGCGTCGTCCAGGTCCTGGTAGCGGAGGCCGAGCTCCCAGCTCTCGTTCAGGGCGAAGGTGCCCATCAGCGACCAGACCGAGCTATCGGCGAGGTAACCCGTGCCGGCGCCGAGGCCGAGGACGTGCGCCTCGTTCGTGTCGAAGTTAGAGCCAGTGCCACCTTCGCCGTAGCTGACGAAGTTGGCCGAGATGCTGAACTGGCTCGACTGAGCGCCCGCCTCGATCGCGAAGCCGTCGGCGTCGTCCACGGCGCCGTCGTCGAAGTAAGAGACGCCAGCGGAGGCGGTCATGTCGTCGCCAGCGCCGTAGGCGCCCTCGACCATGCTGGTGCCTTCGCCCATGAAGTCCATGCCGGCGTGCAGCGCGTAGAACAGCTCGTCGGTGTCACCGTCGCTGCCGTCCTGGATCGTGATGGCCCAGTTGAACGCGTCCATGTCGCCGGAGAGCGCGAGGCCCTCTTGACGACCGGCGAACATGGCGGCGTTCACCGAACGGTCGATGAAGAACAGGTTGCCGGAGTCGATCTGGCTCTCCGCCAGAACGTAGCCACGGAACTGGCCAATGCGGATGTCGAGGGTGTCGCCAGCAGCAACGTCGATGTACGCGTCGAGCAGGTTGCCTGTCCCGAAGTCGTTCTCAAGACGGTAGCCAACGCCAGCGGCGGTGGTGCCGGTCGCGAAGAGGCGAGCGTTGTCGATGTTGAACCCGCCAAGGTCCGCGTCGCTGTTGTTGGAGTACACCGCGCGGATACGACCGCCGATGGTCATGCTTGACCCCTCCATGTC
>JAQWJQ010000157.1 GCA_029248265.1 Planctomycetota bacterium
CACCGTGCAGGGAGACTCGGCGGACTTCGGCCTCCAGTATCAGAAGACGCTCGATGACGCCTGGTGGCAGGCGGACGTGATGAGCGACCAGAGCGGCAACCTCCACGGCAACCTGCGGGGCGGGACCACGTTCACGGGCGAGGACTGGATCCTCGAGCCGGGCCTCAACATCCGCTACGGCACGGACGACTTCATCAGCCGCTACTTCGCGGTCGAGCCCCTGACAGGGCAGCGGGCCGACGGCGCCTTCATCTTCTCCCCCGAGGTCGCGGCGCGGTACCACGTGGTGAGCGACCTCTACCTGGTGGGCGCCCTGCGCTACAACGCCTTCGGCAGCGGGATCCGCGAGCTGGACGCGATCGACGACTCGGGGTCCTTCGAGAGCTACCTGGGCTTCGGGTTCTTCCAGGACCGCGGCGAACCGCAGTTCCTCGGTCGCCCCAACGGACAGGAGCGGACGGAGCGCGAGATCGACGCCCCGCCCTTCCTGCGCCTGGCCCAGGGGTTCGCCTCGCCCTCGGACCTCGGGGAGATCCTCGCCCTCGACATCGATGACGACGAGTTCAACAACAAGATGACCTCGGTCTTCTACGGCCACCCGCTGAGCGACCAGCTCTTCGGATTGCCGCTGCAGATCTACCTCAGCCCCGGGCTGGCCTATCACTACGAGTCGGACGTCCAGGACGAGACCTTCGAGTTGATCGCGAAGATCCACCTGTACTACACCTTCCCCTGGTCCGTGCGGACGCGCTTCGGCGTGGCAGAGGGGGTCAGCTGGATCGAGGACGTCACCTACATCGAGGGGCTGAGCATGGCGGAGAAGGACTACCGGCCCAGCAACCTCATGAACTACCTGGACTTCACCCTCGATGTGAACGTCGGGGACCTGTTCGGCGCGGAGAAGATGAAGGCGCTCTGGCTCGGGGTCGCGGTCCACCACCGCTCCTCCATCTTCGAGTCCGCCTCGCAGTTCGGCCGCATCAAGGGCGGGAGCAACTACCCGTCCATCTACCTCCAGTGGGACATGCTGTGATGCGCCTCCTCCTCGCCCTCGCCCTCGTCGCCGCCACCTCGGTCGGGCCTGGCTGCATCCGCAACTCGGCGCGCCGTGGGATCGAGCCCACCTGGATGGAGCTCGACCCCGCCACCTTCGAGGTGGGAGAGACCACCCGGGCCGACGTCCTCGACACCGTGGGCGTCCCCTCCCAGGTCCTCGCGCTCGAGGAGGGCACCGCCCTCTACTACCTGCTGGAGCGGTCCCGGGCGGACGGGCTGATCCTGCTCCTGTACAACCAGCGGGTGGAGAGCTCCTACTTCGACCGCGCCATCTTCTTCTTCGACGGGGCGGGCGTGCTCACGGAGTTCTCCGTCAGCGAGGGCGCGGGGGCCAGGTGATCCGCGGCCTGCTCCTCCCCATGGCGGCTGCGCTGAGCGCCGCGTGCTCGGTGGTCGAGCTGCGCATCGACCGCGACCTGGACCTGACCCTCTGCGAGAGCTTCACGGAGGGTGAGGCCTCCCTCGGAGACGTGCTCGCCTCCCTGGGCCCGCCGGTGGAGTTCGGCTCCCGGGGGGGCGAGATCGCGCTGCTCTACGAGTCCGTGCGCCTGAAGGAATCGCAGCTCGGCCTGAGCCTCGGCGCCGTCGTCAGGCCCGACGCCGGGGACTACTTCAAGTTCTCCTACGGCAGCAGCGGGACACGCCGCAAGGCTGTCCTGTTCTTGTTCCGCGAGGACCATGTCCTCGAGACCGTGGACACCCTCCAGTTCGAGGAGCCCTTCGGTCGCAGCGGCAGCATCCAGGTGATCGTGACCGTGGACGAGGTCGTTGGCATGGGCGGGCTGCGGGCGACCCCCGACGCCTTCGTGGACGCGCGGGAACTCCTCAACAGCATCCAGTGGAGCCAGAACTCGGCCCACGGAGCCCTCGTCGAGCTGCGGGGCGCGCGAAACCGCATGGGCCAGCACGCCATGGATCCCAGCTGGGACGAAGCCGACCCCAACTGACCCCCTGCGCTGCGTCCGGTGACCGCCTCGGGCCTCGCCTTCGTCCGGGTGAGCGACGAGCGGCTGGCCCTCGTCCTGCGGATCGAGCGTCCCCGCTGCCGCCGCACGCTGGCCGCTTGGACCGTCTGTCCGCCGGGACAAGCGCGCCGAGGACTCGTGCTCTTGGCCGGGCTCCCGGCCGGGGGGGCGCCGGCCGGGGTGGCGAGCCGAGGGGCTGGACCGCGGATCCCGGCGCCCCCTCCTCCATCCCCCAGCGCCGCTCCAGAGGCCCCCTGAGGCCGCCTCCGAGGCCTCCCGCGAGGGATTGCGGGCGGGGTTCAAGCCCGGCTTTCCGGGCCGACGAAGAAAGGACCATGCTCAATCCCCCCGAGACCCAGGCTCCGGCCTCGCCCCACCTGATGCACACGGACGCCCTCGGCCGGGCGGCAGCGGCGCGCCAGACGCTCACGGCGATCCGGGCCGGCGAGGTCCCGGGGGCCGGCGCCGACTTCAGCGGCCTCGCCCTCATCGGCGAGGACCTCTCGGGCCTCGACCTTAGGTCAGCCAACTTTGACGGCGCGGACCTCAGCCGCTGCAACATGAAGGGCGCGAACCTCTTCGGCGCGCAGCTGGAGGGGACGACGCTCTTCGAGACGGACCTGACCGGCGCGGAGCTCTCCGGCGCGAACCTGAAGGGCGCGAACCTCGGGTCCGCGAAGCTGGACCACGCGGGCCTCGGGATGTCGAACCTCACCGGCGCCTGCCTCGCGCTCGCGACGATGGAGAGTGCCACGCTGACCGAGGCCGACCTCACCGGCGCCGACCTGCGCCTCGCCAAGATGGCCGGGGCGCGGGCGATCGACACGAGGTTCCGCGATGCGTGCCTGACGAAGGCCGACTGTACAGAGGCGGAGCTCTCCGGAGCGGACGTCACGGGCGCAACGCTGGACGGTGCGTGCCTGCGCGCTTCCAGCCTGACCGGCCTCCGCGGCTTCAAGCAAGCCAGCTGGATCGGCGTCGACCTGCGCGACATCGACTTCACCGGCGCGTACCTGTGCCGGCGCTTCGCCAACGATCAGAACTTCATCGAGGAGTTCCGGACGCAATCGAAGTGGACGCAGTTCGTCTACCACCTGTGGAGCGTCACGAGCGACTGCGGTCGTAGCGTGACGCGCTGGGCGGCATGCACCGCCGCGATCGTCCTCGCGTTCGCGCTCCTCTATACGACCGTCGGGATCTCCTACGGAGACCACGAGACCTGGCTGTCGCCCCTCTACTTCAGCGTCGTGACGATGACGACGCTCGGCTACGGCGACGTCCTGCCGGCCTCGGCCATGGGCCAGGTCGTCGCGATGTGCCAGGTCATCACCGGATACGTGATGCTCGGAGGACTCCTGAGCATCTTCAGCAACAAGATGTCGTCCCGCGCGGACTGATCATGAACCTCCTAAGAAAGAAGAAGGTCCGGCAGCGCTTGGACGAGGTCCTCAGGGGGCAGGAGCCGCCGACGCTCCCGCAGGGCGTGACGAACCTGCTGAAGCTCCTGCGCGACCCGGACTCTGACTCCGGAGACGTCGCGGAGGCGCTCAACTGGAACCCCGGTCTCGTCGTGCGCGTGCTGCGCACCGTGAACAGCGCGGCATACGGCGCCGTGCACAAGATCGACAGCGTCACGCACGCCGTGTCGATGATGGGCCGCGCGCAGCTCGAGCAGCTCGTGCTCGCGATCGCGGTGAAGAACACGCTCCCGACCGGAGCGGCGCCCGGCTTCCAGCCCGACCGCTTCTGGCAGGCCGCCTTCTTCCGCGCGGGCATGGCGCGCTCGATCGCCGAGCTGCTGCACCCCGCCGACCAGGCACGTAGCTTCACGGGGGGGCTCCTGCAGGACATGGCGATCCCGCTGCTCGCGCACGCGCGACCGGACGACTACGGCAAGGTGCTGCAGGAGTGGCACGGGACGCCCGGCGCCGACCTGCGCTCCATCGAGAGGGCCGCGCTCGGCTGGAGCCACGACGAGATAGGCGGGCATCTCAGCGCCGACTGGGAGCTGCCCGAGAACCTGACCGCGGTCATCCAGGGACACCACAACGACGGCGCGACGGACTCCGAACTGCCGCCGGCCCTGCGCCTCGTCGCGCTGCACCGCGAGACGGAACGCGAGTACGGCATCGAGGCGATGATCGAGACGGCGCGCTCGATGTACGGCCTCGACCCCGACTGGCTGAAGAGTGCGGTCGCCGCCAGCGAAGAGCAGGCACACGACCTGTCACAAGCGTTCAGCTGACGTGCGAAGCGGATCGCGTGGGTGGTGACCGCGCTGAGCGCCGCGTGCTCGGTGGTCGAGCGGCGCATCGACCGCGAGCCTGACGGCGACCACGCGGTCCTGCGCATGGAGGCCTGGTCGGAGTTCGTTGGGGACGAGGGCGGCGCCGACCCCGCATCTGCAGTGCGCCCGGCGCCCCAGCTCGGCCTCCCTGTCGGGCTTTCTGTCGGGCTCGCTGTCGGGCTCCCCGGTCCGGGCACCCAGCCCGGGCCACGCAGCCCGGCCCACAGGGGCCGAGCTGCGGGGAGAGGCGTCAGTTGAGCTCCCAGACCTCAAGCGAGGCGCTGGGCTCGATGAGCCGGACCTCCTGGGCCACGGCGTCGTAGCACCATCCGGGTCCCGCCGCGCCGGCGCAGGGCGCGGTGACCGGGACGCCGTTCCGCAGGACGCTGAAGGGCGCCGTGGTGATGCCGTCGAGGACCAACGTCGTCGGGAGCCCGTCCACCGAGCTCGTCCGGACCGTGATCCCCGCCGAGAGGTCCAGGCCGTAGGCGACCCCGTCGACCTCGAGGCGCTGGAGGTTCTCCCTGTCGAGGAGCTCGACCGTTGCGGAGCCTGACGGCTGTGTGGTGAAGGCGTAGCGCAGCGCCCCGAACTGGCCTGCGGTCTCCAGCTCGACCTCGATGGACCCCCAGCGTCCGTCGCGATCCGCCAGGAGGTCACCCTGGAGCGGAGCGGCGTCCAGGCGCTGCGACGCCAGCCAGCTGCAGGCCCCGGCGAGGTCCAGGGTGTCCCAGCAGTGCTCGTTCGGGATGCCGCAGGTCGACGACGGGCAGGCGGACGCCGTGCCCACGAGCAGCGACGAGGACGCCCCCGTCACGGTCGAGAGGAAGCCGTGGAAGGCGATGGTCTGGTCCACGAGGTACGTGAGCGAGTCCTGGGCGTGGTGGTGGCTCTGGACGGGGACGCCCGCGAGGTTCACCGCCATGTGGCGCCCGCCAGGGAGGAGCTGGCCCGCGGGGTCAAGATCGATGAGCGACGAGCGCTGGTACTCGAACGACGGGGGCAGACCACCGAAGGTCAGGTGCATCTTCGACCGCACGGGGTTCGTCGCCCCGGGGTTGCAGACCGCCGTCGGCGGGTTGTTGGTCCAAACGTCACTGACAGAGACCGTCCCCGTGTGGTTCACCACCGCCGCGAAGGCGCCGCGGTCCCGATCCCTGTGGCGCGCCGCGAAGCTGAGCGCGTTGCCGCCGCCCATGGAGAACCCGATGCCGTAGATACGGTCCACGTCGACGCTCCACTGCGAGAGGACGAAGTCGATCAGCGCCTCCACGTGCACCTGGCTCTCGGCGGACGCGAAGCTGAAGCTCGGGTCCCGGAGGGCGCCCGCCGCCGGGCTGCTCGTCGCCGGGTTGGCCTGGAACGGAGCGAGGAAGAACCACCCGCGCGCCGCCGCCTCGTCCATCAGCTCACGGGCGTTGAAGTACAGGTCGAGGTGAGAGGTGCCGAAGCCGTGGAAGCCGACCAGCATGGGCCGCGCGACTCCTGGGGAAGCCGCCGGCACGTGGAGGGAGAACAGCTCGTCGTAGCCCGTCGCGGGCACCAAGATCCGGTAGAGCAGCCCGGTGAAGCCAGGCGCCCCGGGGCCGGTCAGGCCGCCCGGGCCCGCCTGCCCTTGCAGCGGAATGGAGACTCGCTGGATCCACGCCACGGTGGCGGGGCTGGTCCTCAACTGGACCGGCGTCGCGGCGGGGCTCACCGTGCGCTGACCCAGCAGGGTCCGCAAGCTCGCACCTGGCAGGGGGCGGCTCGGCGAGGACTGGGGCAGGGCTCGTTGGGCGAACGCCGTCGTCGGGAGGAGCGAGGTGAGGGCGAGCAGCAGCGCCGGGAGCGCGCGGTTCAAGGTCTGAGTGGGCATGGATTGCCTGGGCAGGTCGGCCGGGAAGTCGCCGCCCGTGGGCAGTCACGGGCGAAAAGAGCGGAGAGGCTAGGGCCTCGAACCCCTCCACTCGTTTCCGATCCGCGACCAGCGAGGATCTATCCGGGAGCCCGCGTCCGGCCCGCTGGCCTGCGCACGGTCACCAGGGGCGAACGACGACAGCGGCCCGTGGGCACCGTCCCCGCAGGCCACAGCGCCCGAATGCCACCGCGCCCGCAGGCCACCGTGCCCGCAGGCCACCGTGCCCGCCGACCGGCGACGCGGGCACTCGGGCCTCGGTGATCCGGTGGGCCGCCCCTGTGGAAGCGGTCTCCCTGGGACACCCGCTCCTCCTCGTCGCCGCCCGCAGGAGGGGCTGCGCTGGGCGCCGGGAGGTGAGCCGAAGCGCGCCTGAGCCCTGTTCGCCGGGGCTTCCTTGGGAAGCGTCCACAAGCCCTCGAGGGACGCCCCAGGGGGCCGCAGGAGGCGGCCGGATTCCAGGCGGGTCCCCTCAGCGCCGCTCCTCCGCGAAGAGCCGGAGGTCGTCGAGCGCCCAGTACCAGTCGTTGTTGGACTCGCCGAGCTGGAACACGAGCCGCACCGACCGAGCCCTGGCTGGCTGCTCCACCGGTACAGCCACACGCTCGCTGACCGCGGCGGCCTTGTCGTTCGGATGGCCCGCCTCGGAGCGCCACTCGAGCACCTGCACCCGCTCCCCCGTGTCGAAGTCCGCGAAGACACGGGCAGCCATGGGCTCGTCGGGGACCCAGGTGGAGTCGAAGGCGAGGCGGAGGGTGCCGGGGGCGGCGCCCTTGAGGGAGATCTCGGGAGTCGTCATGACGGCGAGGAAGCCCCCCTCGGCGCCCCGCTCGGTCGGCGCGTCGTGCCACTCGTCCGAGTCGGCCACCGCGATGATGCCGTCGCCGAGTTCGAAGGCGCCGCGGCCCTGGTCGCCCGACGCCGCGACCCAGAACTCCTTCTTCGCGAACGACCAGCTGCGCCACTCGTCGACGCCCCCCCCGGTCATCTGGTCGCGGTTGGTCGTCCACCCAAGGGGCGGGGTCGGGGTCCAGGAGGGGCCGGTCCCGGGCTCCATGGAGGGCGCGCGGAGCTCCAGGGCCTCGAAGGTCTCCTCGAAGAGGGTCAGGTAGCTCGGGCAGCCGGCGTCGGCGCAGGTGGTCCCGAACCCACGGAATTCAGCGCCCATCGCGCGGGCCTCGGCCTCACGCATCTCGGCGCAGCCGCCCTCCGGGAAGCAAGCCGCCCCCACGGCGGCGGCGCCCGTCGTGAAGCTCGCCTCCTCGCTCCACCCGCTCCAGGCGAGGCCTGAGTCGCGGTAACGGACGCGCCAGTGGTACGTCGTGAAGGGCTCCAGCATGCCGAGCTCGAGCTCGCAGACGTCCTTGCCCTTCCGGGTGTCCACGGAGAAGTAGCCGGTCTCCCGACCGGTGGCTCCGGGGGGGGCGAACCAGTTCTCGAAGCGGAACCACTCGTCGCGGACCGGGTTCGAATAGTCACCTGGCCGAGCGGTGACCTGAAAGTGAGAGGCCAGGTGGGAGTCGCCGTCGGCGTCCTCGAAGCCGGAGCCGCGCAGGACCCCGTGGTCCGCGGAGATGTCCGCCGCGCCGCTCCTCGGCGCCACGGGACGCGGCGCGCCTGGGCCCTCGTTGTGGTGGCGGACCGTGAGGTCGTCGATGACCGCGTTGTCCTTGGGGTCGAACTGGTTGCCGCGGGAGATGCGCCGCATGCGGAAGCTGGGGTTCTCGCCGTCCTCCACCTCCATCAGGACGAAGCCCCAGTCCATGAAGACCTTCTGGAACTCGGGGTAGTCCGCGTTCGGGAACTCCCCCCACCAGGCCAGGTCCCCCTCGCCGGCGGAGACGTCCACCCACAGGTGCTCGTGGTCGCGGCTCTGGCCGCGCTCGTAGGAGTGCGTGTGGCCGAAGAAGTGAATGGACGGCTTGCCCGTCCGGTCGGAGAAGCGCTCAAGGCGCCGCACGACCTCACCCGTGAAGGCCGTGTTGCCCGGGGTCCACGACGGGGTCTTGTGCGGGTGGTGCAGCTCGGCGAAGACGAAGTCAATCACCGGGTCCTCCGCGGCCTCCGCCAGCACTCGGTCGAGCCATTCCAGCTGCTCCGGGCGGCGGTAGGCGCCGTTGGAGTCGAGCCCGATGAGGCGCACATTGCAGTGGTCCTTGAACCACCAGTGCTCCTCGAAGCCGGGGGTGCCGTTCTCGGGCAGGTGGAAGTAGTCGAAGAACCAGTGGGCGTCCTGCTCGTGGTTGCCCGGCACCGGATAGAGCGGCACGTGCTGGGCGAGGTTCTGCTCCTCGTCAAAGAACTGATCCTTCCACTCGCCGTAGTTGGAGCCGGCGTTCACGAGGTCGCCAGGGATCAGCGAGAAGGCGAGCTCGTCCGGCAGCTGGGAGCCGAACTCGGACCTGATGAAGCGGATGACCCCCTCATTGATGACCTCCGTGTGCTTCTTCGCGTCAGGACCCGACTGGGTGTCCGAGTACACCGCGAAGCGGAAGGACTCGCCGCGGTCGCGCGGCGGCGGCGTGCGGAACCGGTGGCTCTTTCCGCGCGCTCCCTCGGCGTCGATCGAGTAGTAGTGGGTCGCGTCGGGCTTGAGCCCCGTCAACTGAACGTGGTGGATCCGCGAGCCCTCATGCCCGGCGACGGATTCTCCCCGGGCCACCTTCTTGGTGGCCGACGAACGGCCATAGCGCACCTCACTCGGAGCGTCGCCGGTGGTCTCCCAGACCACCCAAACGCTGGTCGGCTCGGCGTCCTGAAGGAAGGGGCCCACCCGGACGTCGGGGGCCGGGCCGTACACCCCGGCCACGAGAGCCGCGAGGAAGAGCAGGTGGACTGAAGCTCGGATCATGGGAAGGACCGGAAGGCTCGGGAGCCGGATGGATGCGCGGCGGAAGGCCTCACACCGATCGGGGGCCGGGCCCAGGTCTGGACCGGCGGCGCTGTGGAGGTCGCCTAATGTACCCCGCGGCGGGACTTCGACGGGCACGCGGTGCGCCCGGCCAGGGACGACGGGCTCGAGCGGGAGACAGCGCCTGCCCCTGCCCGTAAGCAGGCCCCTGCGGGACACCATCGCCGCCCCCAGGCGCGCCGTCGGGCGCTGCTCCTCGGGCCTCCAGGCCCCTCTGCCGCTGCGCTCCCCGCCCGCCTCGCGGGGCCGAGGTCAGCGTCCCTCGACCTGAACGCCGAGGATCTCGCCCGGGACGAGGCCCAGCGAAACCGGCGGTCGCACGATCAGCGTGCGGCCGTACTCCGGCACCTGCGGCTGGCGCCAAAGGCGGACCGGCAGCTCCTCGACTCCGACCCCGTATCCCACGACCTCGGCCTCGGCCAGGACGGCGGGCGCGGAGCGGCGTGCGAGCAGGACCGTCTCCGGCGCTGCCCCCTCCGCTGCGGCGGGCTCAGGGAGGAACACCGTCACGTTGCGGGCCTCCGCGGCCTCCACCTGCGCCACCGTCGCGCCCGGGAGCAACGACTGACCCGGGCGGACGCTGACGAGGCCCACCCGACCCGCGATCGTCGCGACCAGGGTCAGGCCTTGACGCTCAAGCCGCAGCGCGGCGAGCTCGGCCCGGCGAATCTCCACGCGCTGCTGGAGCGCGGTGATCGCGGCATCGTCCGCCACACGGGCGGCGCCGCGGACCGCCTCGCGAGTGGAGGCCGAGGCCGTCGGAGCTGAGAGGGAGTCGAGGATCTGACGGGCTTGCGCGAGACTCCCGTCCGCGGCGCTGCGCTCCTCCACCTCGGCGGCCAGCAGCGCGCGGTTGGCGGCGACCTGTCCGAGGAGCGTGCGCTCCTCGAGCTCGAAGTCCTGCTTCTCGGCGGCGCGGCCGAAGCCCTGGTCCACCAGGGAGGTCAGACGATCCGCCTGCACCCGGACCTGGTCCGCCTTGAGCAGGTCGCGCTCGATCTCCACCTCGAGGGCGAGGATGGAGAGCCGCCGGTCCCGCGCTTCAATCTGGAGGCGCCAGACCTCGTCTCGCATCCGGCTACCGTTCGCCTGGCGATCCTGGACCAGCTCGGTGCTTGCCGCCTCGTCCGCTTGCAGGCGCTCGACCCCCTGCAGGGCCTGGGACGCCGCGAGCGACGCCACATCGGCGAGGACCGCGGCGAGCTGCTCCTCGGCGACGGTCAGACGTGACTCCAGCGGCCCGCTGTCGAGCTGAGCGATCACATCCCCCGGGCTCACCTGGTCCCCCTCTCCCACAGACACCGACGCCACGCGCCCTGCCTGACCGAAGGCGTGGGCCACCTCTGCGGCCTTCACGATGCCAACGAGCTGAGGCGTGGGCACCGAGGAGCCCGCCGCCCAGAGCCCGGTCAGGCCGAGCCCAAGCCAGACGAGAAACTGACCAGGACCGCGCATGAACTCGCGCAGGCGCAGCCCGATCGGCGTCGGGACACGCGTCGGCAAGGGCGGCATCGCCAGCCCCTCAGTTGTGTGCTTCTCGGGTTCCATGGGGGTTGCCTATCAGAGCTCCGCGTAGCGGTCACGGAGAACAAGACTGGCCTCGACGACGCCCGGCGTGGCGCGGAGGTACTCCACCATCTCGCTGCCTCGCTCAGGGTCGCGCAGCCGGACCGCGGAGACGACCTCGACGCTCTCGTTGGAGTCGTGGGAGGTCATCTTCTCGACCCCTCGGCAGAACCGAGCGAGGACCTCGTCGATCCTCACCAGCGCGTCCTTCCACTCGTCCCCGCCGGCGCCCACGCCTCGTTGAACGGCGTAGGTCACATGGCCATCGAAGCGAGTCTTCGACCCGAAGGCCACCAGGTGCAAGTACGTCACCACCGACATCAACACCGAGCCGCCCACGAGCGCGATGCCGTAGCGCTGGGTCCCCGCAGCCATGCCGAGCACCAGCGAGAAGAACACGAACACCGTGTCCCGGGTGTCCTTGAGCACGTTCCGGAAGCGGACGATGGCCAGGGCCCCGAGCAGGCCAAAGGCCGTGACGAGGCTGTCGCCGATAACGAAGATCAGCAGCGTCGCCCCCATGGTCAGGACGACCAACGACTGCGTGAAGCCGCGGGAGTAGGAGAGGCCGTGGTGGGTTCGCTGGTAAACCCACGCGACCGCGAGGCCAATGAAGGCCGCGATCATCAGGGACGCGAGGAGGGCCGTCACGCCGGCAGAACCGGCGGCGCCTCCTGCAACCAAGCTGTCGATCGCCGAACGTAGCTCAGCCATTGGGAAGTCGGAGGGGTCGCCGCGCTTCGGTCAGCGCGTGTCGAAGTTGCGTCTGCCGGGGGCGCGACAGGGTCCCCTGGTCCATCGCGTGGTCCAGGGAGAGCACGTACTTGGGGATGGACTCACGGTTGATCTCGAGTTCATCGATGAGCCGTGTCGCCCAGGACGGGCACTGCTCCGAGAACTTCAACTCGACGATCGCGCCCTCGGTCGGGGTCTGCTCCCAGTCCCGGTGGGACTCAAGGGCGAGGTTGGAGGTCGAGGTCATGGAGTGCTGCACCTCCGTGTCGATCGTGAAGCGGACGGGGTCCCCATGGGATGACTCGTACGCCTCGCGCATGTACCGGACGCGCACCAGCGGGCGCGCGGCGAGCTCATCGAGCCGCAGGGCGAACTCCGCGGCGCCGTCGTTCCCGGCCAGGGAGGCCGGGCGGCCGTTCAGGACAGCCTCAGCGACCTCCCTCGTGACCCGCGCACGCGTCTTCCGCACCACCACGTTGGAGCGCTTCTTCACCTCGAGGAACACGGGCGAGTTCGGGTCATCGTCGTACGCACGCACACGCAGCTTGAAGCGGTTGCGGTGCCCCTCAACGGTGGTCCGGTACAGCTCGAGACCATCGCCATCGAGGTACAGGCTCACGATCGGATAGCGGAGGTCCGGGTGCTGGCGCGCGAAGTGATCGGGCCGAACGAACGGCCTCACCAGGGCACGAATCGACGGCAGAAGACTCGCCGGGACGAAGTACTTCCACTCGTATCGAGAGGTGAGGGTGCGGTCGTTTTGAGACATCGGAAGGGGGCGCCACGCCGCGGCGCCGACCCGTGATTTTACAGTATATTGAGGGCACGTGAACGCCCAGCAGCGCGTCCTTCACGAGCGTCCCGAAATCCTCCCTGCTCCCCTTCACTCCCGCTCATCGTGCTCGGCTCCCGACTGGACTCATGCCTCTCCTTCCTGCTGCTGGGCTGCGCCCTTCCAGGATCCCTTTCAGCGCAGCAACCGGTCCTGAACGAGTTCTTGGCGAGGAACGACACGGGGCTTCGAGACGAGGATGGCGACCGGTCGGACTGGATCGAGATCTATAACCCGTCGACCTCTCCAGTGAATCTCGGCGGGTGGCGCCTCACGGACGACAGCGCGGACCTCTCCAAGTGGGTCCTGCCCTCCCAGACCCTGGCCCCGGGGGAATACGCGGTCATCTTTGCCTCGAACAAGGACCGCGCGAGCACCGGCCAACCGCTCCACACCAACTTCAGGCTCTCCGCCGGCGGCGAATACCTCGCGTTGGTGAGCCCCGCGGGCATCATCACCACCCAGTACGCGCCGGCGTTCCCCGCTCAGACGCCTGATATCGCCTATGGGCTCCAGGCGGACCTGGTCACCTTCTTGTACCTCGACCCCCCGACGCCTGGCGGCCCCAATCAGGGGGGCGGCGGGGCGCTCCTCGACCCGGTCACCTTCACCCGAGAGCCGGGCTTTGAGTCAGGGCCGGTCGCGCTCGGATTGGAGCACCCAGACCCCGCTGTCACGATCCGATACACCCTCGACGGGCGTCAGCCGACAGAGCAAGACCTTGCCTACGCCGGCCCGCTCCCGGCCATCGAGACCACGACCCTGCGCGCGCGAGCGTTCGCGGCGGGCGCGTTGCCCTCGGAGATCACCTCAGGGACCTGGATCTTTCAGGACCTCGTGGAGGGCCAGGACCTCACCACTGCGCTCTCCCGAAACCTGCCTGCGGAGTGGATTGAGCAGAACGGCTTGAACTGGGACCGAGGCGGCACACGACCCGGGGCCTGGTACGGCCTCGACGCGCTCGTGACGGCGCCCTACAGCGCGGCCCAGGTCCAGGAGTGCCTGGACGCGCTCCCGTCCCTCTCGCTGCAGATGGACCCCGATGACCTCTTTGGCTTCATGGCCCCGTCGGGCCTGATCGGGATCTACGCCAACTCGACCGAGGAGGGCGAGGCATGGGAGCGCAGCTGCTCCCTCGAGTGGTTCGACCCCCTGACGGGCCCCGAGTTCCAGGTGGACTGCGGGGTCAGCGTTCAGGGGGGAAGCATCACGGGGCCGGGCCTGCGTAGCCAGCTCTCCCTCGCGCTGAAGTTCAAGGCCGCCTTCGGGCCCACGAAGCTCGAGTACAAGGTGTTCGACGACTCTCCACTCGAGCGTTTTGACTACCTGATCCTGGACTGCGGGAGCCAGCTCTCCATCAACGCGCCAGCGGGCTCGACGAGCAAGATCCACGCGCAGGAGACCCGCGACGAATTTGCCTCTGACCTGCACGAGAGCATGGGCGCCCTGTCGCCCCACGGGCGCTGGGTCCACCTCTACCTCAACGGCCTCTACTGGGGCGTCCTCCACCTCCACGAGCGACCCGACGAACGGTTCGCCGCGGCTTACGGCGGAGGCGATGACGAGGAGTACGACTGGGTGAAGCGCGGCAACGTCGACGCCGGGAACAGCAACTCCGTTGGAAGCGCCGCCCCCGGACTCTGGAAGGAGGTTGAGAGCATCACCCAGGGCGGGGTCGCGCCGGGCCAACAATGGAACGGCACGGAGGCCTATCAGGCGCTGAGCGAACGTGTGGATCTCGCGAACTACGCCGACTACCTGCTGATGAACTGGTACACCGGCAACACGGACTGGCCGCAGAACAACTGGATGGCCACGGCCCACGCCCGTAATTCCGCCGACCCCGCAGACGTCAACCCCGACGGACGGTTCGTCTTCCATAACTGGGACGCCGAAACGACGTTGTACTGGGGCGGCGCGGCCACCGCCGTGAACGACGGCTTCTGGGACCGGACCGGGATCCAGAGCACCAACCCGGCCAACGTGGTCTTCATCCACACCGCCGCCCTCGCCCACCCGGACTACCGGAGCCTCCTCGCTGACCGGGCGCAGCTCCACCTCTTCACCCCTGGAGGGGCCCTCTGGGTCGAGCCCGGCTACGACGTGGTGGGCACGGTCTACGACCCGGCCTCTCCCGAGCGGAACGTCCCTGCCACCGCGTACTACCGGGTGGCCGCCGAGCTCGGCCCCGCGGTGCTGATGGAGTACGCCCGGTGGGGCAACTACTTCGACACGCCCGGCCGCTTCAACCTGACGGACTGGGTGGCCGAGCGAGACCGCCTGCTGAACGACTTCTTCCCCATCCGCAGCCGAGTCCTTGTGCAGCAGCTGCTCGCTGCGACCCCGCAGCTCTTCCCGTCGCTGCCCCCTCCCACCCCCTCCCGGGCTCCGGGTCGATATCGCGCGGGGACCACCCTCAACTTCTCGAGCTCGAGCGACGTCTACTACACGCTGGACGGGACCGACCCCCGCGGCTCGCTGGGCGTAGTCAGCCCTTCGGCGGTCGCGGCCACCGGCCCCTTCCCGCTCAACAGAGGGACCTCCAAGATCCAGGCCCGCGCCTTCGATGGTGCCGAGTGGAGCCCGCTCTTCCAGGGGACCTACTGCGCCGGCGCCCTCGTCCGCATCAACGAAGCACAGTCCTCGAACGCCCGGACGATCGCGGACGCCGCTGGCGAGTTCGAGGACTGGTTCGAGCTTCGCAACCTGACCAATGCCTCCCTCGACCTTGGCGGCTTTCACCTGAGCGACGACGCGTCAGACCCGGCCAAGTTCACGATCCCCGAGGGCGTGACCATCCCCGCGCAGGGGCACCTGATCTTCTGGGCGGATGACGACGCCTCGCAGGGTCCGACGCACGTCAACTTCCGGCTCTCCGCGAGCGGCGACTACCTGGGCCTCTACGGCCCCGCTGAGCTCTCCGCGGTCCGCTTCGACTCGACGGAGCTCCCCTCGCTACAGCAGGACCATAGCTACGCCCGCACCGTGGACGGGCGCGGTGACTTCATGCGCACCGCGCGGCCGACTCCGGGGCGAAAGAACCGCCCCGCGGACCTCACCCCTCAGTGACGGCGACCGGCGCGCGAGCCGCTGCGTGGCTCCCAGCTCGCCCCCCCCTCGCTGCGGGAAGCGCGCGCGCTCACCGCGGTCCCCGTCGGGCACGCCGCGCCCCCCGCTCCGCGCGCGAAAGTTCCTGAACGAAGGCGGTCTACCGTCCCATCTTGCGAACCTAGAGCTGATGTAGCTCGTGGTCCCCCCTGCGCGCCGAGCCTCCCCGAGCTGCGCGCCCCCGCGTCGTATCATGGGCGCCCCGCTCCGACACTCCTGATCCTTCATGCGTCACCTCGTTGCCCTTGCTCTGCTCGTGTCCGCCCCTCTCGCCTACGCGCAAGAGCCGGACCTCTACGACGACACCGTCCTCCGGACGATCGACATCACGCTCCCCCAGAGCAACTTCTGGCCTGGGCTGCGAAACACGTCGAACACCGGGGCCAACATCGTCGTGGACCTGACGCTCTCCGGCCCGGACCTCCCGACGCCGATCACGATCCCCGGCGTGGGGATCCGAGTGAAGGGCAACTCGTCGTTCTTCTTCCTGCCCCCCGGCTCGCAGAAGACGTCGTTCAACCTTGAGATCACAGAGTCCGACTCCGCCGCCCGCCTGCTCGGGTACCGGACCCTCAACCTGAACAACGGGATCGAGGACCCCACCTTCTGCCGGGAGATCGGCTTCTTCCGCTTCGTGCGTCGATACACCCCGGCCGGCCGGGGCAACCACGTTCAACTCCGGCTCAACGGGGAGAACTGGGGCGTGTACGTCAACGTGCAGCAGTACAACACAGACCTGCTGGAGGAGTACTTCGAGGAGGAGGGCGGCGCGCGCTACAAGGCCCAGAACATCTCCACCGGCCAGGACGCGCTGCGCTACATCGGCACCAACCCGAACTCGTACGCGCAGAACTACCAGCTCAAGGACGACGGCGGGCTCGCCCAACCCTGGCAGCCGATGATCGACGGGACGTTCGCGCTGAACAACTCCGGCGGCAACGCCGAGGCGATCGACGAGAAGTTCGCCGTGGACGGCGCGATCTGGGCCCTCGTGGCAGAGAACCTTTTCATGGACGAGGACAGCTACATCTCCAAGGGAGCTGACTTCAACGTCTATCACGACCCCCTCCACGACCGGATCCACCTGAACCAGCACGACGGGAACGAGTCCTGGGGCGTCAGCCTGTTCGGGTGGCCCGGCGGCACCACCACCAACCTGTCCCCGACGTATCGCTTCACGTCGGGCAGCCGGCCTGCCGTCTCCAGGCTCATGAGCATCCCGCGCCTGCGGGAGCGCTACTTCGCGCACTACCGGACCATGCTCGAGGACTTCAGCTGGGCCGACCTCCAGGGCCAACTCCTCGGCTACAAGGCGCTCATCGACGCGGCGGTCCAGGCCGACCCCAAGCGCCTGTACACCTACGGCCAGTTCCAGTCGAACTTCAACACGCAGACGACGGTCAACGTGGGTGGCTCGAACCTCCCCTGCCCCGGTCTCGAGCAATACCTCGTGACCCGGCGGAACTTCCTGCTCGCGCAGAGCGACCTCACCAAGGTCGTCCCCGAGATCACGGAGCTCGCGCACACGCCCGCGGCGCCCACGGTCGGGACCCCGACCTTCATCACGGCTCGCATCCAGACCCCCGGCTCAAGCGTGGCCTTCGCCACCCTCTACTACAGGGAGATCGGGCGCTTCATCCCGGTGCCGATGCTCGACAACGGGCTCAACGGTGACGGCGCCGCTGGTGACGGAGTGTTCGGAGCACAGCTCCCGATCCCCGGCACCGCCGGCGGACGCCTCGACTACTACGTCGAGGCTGGAGCGCCCCAGTCGGTCGGCAGCGGACAGAGCTACGCACCGAAGTTCGCCGAGGGGAAGCCGGAGAGCTTCAACTTCCCCTTTGGCAGCTCCGGTCTGCGGATCACCGAGTACATGTACTCCGGCGGTGGCGACGAGTTCGTCGAGCTCACCAACACATCGGGAGCCCCGATCGACCTCACGGGCTGGAGCCTCGACGACCGCTCGGCGAACGCAGGCACCTTCGACCTCTCGACCGCCGGGACCATCAACCCCGGCGAGTCCATCGTGATCACAGAGGGCGCCGCGGCGTCCTTCCAACTGGACTGGGGCCTCTCCGGCGTGACCATCCTGGAGGGCAACGTCAACGCGACCCTCGGCCGGAACGATGGGCTCTATGTCTTCGACGCCAGCGGCGCCATCGAGGACCGCCTGCTGTACGGCGACGAGGACTTTCCCGGCTCGGTCCGCGCCCGCGAGGCGACGGCCTGGGTGTGCGGGGACGGTCTCGGGGCGGAGAACCCCTTCCTGTGGTCGCTCGCCTTCGAGGGGGACTACCAGGACTCGGTGACCTCGCTCAACGGCGACGTGGGCAACCCCGGCTCCTGGGTCGCTGCCCCCTGCGGTGGCGTCGGGACGCCCTTCTGCGTGGCCAGCACCAACTCGACGGGCGCGGCCTCCGAGCTGCGCGCGGACGGCAGCCTCGAAGTGGCGGACAACGACCTCACCCTCGTCGCCTCGAGCCTCCCCAACGGCTCCACGGGCTACCTGCTCGTGAGCGCTGCGACCGGCTTCTCCCCCAACCCCGGCGGGAGCCTCGGGAACCTCTGCCTTGGCGCCCCCATCGGGCGTTACGTGGGGCCCGGCCAGATCGGTAACTCCGGCTCGGTGGGCGAGATCGCCCTGGCCCTCGACCTCACGGCTCTGCCCCAGCCCACGGGCTTTGTCTCAGCGATGCCAGGCGACACCTGGTACTGGCAGCTGTGGCACCGTGACGCCGTCGGCGGCCAGCCCGTCTCCAACTTCACCAACGGCCTCGCGGTGAGCTTCGAATGAGCTGCTCCTCCATGACGAACCACCTCCAGACCCTGCCCCGCCGAGCTGCGCTGTCCCTGGTCATCCTTGGCGGCCTCGCCGCCCAGGCCGCGGGCCAGGTGCAGATCACCGAATACATGTACAGCGGGCTCGACGGGGAGTTCATCGAGCTCACCAACGTGTCCTCGCTGCCCGTCGACCTGGAAGATTGGAGCCTCGACGACAAGTCGGCGATCCCCGGCACCTACGACCTCTCCCTCGCCGGCATCATCGATCCAGGTGAGTCCGTCCTGGTGACCGACCGCATCGCCTCGAACTTCTCGGCGAGCTGGTCCCTCGGGGCGACCACCGTGCTGGGCGGGAACGCGATCGCCTCCCTCGGTCGGAACGACGAGATCCACGTCTTCGATGCCGCCGGCGCGACCGTCGACGTGCTGGCCTTCGGCGACGATGACTTCCCGGGTTCCTTGAGGGCCCGAAACGCGAGCGCGCAGGGGTGTGACGCGGGCCTCGGCGGCGACGACATCTATCGGTGGACGCTCGCGCTCGAGGGCGACGCCTGGGGTTCCCGGGTTTCCCTCAACGGCGATGTCGGAAGCCCGGGTCTCCACGGGCCCGTGACTTGTCCCCCGGTCGGCGTCGCCTTCTGCATCGCCGCCGCGAACCAGACCGGGCAGATCGCGGTGACCACCCTCTTGGGGAGCCCCTCGATCCTGCAGAACGACCTCGAGCTCCGCTGCGATGCCCTCCCTGGCGGTGCCGTCGGATACTTCCTCACCAGCACCACGACCGGGCAGATCACCAACCCAGGGAACGCCATCGGGACCCTCTGCCTCGGCGGGTCCATCGGCCGGTACAGCTCCTTCGCGCAGGCCGCGACAGCCTCCGGAGAGATGAACCTGCCCCTCGACCTCACGGGGCTCTCTCAGCCCACTGGCCCCACGTCCGCGGTGTCCGGGGAGACCTGGCACTTCCAGTGCTGGTACCGCGACTCGATCTTCGGCCTGCCGGTCTCCAACTTCTCGCTGCCGGTGCAGGTCACCCTTTACTGAGCCGGAGCGGAGCGGCGCCCTCACCGCTCGGCGGCTCGGCAGCGGGCTCTGAGGCCCCGTCAGTAGGACGCGGCACGGGTGCGACGGACACGGACCCAGCGCGCGACCGCGAAGCTCGTCCCGGCCAGAACTAGTCCCGGGAGCCAGCCGAGGAGGAGCGTAAAGACGAGCGAACCGCCATCGGAGAACGCCTCGTCCGGCGGATCCGGGGACGCCTGCCAGCTCGAGAAGTACTCGCCCACCGCGGCCATCAGCCCGCCCCAAAACAGCAGGACGCCCCCCACGAGGCCGGCGAGAGGGAGCACCCATCCGCGCTTCCACCCTCCCCATGCCCCAAGGACGAGCGCCCCTACCAAGGCGGGGAAGAAGATCAGGGCGAAGACGAGTTCGTGGTCCATTCCCTAAACTCTACAGAGCAGAGCTTCCTTCACCAAGGGGTTCATGACCGAGGCGGCGCCGCCCTTCCCTCGCGGGCTCACTCGCCGTCGGCGGCGATGCAGTAGAGCGCCTTCCGTCCGCGGAGGTACAGCTCGCCGCTCACGATGACTGGCGAGGCGTCGAAGGCGTCGTCCAGCGTGTTGGATGCCACCTGCTCGAAGGTGTCGCTGACCTTGAAGACCACGGTCTCCCCCTCGCGGGACGCCGCGTAGATGTACTCACCAGAGGCCGTCAGCGAGGCGTAGATCGACCGGATCCCACCCAGGTTCTCCGCTGAGAAGTGCTCCTTGCCGTTCGCCACATCGAGGCACGTGACGCGGCCGGAGTTGACCCGCAGGAAGTAGAGCTTCCCATCCACGAGCACGCCGGTGGGGACGTAGGGGGTGTTCTTGCCGTAGCTCCAGAGCAGGTTCTTGCTCTCCTTGAGGTCGCCCGCCGCGCCCTCGAGCTTGATCGCCTGCAGCGCTGAGCCGCGGAAGCCGCTCATGAGATACACGACGCCGTCCTGGTAGATGGGCGTTGGAATGCAGTTGGTCGTCATGCCGCCGAGGGACCAGATCAGCTCGCCGTTCTCCAGGTCATAGGCCCGGGAGGCGTCGGTCGCGGTGGTGATCACCTGCACCTGATCCCCCACAGGGACGATGAGCGGCGTGACCCAGGTGGTGACCTCGTCCCGCTCCGTGCGCCAGGCCTCCTTGCCGGTCTCCTTGTCGAGGGCGGCGATGAAGTCGACGCCCTCATGGTCCCAGAGCACCACGATCTTGTCGCCGTGGATGGCCGGCGACGCCCCCTCACCGAACTCGTTACGGGTCCTCATCTGCCCGAAGTCCTTTGACCAGACGACGGTGCCCTCCATGTCGAGGCAGTGCAGGCCACGGGAGCCGAAGAAGGCCCAGATGTGCTCTCCATCCGTGATGGGCGACGCGGAGGCCTGCGAGTTGGTCCCGTGGATGCCCTCATGCGGCGCGGTCTCGGCCACCGTCTTGCTCCAGACCACGCTCCCGTCCTCACGGCTGACGCACATGACGCGAAACTCGTGGACCTTCTTGGGGCCCGCGGATCCGCGGCCTCGCCGGCCGCGACCGCGGCGCCGGCCCTCCTGCGGCTCGGGCTGCGCCGCTGCGTCAGAGCCGTCCGCGGGCTTGTCCGTCTCGACGGCGCTCGTGACGTAGAGGTGGTCCCCCCACACGACCGGCGTCGAGATCCCGAGGCCGGGGAGCTCGGCGCGCCAGCGGATGTTCTTCTCCTCCCCCCACTCCGTAGGGGCGCCGCCCGAGGGCGCGACCCCGTTGTGGTTCGGGCCTCGCCAGGAGGGCCAGTTCTCACCGGCCTGGGCGGTCGCCCTCGCAGGGGCGGCGGTTGAGAGAAGCGAGAGCGCGGCGGCGCAGGCGAGGAGGAGTGTTCGGTTCATCGAGCCGGTGGGCGCCGCAGGAGACGCCGAGGAGGGAGCCGTGGGAGGGTCCTGATCAGCCTACCAACCGGCCGCCAGGACGCGCGGCCTCTGGCGTGGATGGCGCCCCAGGAGCCCGCCTCCTTACGCACCTCTCATGATTTCAGACGCGGCCGGCGGCCGCCGCGGCTCACCGCGGCAGGGCCCAGATGTTCCGGTACCGGACCGGGTGCCCGTGGTCCTGGAGCATGAGCGGGCCGGAACCAGGCTCGTCCCCGCCCACAGCCGCGGCGGTCGGTCCGTCCACCTGCACGTCGTCGTGAATGAGAATCCCGTTGTGCCAGACCGACATGCGGGCGTTCTCCGTCTTCTCACCCTCACGGCTCCTGCGCGGCGAGCGGAACTCGATGTCGTAGCTCTGCCAGTAGCCCGCCGGCTTACAGGCGTCCACGCTGGCGACGTGCTTGCCGTAGATCCCGCCGCAGTCGCCGCTGCGAAGCTTGAGGCCGAGGGAGTCCAGGACCTGGACCTCGTAGCGGCCCTGGACGTAGACGCCGCTGTTGCCGCGATCCTGCCACCCGTTGGTCTCCGGCGTCGGCGGCACCATGAACTCCACGTGCAGCAGGTAGTCTCCTCCCAGCTCAGCGCGGGTGAACAGGTTGCCCGTCCCGGACACGACCTGCATGTATCCGGACCGCGTACCTGGGTGCCCGCCACCCTCGCTCTCCGGGGCTGCCGCGCCGTCCGGCTGGTCCGCCCCGTGGGCGGCGCTTGCGGGAGGAGTCGGGATCGTCACCCGCCACTTCGCCTCTCCACCGTCTCCGTGCCGCCAGCCCGCCAGGGTCCGCGCAGGGCGGCGATCCTCGACGTCCAGCAGCACCACGGCGCCGGGGGGCGACGGCACCGAGACCGAGTCCCCGCCGACCGCCCACTCGATGCCCCCGATCAGGTGCTCCTGGAAGGCCGGGTTCGTCCAGACGTCCTCGCGGTGACCGAGGGCCGTGTAGAACATCTTGCCCCGGCCAAAGTCCTTGCACCACGCGTTCGCGTAGTCGCGGTCCACGCGCTTGCCGCGGGCCACGTCGTTGGCGTCAGCGTCGAGGGAGAGCAACACGTGGCTGGGGTGACGGCGCCACCACTTGAACTGATAGATCTCATCGGTCAGCACCCAGCGCTCCCCGAGGTGCGACGTGGAGGGATGAGTCCTGTCCTCGACGGTCATCGTCACCTCCTCGTGCCAGGGGTGGCCGTCGAAGGCGCCCCCCACCAGCCCCATGTAGTCGGCGAACTCGTAGAAGGTGTCCGTCGCGCAGTGCACGCCGCAGAACGCGCCTCCCTCTCGGACCCACTCGATCAGGCCCTCTTTCCCCTCGTCGCTGATGGGGAGCGACCCGGTCGTGTAGAAGAGCACCGCGTCGTAGCGCGCGAGGTTCTCCGGGGTGATGTCGCCGCAGTCCTGGGTGCAGTCCACCACGACCCGGCCCTCGGCCGCCTCCTTCAGGACACGCTCCGCGTGGGCCAGCTGGTCAGGCGCAGGCCGCCGCACGACAGAGTGAACGAAGCCCGCCGAGTGGGTCAGGAACAGCACCCTGGGCGCCTCCTCGTCCGCATGACTCCACGCTGACACGGGAGCGGTGATGAAGAGGGCGATGAGGAAACTGGCGGTAGCTCGGATCATGGCGCGGTGCGGGGACTGCGGGCGAAGGACGGGGTCGCCTGGCCCGCTCCCCTCGAGGGGTGGGGACGGGCGCGTGGTCCGAGCCACGGTAGAGGCGACCCCTCGATCGTGATAGCCCGCGGGGCGTCCTCCGTCCGGAGCCCACTCCTGGGCTCACGCCTCGGCGCAGCAGGATCCACGGGCACGATCCCCGTGGCACCTGGAGCCCGGACGGGCACTCAGGGGCACCCAGGCCGTCACCGCAATCCGGGTCCGGAGCGATAGGATGCGTGAGCCCCCCGCCCCTTCCCCCCTAATGACGACACCCCCCATCTCCTCCCTCCTGGGCGTCCTCTTTCTCACTGCGGCCTGGACACCCGCGGCCCCGGCCCAGCTCGCCGGCCCCCAAGACGGCCAGCCCGGGTGGAGCAACTGGAGGGGCCCCGAGCTCCGGGGGACCGCGCCGGGCGCGGAGGGGCTCCCCACCCGCTGGAGCGTCGAGGAGCACGTGGTCTGGCGCACCCCGATGCCCACCTTCTCCGGCGCGACCCCGGCCATCAGCGGCGATCATCTCTTCGTGCTCTCAGCGTCGGCTCCTCAGCCCGTAGCTCCCGAGGAGCAGCCCAGGGGACGACGGCGGCCGCGCCGTGATCCGGGCGGTCCTGAGATGTTGCTGCACTGCCTGAGCACGACGGACGGTTCAGTGCGCTGGACGCAGAACCTGGATGAGGGCAATGAGCTCCACTACAAGGCCAACCGCGCCTCGGCTTCTCCAGTGACCGACGGGGTCCACGTGTGGACCGTCACGGGGAACGGGACGGTGAGCGCCCACGACTTCAAAGGTGAGCTGGCATGGTCCACCAACCTGCAGGAGCGCTGGGGTCCCTTCGGGCTGCTCTGGGGGTACGCGTCCTCCCCCGTGCTCCACGGCGACCTCCTGATCGTGCAGGTGCTGCACGGGATGAAGACCGACGACCCGTCCTACATCGCGGCCTTCGACGCGAAGTCGGGCGAGCTCCGCTGGCACGCCGAGCGGCCCACCGACGCGCCGCGCGAGTCCCCCGACGCCTACACCACGCCGCTGGTGATCGAGCGCGAGGGCGGCGCCGAGCTGGTCATCACCGGCGGCGACGTGGTCACGGGCCACGCCCTCGACTCCGGCAAGGAGCTGTGGCGCGTGAACGGGCTCAACCCGCGCAAGGCCACCAACTACCGCATCGTGCCCTCCGCCGTCATGGTGGGCGACATCCTCGTGGCGCCGACCCGCGAGCGGCCCGTGCTCGCCATCGACACCGGGGGCGCCGAGCCCCTGACCGAGGAGGACGTGCGCTGGCGTTGGGACACCCGCGGCGGGCCTGACGTCCCGACCCCCGCCAGCGACGGCACCTACCTCTACATGGTGGACGACGCCGGGCTCGTCACCTGCATCCTTGGCGCCACGGGCGAGGCCCTGTGGGGTCCGGAACGGACCGTCGAAGGGACCGTGTCCTCGTCCCCGCTGCTCGCGGACGGCAAGCTCTACATCACCAACGAGGAGGGCATCACCGTGGTGCTCGCCGCGGGCCCCGAGTTCAAGCAGCTGGCGGTCAACGAGCTCGACGGCTCCTTCACCCTCTCCTCCCCCGTGGCGGTGGGCGACCGCCTCTACCTGCGCACAGGCGACTCCCTCTACTGCCTCGCCAACCCCAAGCACTGACCCCCACCATGAACCTCCTCAAGCTCTCCCTGGCCGCGATCCCGGCCGCCGCCGCCCTCTGGGCCGCGCTCCCCACCGCCGAGCTCCAGCGCGCCCACGTGGACGGCGAGGGCTGGACCACGCTCACGCTGGCGGACTTCGTGAATGTCAACGGGGACGAGACCACCTGGCGCGAGGAGGACGGCGTGATCCACTGCACCGGCCGGCCCGTGGGCGGCGCCCGGAGCCAGAAGCCGTACACCAACTTCGAGATGGTGGTCGAGTGGAAGCACGAGACGTTCGCGGGCAACTCCGGGCTCTTCGTCTGGTGCCCCGAGTCCGCCTTCACTGATCTCCCCCCCGGCACCCTCCCCCGCAGCGGGATCGAGGTCCAGGTCCTCGACCTCGGCTACGAGACGAACTGGCTGAAGAACAAGGGCGCCCACTCCAACTGGTTCACCAGCCACGGCGACGTGTTCCCCGTGGGCGCCTCGAAGATGAAGGCCTTCACGCCCGCCATCGAGTACTCGGACGAGGACGGTGCGCCGTACAAGGTGGGCCAGCCCAAGAGCACCCGCAGCTTCCCCACCCAGCGGCTCACGCGCCCCCACGGCGAGTGGAACCACTACTACGTGCGCGCCATCAACGGCGAGGTGCGACTGTGGGTGAACGGCGAAGAGGTCAACGGCGGCCGCGACTGCCAGCCGGCCACGGGCTACCTCGCCCTGGAAGCCGAGGCCGCGCCCGTGCAGTTCCGCAACCTGCGGATCCGCGAGCTCCCCTGAGCGAACCTGCGCCGCGAGGGTCCAAGGTCCTGGGGAGAGGCGTCCAACGTGGAACCCCCCACTCACCCCGCAGGAGCGGCCGCCGCCGTCCCGTCACGCCTCCTCTCCACCAGGGAGGCGGGCCAGCCGTTTTTTGAGGGCGCCTCCTGAATACGCCGGCGGAGCATGCGAAGGTGAAGCAGGCCTGCCGCCCCCTGACCCTCCCCCACGCATGCCCCCCGTTCCCGTGCGCGACACCACAGACCCCGGCGCGGATCCCCTCACTGGCTCACCCGCCGGGCCACAGGCGGAGGCGGCGCACGGCGCCGCTTCCGGGGTGATTCGCCGCCACGACCTGGACGCCGTGCGGAGCTTCGCCATGTCCCTCGGCGTCGTGCTCCACGCGTGCCTCTCCCTCTCGTTCGTCCCCTGGCCGATCGCGGACGAGGTACGCACGGAGGGGATGACCGCGCTCTTCGCGTTCATCCACGGCTTCCGCATGCCGCTCTTCTTTCTCTTGAGCGGCTACTTCGCGGTGATGCTCTGGCAGCGGCGTGGGGCGCGCGGCCTGATCTCGCACCGGGTCCGGAGGGTCCTGGTGCCCATGGTCGTCGCGTGCTTCACCATCCTCCCCCTGATGCACTGGTCCGTGGGCGAGGGGCTCACCCTGCGCTACGCGCCGGAGAGCCCTGGCTCGACCCCGGCGTCGGGGACGTCCGAGGAGCGCGAGACCGACCGCGACCGCTGGGCCGCCGCGCGCGCCGGGGACCTACCGCGCCTCCGAGCGCTCGACGCCGAGGGCGAGGACCTCGACGCCAGGGACAGCTTCCAGCTCACCGCTCTCCACTGGGCCGCCACCGCGAACCAGCCCGAGGCCTGTGAGCTCCTCATGGAGCTCGGCGCGGACCCGGAGAGCACCGACGGAACCGCGGCGACGCCGCTGATCAGCGGCGCGTTCTGGGGGTCCGCGGAGGCCTGCGAGGTCCTCCTGGCCCGCGGTGCGGACCCTGAGGCCCGCAATCAGGACGGCACACGCGCGGTGGACCTGGCGAACTGGCCCTGGGGCGACGAGCGAAGGGGAACCACCGCCTTCATCGCTGGCCTCCTCCGGTTCGACGTGGACCTCGCCGGCATGCCGGAGAGGCTCCGTGCGACGGCCGCGGTCTTCGGTGCCCAGGTCGAAGCACCTGGAGCACGGGGCGCGGACCTGGACCTGTGGGCCGCCGCGCGGGCCGGAGACCTCGATCGAATCGCGGCGCTCGACGCCGCGGGTGACGACCTCGACGCCAGGGACGAGTTCCAGCTCACGGCCCTCCACTGGGCGGCGACGGAGGACCAGGCGGAGGCCTGCGAGCTCCTCCTGGACCTCGGCGCGGACCTCGAGGCCCGAGACGGTTCCAGGAGCACGCCCCTCACCGGCGCCGCCTTCTGGGCCTCGCCCGAGGCCGCCGCCACTCTCCTCGCGGGGGGGGCGGACCCCGAGGCCCGAAACCAGGACGGCACCAGCGCGAGGGAGCTCTCCATGTGGCCCTGGGGCGAGGAGCGTCGCGGAGTCACCCAGTTCATCGCCGGCCTCGTCCGGTACGACGTGGACCTCGACACCATGCCCGAGCGCACCCGCCGCACGGCGGCGGTGTTCGCTGATGCCCCGCCGGGGAGGTCCGACGTCTTCGACCCGAGCTCCCCCGGGAGCAGGTTCCTGGAGGAGCTCGCCTACTTCGACGTCGGGCACCTCTGGTTCCTCTGGTACCTCATGGGTCTGCTCGTACTCAGCCTCCCGGTCTTCGCCATCGCCGCGCGCCTGCGCCCGGCGTCGAACTGGAGCCTCTACGTCTCTCCCCTCGCGCTCGTGGCCCTGGTGCCGCTGACCGCGACGCTCCAGGCGATCATGCTCGGCCGCGGCCTGACGTTCTTCGGGCCGAGCACGTCCTCGGACCTGGCCTACGACCCGCTGGTGCTCGGCTACTACGGGGTCTTCTTCCTGTTCGGCGCCGCCGTGCGCGGCCTCGACCCGGACACGCGCAGCCTGACCCGCGGCTGGCCGGCGATGCTCGCCATCGGGGCGGCGGTCTTCCTCGCGGCGGGAGGCGCCGCGGAGAGCGCCAAGGGCGGCGAGCTCGAGACCCTCGTCCCGGCCGTCATGCAGGCGACCTTCGCCTGGACCATGACCCTCGGCCTGATCGGGCTCTCCGCGAAGCTCTTCCACCGGGAGCGCGCCTGGGTCCGCTACCTCTCCGACGCGTCCTACTGGATCTACCTCGCCCACCTGCCCCTGGTCTTCCTGCTCCAGGGGGCCGTGGCCCGCTGGGAGCTCCCGGCCTGGCAGAAGCTCGGGTTCATGGTGACCGCGTGCCTCGCGGCGCTGCTCCTCACCTACGCGCTGCTCATCCGCCCGACGCCGATCGGGTGGATGCTCAACGGCAGGCGGCCCGCGCGGCGGACCTGAGGCCCCTCACTCGCCGCGCACGTCGTAGCAGAGCAAGCGCCTCGCGGAGCCGTCCACGCGGCCGGGGTTGTTCTGGCAGACGTACAGGAGGCCGTTGCAGATCACCGGCGGGGTCCAGGTCTCGGCGGCGTAGAACAACGGCGCCTGGGAGATGACCTCGAAGTCGTCCTCACCGAGCCGCGCCGTCACCAGCTGGCCGGTGTCGCCCAGGGCCCAGAAGACCCCATCGGCCTCCATCACGGCGCCCTTGCCGAGGCTCGTGGAGAGGGTGCGCTTGCGGTCGCCGCTCCCGATCTTCTGGTCGAAGGTCAGCGCCGTGCGCGCGCGCTCCTTGCCGTCCTTGGGGTCGATGGCCACCAGCGCCCCCGCCCGGCCCGACACGCCGTCCACGGCGATGATCAACCCGTCCGTGAAGATCGGCGTCGCGAACTCCAGGGCCAGCGAGCGGCGGTCGCGCCAGCGTTCCACGCCGCGCCCCTCCTTGTCGATGTCCAGCACCGCGCTTCCCACGTTGTAGGCCGCCGTGAGGAAGACGCTGTTCCCCATGGGCACCGGGCTGGGCCCGTTGACGCTCAGGGTCGTCCGGCTCCGGAAGGGATAGCGCGTGGTGACCTTCCCCTCGGGGCTGATGATCATCAGTCCGCCCACCGGCGGGCGCGACTCGCCGGCCGCGATGACCAGGATCCGCGGCTCCCCTGCGATGGTCGCGAGCACGGGCGACGCGCAGCTGGGCCCCCACTCCGACCCCGCCAACCAGCGCGGGTCGCCCGTTTCCAGGTCGAGCGCCGCCACGCTCGGACCGCCGGGGGCGCCGAAGTTCTGCACCACCATGTCGTCGACCACGAGAGGCGAGGAGACC